>NZ_JBAQEO010000784.1:0-38751 GCF_049286785.1 Rhodococcus sp. (in: high G+C Gram-positive bacteria) | reverse complement strand
CCACAAGGGCTTTCGATAGCCGACTATGCGGGCGCCGAAGATCGCTCGGCACTGGCCGTGAGCGCGGGCACCTCGGAGCGTCGTGCTCTCAGCACTCTCGAAGAACTCGTTCCCCTGTGCCACGAGGCGATTGCGGTGCTCGCGCCGGACTTCGAATCCGGAAGGATTGCCGATCTGGAAGGCTGCGCATTCGCGCAGACATCGGAGGCGGCCGACGACGACGCCACCGTCCGCGAACTCGGCGCTCCGGACCCCGCCGGGGGCGCTCTCCGGGTGGCGGGCGTGACCACCGCCTCCCCAGAGGTGGACGCAGCGGAACTGGTGTTGCTCGCCGACGAGAATGCGGTGTTCACCGCCCAGAACGTGGTGCCGCTCTATCGCATCGGGGCGCTCGGTGAGCCGCAGATCAAGGCGTTGAACGTGGTGGCCGGTGAGCTGACCACCGCGGACCTGGCCGACATGATCGGCCAGGTCCGCGGCGGCAGCGGCTCAGCCGACGTCGCGCGGGTCTGGCTGGACGCGCATCTGTGACGCCAGGAACGCTCCGAGTTCGGCGACCGCCCCGGCAGCTTCCTTGACGAGTGACGCCTGCAAGTGGGCGACGTGCCACAGCCGCGCGTACTCGGTGAGCGTCACGTCCACGACGGACGCCTCCAGTTTCTCGACGAATTCCATGATCTGCGGATACAACACCTCCTCGAGACCCACGTGAACCAGGGTGGGCGGCAGTCCTTTCAGATTGCCGTGCAGTGGTGCGAACCCCGCGTCCCTCACATCGCCGGTTCCCAGGTACTTCGCGGCGGCGTCGGAGGACCATGCGGTGTTGATCACCAGATCGCGGTCCTTGGCGGTGTTGCGCCGCCCGGGATCCACCCACGGGGAGATGAGACCCAACGCCGCAGGAGTGACCCCGTGGTGGTCGATGAGCCGCCGCGCGGTGGCGACGGTGAGGCCGCCCCCGGCCGAGTCGCCGGCGATGGCCAGTTGCCCGGGCTCGAAACCGTGTTCGGTGGTCAGCTCGAGGTAGGCGGCGACCGCGTCCTCGAGCCCGGCCGGGAACGGATTCTCCGGAGCCAACCGGTAGTCCAGTGTGTGGACCACGCTGCCCGATTCCCGTGCGAGATGTGCCGCCAGCGAGCGATGCGTCGCGGGGGACCCGATCGTGTACGCCCCGCCGTGCAGATACAGCACCGCGGTCGGGCGGTCGGTGGCTCCCACCGTGACCCGCTCGGCGGGCCTACCGGCGAGAACCGTCTCCCGGACAACGGCACCCGGCGGCATCTGCTGCAGTGGTGCGCCGAGTTCGAGCAGTGCCCTCTGCACCCGGTAGGGCAGTCGCGCGTTGAGGCTCAACCGGAAGTATGGGCGGAGAGCCCCGGCGACAACGGTCAGCGGCAACGTGAGTGTCATCGATACCTCAGCTTCGGTTCGACTTGGGAAGGGCGCGTCCGGCGACAATCGCGACCACACGCTGGTAGCCGGACCCGACGAGGCGCACCCAGGCATCGAGAAGCTTGGCATCGGCACCGATCAGGACCCGCGGCTTGTTCTTCCGCACCCCCTTGACGATGGTCTCGGCCGCATCCTCGGCCGTGGTGCGTGCGAGTTTCCGATCGAAGAACTCGGCGAATGTGTCCAAGTCTTCACCCGCACCTGCCGTGGCGTTACGCGCGATGGCGGTCTTGATGCCGCCGGGATGCACACAGGTCACCTGGACGGGATGGTGGGCGATCAGCATTTCCTGCCGCAGTGACTCCGTGAAGCCGCGGACCGCGAACTTGGCCGAGTTATAGGCGCTCTGTCCGGGCATGGACAGCAATCCGAACAAACTCGAGATGTTCACGACGTGACCGTCGCCCGAGGCGATGAGGTGCGGCAGGAAAGCCTTGGTTCCGTTGACCACTCCCCAGAAGTCGACGTCCATGATCTTCTCGATGTCCTTGAACTCGGACTTCACGAATTCGCCGTGGTACGCGATGCCGGCGTTGTTGTACAGCTGGTTGATCACCCCGAAGTGGGCGAGTACCTCTTCTGCATAGGCGAGAACGGCTTCGCGTTCGGTGACGTCGAGGTGGTTCGACTTGACCTCGGCCCCGACCGCTTCGACGAGGCCGACCGTTTCGGCGAGACCGACGGAGTCCACGTCCGAGATGGCCAGCCGGGCACCTTGCTTTGCCAACGTGACGGCGAGTGCCCGTCCGATACCGGAGCCGGCGCCCGTGATTACGACTACCTTGCCTGCGAACTCGCTCACTGTGCGATCACCTTGTCGTCGTCGAGGATATCGGCCGCGGTCACGACCGAGGGCAGATCGGAGACTGCCACGCTGTCGTATGCACCGAGGTCGAATCGCTTGGTTTCGCTGCGGAACTGGAACGTGAAACCCGGCCACAGCGTGGTGTTGTTGCCATGCTTGTCGAGGTACCAGCTTGCGCAGCCACCGTTGTTCCAGACGCTGTGGGAGAGCTTCTCCTGGAGATCGGCGTTGTACCGGTCCTGGGCGTCCTTGCGGACCTCGATCCGCCCGATGTCGTACCTGTCGATCGTGGCGAGCGCGTCGACCAGGTAGTTGAGCTGGGACTCGATCATGAAGACCATAGACGTGTGTCCCAGACCGGTGTTGGGGCCGACGAGGAAGAACATATTGGGGAAGCCGGCGATGGTGGCACCCTTGTAGCCCTGCTGTCCACCCTCGTCGAAGACCTGCGCCAGCGAGCGGCCGTCCTTACCGTAAATGTGCTCGAAGGTGGGGGAATCAGTGACGTGGAAGCCCGTGGCGACGATGATGGCGTCGACCTTGCGGACCGTACCCTCCTTCGACACCACGCCGTCGGCGGTGACCTCGGCGATCCCGTCCGTCACCAGATCGACATTGCTCTGGGCGAGAGCGGGGTAATAGTTGTTCGAGATCAGCATCCGCTTGCAGCCGATCCGGAAGTTCGGCGTCACTTTCTTTCGGAGATCCTTGTCCCTGATCTGACGACGCAGGTGACGCTCGGCGGCGAATTGCAGCGGTTTCATGAACATCGGCGCCTTCGCGAGGCCGACGACCTGGCTCTCGCGCATCCAGTAGATGCCGGCGCGGCACAGCTTCTGGAAGCCGGGGACGTACTTGAACGCGAGGTGCTCGGCCTTCGTGTACTCGCGGTCGGCGCGGGGCAGGATCCAGGGGGCGGTCCGCTGGTAGACGTCGAGGTGCGACACCTTGCCTGCGATTGCCGGCACGATCTGGATCGCCGAGGCACCCGTCCCGATGACCGCGACGCGCTTGCCGGCGAGGTCCGCGTCGTGGTTCCAGCGCGCGGAATGGAAGATCTCGCCCTCGAAGCCTTCGATGCCCTTGATGTCGGGGAGTGCGGGCTCGCACAGTGCACCCACTGCAGACACGACCACCTTCGCGAGGAAGTTCCCTTTGGTGGTGCTCACCTCCCAGCGACTGGTCTCCTCGTTCCAGCGGGCGGACTGCACGTCGCAGCCGAACACGTGCTTGTCGCGCACTTTGTATCGGTCCGCCACCGAGCGGATGTACTTCTGGATCTCTGGCTGCGGAGAGAACGACCTGGTCCACTCCGGGTTCAGTGCGAAGGAGTAGGAGTACAGATGGGAGGGAACGTCGCAGGCCGCGCCCGGGTAGGTGTTGTCCCGCCAGGTTCCGCCGACATCGGCGGCACGCTCGAGAACCAGGAAGTCGGTCTTGCCGGCCTGGGTCAGTTTGATTGCCGCGCCGAGCCCGGCGAACCCGCTGCCGATGATGAGGGTGTCGACGTGGCGAGCACCCGCAGAGGGGGCGTAAGTATCTGTTACGGGGAGACTCATGTACGAAACAATAGGGCGCTATTGAGGGTCAGTCAATAGCTATTGACGTCCATTCAGTAGTCTAGGCCCATGGACGTCGCGAAGCGGACCCGCCTCAGCCCGGAGCATAGGCGTGCGCAGTTGATCGACCTCGGTGCGAAAATGTTGGCCGAGCGCCCACTCGAACAGGTATCTGTCGAGGAAATCGCAGATCAGGCGGGTGTGTCACGCGGGCTGCTGTTTCATTACTTCGCGTCCAAGCACGACTTCCATCTCGAGATCGTGCGGCACACGAGCAACGAGATGCTCGCCCGGACCGCGCCGGAACCGTATGCCGAAGAGGCTCAGGAGCCGATGGGAATTCTCCGCTCGGTGCTGTCGTCGTATGTCGACTACGTCACCGAGAACCGCGGCACCTACGTCTCTCTCCTCCGAGGTACCGCGAGCGGCGACCCCGAGATGAGAGCGGTCTTCGAGGAAACCCGCGCGAAGATGTCCGCCCGGACCCTCGAACAGCTCCCGGCCATCGGAGTCGAGCCCACACCCGCGGTCGGGCTCGCGGTCCGCGGCTGGATCGCGTACGTCGAGGAAGTCACGATCACCTGGCTCCGCGACCCGCAACTCACCCGAGAAGAACTGATCGAGCTGAACGTCCAGGCTCTCCCCGCCCTCGCTGTTGCCGCCGTTCCGGAGATCGCGGCCGCTCTCGGCGCGGCGCTCGGCTGATCGGGCCTGGAGTGGGCTGATCGCGGAGTATCGGCCGTCGGGTCGTGCGGTAACGACTGGATAACAATCGGAAACCTGCTGCAGCGCGGGCTTACGCTGAATAGCGCCCGCCCGTACTCGGCGGGCAGTCGAGCGGATGGATCGGGGTATCCGGATGCGGATCGCGGATGTGTTGCGTAACAAAGGGCAGATGGTGGCGACGGTTGATCCGGGGATCTCCGTGAGTGCAGCGATCGCCGACCTCGCCCGGCACAACGTGGGAGCCCTGGTCGTGGTCGAGAACGACGCCGTCATCGGCATCGTGACCGAACGTGACATCGTGCGAAAGATCCACGAGCACGGTGCGTCGGTGTTGAACGCCCCGGTTGCCGCGATCATGAGCACCTCGGTACGAACCTGTCTGCCGACCGACAGTGTCGACAGCCTCGCCGCGACCATGACGGAGCGCCGTATCCGGCACCTGCCGGTGGTGGTCGACGGCCACATGCTGGGCATCGTGAGCATCGGCGACGTGGTCAAGATTCGCCTGGACGAGTTGCAGAGCGAACGCGACCAACTCGAGTCGTACATCGACCAAGGCTGAAGGCCTTCCGGACTCGCCGCCGCTCCGATACCAGACCCCGCTCCCGCAACTTGCGAACCACCGGAAGGTCCGGATGCTACGAAGCCGGGTCGAATCCACCCCATTGGAGTGAACTCGACCCGGCTCGGTAGCAGATCGGATTCTCGAATCAGCCGAACGCTTCGTCGATGATCTCCTGCTGCTCGACCGCGTGCACCTTGCTCGAACCCGAGGACGGCGCCGACATGGAACGACGCGAGATGCGCTTGATGCCGGTGAGCTTGTCGGGCAGCAACTCCGGAAGTGCGAGACCGAAGAACGGCCATGCACCCTGGTTGGCCGGCTCTTCCTGAACCCACCGGAATTCCTTGGCATTCGGGTAGCGGTCCAGCGTCTCACGCAGACGACGGCTCGGCACCGGGTACAGCTGCTCGATACGCACGATGGCGATGTCTTCGCGGTCTTCCTTGTGCTTCTTGGCCAGCAGTTCCCAGTACAACTTGCCGCTGACGAGAAGGACGCGGGTGACCTTGTCGCGCTGACCGTCACCGGTCTCGTACGTGGGCTCCTCGAACACCGAGCGGAACTTGCCGGTGGTGAAGTCCTCGACGTCGGAGACCGCAGCCTTGTTGCGCAGCATCGACTTCGGCGTGAAGACGACCAGCGGACGGCGGACACCGTCGAGCGAGTGCCGGCGCAGCAGATGGAAGTAGCTCGCCGGGGTGGACGGGACCGCCACCGTCATCGAGCCCTCGGCGCACAGCTGCAGGAACCGCTCGATGCGGCCGGACGTGTGGTCCGGACCCTGGCCCTCGTGGCCGTGCGGCAGGAGCAGCACGACATCCGACAGCTGGCCCCACTTGGCCTCACCGGACGAGATGAACTCGTCGATGATCGACTGCGCACCGTTGACGAAGTCACCGAACTGCGCCTCCCACAGCACGAGCGCGTCGGGGTTGCCCACCGAGTAGCCGTACTCGAAGCCCACCGCAGCGAATTCGCTGAGTGCGGAGTCGTAGACCAGGAACTTGCCCGGGTTCTCGCTGCCGAGGTTCTGCAGCGGGGTGTACTCGTCGCCCGTCTTACGGTCGATGAGCACCGAGTGGCGCTGCGTGAAGGTGCCACGTCGGGAGTCCTGACCCGACAGGCGAACCATCTTGCCCTGGTCGACGAGCGAACCGAAAGCGAGGAGCTCGGCGAAGGCCCAGTCGATCTTGCCTTCGCGGGACATCTCGCGACGCTTCTCGATGACCGGTTTGACGCGTGGGTGCACCGAGAAACCGTCGGGCACGTTGACGAATGCGTCACCGATCCGCTCGAGCACCGAGCGGTCCACGGCGGTGCGGAGCTTGGTGGGCAGCGGCTGATCGAGCTCCACCGACTCACTCGGCTCGGGCTTGTACTTCTCGAGCTCGCGAACCTCGTTGAACACCCGCTCGAGCTGGCCCTGGTAGTCACGCAAGGCGTCTTCGGCTTCCTTCAGCGAGATGTCGCCGCGGCCGATCAGGGATTCGGTGTAGCTCTTACGGACGCTGCGCTTGGTGTCGATCACGTCGTACATCGCCGGCTGTGTCATCGACGGGTCGTCGCCCTCGTTGTGACCGCGACGGCGGTAGCAGATCATGTCGATCACGACGTCCTTCTGGAACTTCTCCCGGAAGTCGACGGCCAGCTGGGCAACCCAGACACAGGCCTCGGGGTCGTCACCGTTGACGTGGAAGATCGGCGCGCCGATCATCTTCGCGACATCGGTGCAGTACTCGGAGGAACGCGAGTACTCGGGGGCGGTGGTGAAGCCGACCTGGTTGTTGACCACGATGTGCACGGTGCCGCCGGTGCGGTATCCGCGCAGCAGCGCAAGGTTCAGCGTCTCTGCAACCACACCCTGACCTGCGAACGCGGCGTCACCGTGGAGCATCAGGGGCAGGACGGTGAAGCCGTCTTCGCCCTTGTCCAAGATGTCCTGCTTCGCGCGGACCAGGCCCTCGAGCACGGGGTCGACCGCTTCGAGGTGTGAGGGGTTCGCGGTGAGCGAGACCGTGATGTCGTTGTCGCCGAACATCTGGATGTAGGTGCCCTCGGCGCCGAGGTGGTACTTCACGTCGCCGGAGCCGTGAGCGGCCGCCGGGTTCATATTGCCCTCGAACTCCGTGAAGATCTTGGAGTACGGCTTACCCACGATGTTCGCGAGAACGTTGAGACGACCGCGGTGCGGCATGCCGATGACGACCTCGTCGAGCTGATGCTCGGCGGCTTGGTCGATCACGGCGTCCATCATCGGGATGACCGACTCGGCACCCTCGAGGGAGAACCGCTTCTGCCCGACGTACTTGGTCTGCAGGAACGTTTCGAAGGCCTCGGCGGCGTTCAGCTTGCTCAGGACGTATTTCTGCTGAGCGACCGTCGGCTTGACGTGATGCGCCTCGACACGGTCCTGGATCCACTGCTGCTGCTCGGGCTCGAGGATGTGGGTGTACTCCACACCGACGTGGCGGCAGTAGGCGTCGCGAAGCACGCTGAGCACGTCACGCAGCTTCATCTTCTCCTGGCCGTGGAAGCCGCCGACCTTGAATTCGCGGTCGAGGTCCCACAGGGTCAGGTCGTGAGTGGTGACGTCGAGGTCCGGGTGGCTGCGGAACTTGTCCTTGACGAACTGCAGCGGATCCGTGTCGGCCATGAGATGGCCGCGATTGCGGTATGCAGCGATGAGCTCGAGCACGCGGGTGCTCTTGTCGACGGCACCCTCCGGCACGTCCTTGCGCCAGCGGACCGGCTCGTAGGGGATGTGCAGCGCATGGAAGATCTCGTCGTAGAACTCGTCGCTGATCAGCAGATTGTGGATGGTCCGGAGGAAGTCGCCGGACTCGGCACCCTGGATGATGCGGTGGTCGTACGTCGAGGTGAGCGTCATCAGTTTGCCGACACCCATCTCGGCGATCTTCTCGTCGCTCGCACCCTGGAACTCGGCCGGGTACTCCATCGCGCCGGCGCCGATGATGGCGCCCTGGCCCTTCATGAGCCGCGGCGTGGAGCTCACGGTACCGATGCCGCCGGGATTGGTGAGCGAGATGGTGACACCGGAGAAGTCCTCGGCGGTGAGCTTGCCGTCCCGCGCGCGGCGGACGATGTCCTCGTACGCGCTGTAGAACTGCGTGAAGTTGTGGGTATCGGTGTTCTTGATCGCCGCGACGACGAGGGAACGGTTGCCGTCCTTGCCTGCGAGGTCGATCGCCAGGCCGAGGTTGGTGTGCGCGGGGGTGACCGCATGCGGCTTGCCGTCGATCTCGGCGTAGTGGCGGTTCATGTTCGGGAACGCCTTCACGGCCTGCACGATGGCGTAACCGAGCAGGTGGGTGAACGAGATCTTGCCGCCGCGAGTCCGTGCGAGGTGATTGTTGATCACGATCCGGTTGTCGAACATCAGCTTCGCAGGGATGGCGCGCAGGCTGGTGGCGGTGGGAACCTCGAGGGACACGGCCATGTTCTTCGCGACGGCAGCAGCTGCGCCGCGCAGAACCTTCGACTGGTCTTCGGCCGGAGCGGCCGCCGCCTCGGTCTTGGCCGGTGCGGTCTTCGGCGCCGGGGCCGTGGGTGCTGCGGTCTTGGCTGCACCGTTTGCGGCGGGTGCCCTGGTTGCCGCCTTGGTCTCGGGCTTCCGTGCGGGCGCCACAGCAGGCTGGGCTGCCGGCGAGGTGGTGGACGAGGCCGTTTTCGGCTCGGCAGGCTGCTGGGGTGGTGCAGTCCTCGCCGAAGTCGTGGTGGTGGTTCCGTTCGCACCCTTACCGTTGGCGGCGCCGGTCTTGGCGGCAGCGTCCGGCGAGTAATCCGTCAGGAATTCATGCCAGCTTGCATCCACGGACGACGGATCGTCCTGGAACCGCTGGTACATTTCGTCAACCAACCACTGGTTCTGTCCGAACTGGGATGTAGAGCTGCTGCTCACGGCAGGTGTTCGCCTCGTTTCTATTTCGGTACCCGATCAGAGCGCCTATATACATGAGCGTAGCCCCCGCTGGTGACGAGGAAATTGCGAGGTGCTTCCGTGTGATCTCTCTCACGAACAAGCGTTCTCACGAACAGGCTTCGCCTTGACCGATCATTCTCATACCCGGCCGATGGGGTCTCCATCGATGACGGTTCTCGACCCGAGATTATTCCCCTCACCGGCCTGCGCCGCATCCCACAGTCCCGAATAGTGGCCGCCGGCATACCTCAGCGTGCTGTGCGAGCCGGTCTCCACCACGCGGCCGCCGTCCACCACGAAGACGAGGTCTGCGCGGGCCGCAGTGCCGAGCCGGTGGGCCACCACCACCGACGTCCGGCGGCGCGTCACGTTGCTGCTCGCTTCGAGGACGAGCTGTTCGGTGGCGGGGTCGAGGGTGGCCGTCGCTTCGTCGAGCAGTAACAGGTCGGGGTCGACCAGTTCGGCCCGGGCGAGGGCGATCAACTGCCGTTGGCCTGCCGACAACCCCTGTCCGCGCTCGCCGACGCGGTGATACATGCCGCCACGGAGTTGGGCGATGACGCCCAGTGCGCCCACCGAGCGTGCGGCATCCTCGATGTCCCGACGGCTCGCGTCCGGCCTGCCGTAGGCGATGTTGGTCGCCACCGTTCCCGTGAAGAGATGCGCCTCCTGGGGTACCACTCCGAGCCGTCCCCGATACTGCCCGAGCGCGTAGTGGCGGATGTCCACGTCGTCGACGAGCACCGCACCCGACGTCGGGTCGTAGAACCGGGCGAGCAGTTTCACGATGGTGGATTTTCCTGCGCCGGTCCTGCCGACCAGGGCCACCGTGCTGCCTGCGGGGATGTGGAGGTCGATGTCGGTGAGTGCGTCGGCGTCGGCCCCCCGGTACCGGAAGCGCACGTCGTCGAGGCGCACGTCGCCGCGCAGATGCCCCTCGATCGGAACGAAGTCCTCCTGGGATGCGGCCTCGATCGAACTGGGCGTGCGGAGCAGGTCACCGATTCGGCGGAGTCCGACATCGGCCTGTTGGTAGCCGTCGAACACCTGGGACAGCTGCTGTATCGGCCCGAACAGCAGGCCGAGGTACAGCACGAACGCCACGAGCGTTCCAGCGGTCGTCTGCCCGGCGGCCACCTCGTGGGCGCCCACGAACACGACGGCCCCCAGCGCGAGATCAGAGAGGAAGGCGATGAACGGGAAGTACACCGAGATGGCCCGCTGTGATCGCATCCGGCTGCGGCGGTAGCTGTCGGCGCGTTCGGCGAACCGGCGGGCGGCGAATTCTTCGCGACGGTAGGCCTGCGCCGCCCGCAGGCCGGCGATATTCTCCTGGAATTCCGCGTTGACGAGGGAAATCCGTTCCCGGGAGAGGGTGTAGGCGGCGGAGGAGATCCGCCGGAAGATCAGCGTCGCGATCACGAGCGGCGGAATGACGGCGAGCGCCACGAGGCCGAGGGTGAGATCGGTCGCGATCAGGGCGACCGAGATGCCGAGGAGGGTCAGGACGCTCACCACCGCGGTGGACAGCCCGGTCTGGATGAACGAGGACAACGCGTCGACATCGGTTGTCATCCGGGTCATGATCCGGCCGGACAGCTCCCGCTCGTAGTAGTCGAGTCCGAGTCGTTGAAGGTGGGCGTAGCTGCGCACCCGCAGCCCGAACAGCACACGTTCCCCGGCGCGGGCGGTGAGAACGGTCATCACGGCGACAACAATCCAGCCGCCCGCGACGAGAGCGATCCCCAGGCCGGCCGCCGTCCACAGGGTCGCCGGGTCGTGGGGGACCACACCGTGGTCGATGGCGAACCGGACGATGGACGGGAATGCGATACCGGCCAGTGAATCGAGCGCGAGGAAGACGACGACGGCGAGGAGTAGCCCGCGCACGGGGCGAAGAATCCGGGACAGGCGGAAGTCGGGTTCGGGCTGCCGCAGGCTCCGGGACTCGACACCGGGGCTCTCGAGTGCGGGAGGCAGCGCCTCCACCGCGGCCCGGAGTTCGGGCGTGGCGGCCACGCTGCCCAGCGCTCCCGCCATCTGCCCTCCGCCGCCCCGGCCGCCGCCACCCCCGGGGCCCCGGCCGGGTGACGGGGTTCGGGTGGAGGACGCGGGTTCCTCCCTCTGCTCGGTGTCTGCCGGCCACAGATCGGCGTCGGCCGGCGTGCTCTGCAAGGTCGCGACGTGACCGGTGCGCGGAAATTCGGCCTGGCCGTTGCCGGAGCTGTCCGGCGAGGCGAACAGCTCACGGAAGAGCGAGCAGCGGCCGTCGAGTTCGGACACCGTTCCCGAATCGATGATCCGGCCGCCGTCGAGAACCGCGACTCGATCGGCGAGAGAGAGGGTGGAGCGTCGATGGGCGAGCACGAGTGCGGTGCGCCCGCGGTGCGCCCGCAATGCCTCGAAGATGGTGGCCTCGGTGGTGGCGTCGACAGCGGAGGTGGCGTCGTCGAGGATGAGGACCCGGGGGTCGGTGAGGAGAGCGCGGGCGAGCGCGATCCGCTGGCGCTGCCCGCCCGACAGGGTGAGCCCGCGTTCGCCGACGACGGTGTCGTAACCGTCGGGCAGTGCGCTGACGAAGTCGTCGGCCGCTGCCATGGTGGCCGCGTCCCGGATCTCCTCGGCGGTGGCCTCGGGACGCCCGAGCGAGATGTTTGCGGCGATCGTGTCGGAGAAGAGAAACGGTTCGTCGAAGACGAGGCCTACCGCTTCGCGCAGCTGATCGGCGCGCAGGGCGCCGACGTCGAACGACTCGTCCTCCGAGGTGAGTGACACCGTTCCCGAGGAGGGCGCGTAGAAGCGCGGCAGCAGCAGGGAGAGGGCGGTCTTCCCGGATCCGGCGGCGCCGACCACCGCGACCGTCTCACCTGGAGCAATGTGCAGATCGAGCCCTCGGAGGATGTCGCGCCCCGACTCGAAACCGAAGGTGACCGACCGTAAATCCACCCCGAGGGGACCGCTCGGCAGGGTCACCGGGTGTGGCGGATCGGCGACTTCCGGTTCGGTGTCGATCACCTCGTACACGCGTTCCACCGCCGCGCGGGACAGCTGCGCCAATATGACCACGGACGACAGGGTGCGGGTCACCCCGGTCATGGTGGCGACGTAGGTGGCGAAGGCCAGGAAGGTGCCGATGGTGATGGAACCGTGCAGGGCCAGGTAACCGCCGACGGCGATCACGCCGACGAGCCCGAGCTGCGGCAGTGCGGCCATGGTCGGCGCGAAACGTGAGTTGATGTGGGCCGCCCGCAGACGTTCGGCGTACAGGGCGCGACTGTGATCCTCGAGCTGATCGACCGCGCGCCGTTCCTGCCCGAATCCCTTGACCACCCGGACGCCGGTGACGGTTTCCTCGACGTGCTGCGCAAGGTCGGCGGCGCGTTGCTGGGCCGACCAGGTGGCGGCGAACAACGTGGGCCGCATCGAGTACACCACCAGGCTGACAGCGGGAACCATCACCAGCGCGACCAGCGTCAGGAGCGGTGAGAGCCACGCCATGATGATGAGCGCGAGGACGAACTGGAGTAGTGCGCCCGCCGACATCGGGACCATCGCGAGCAGTCCCTGTACGAGCTGCAGGTCGGTGATGGATCGAGATACCACCTGACCGGTCCGGATCTGATCCTGACCACGGCCGTCGAGCCGTTGCAGCGAGGCGAGCAGTCCCAGCCTGAGATCGTGCTGGACGTCGAGTGACAGCTTGCCGGCGAGCATCCGGCGCCCGAACTGGCAGGCGAATCGCACGCAGGCAAGGAGCGTGATGAGGAGTGCGACGGTACCGATCACCCGGGCGGCGCGACCCGAACCGGCAGCGTCCAGTGCGTACTTGGTCAGGAGCGGAAACGAGATGTCGATGGCCGACGCCACGACGGTGACGGTGAGCGCCCCGACCGCGACACGGCGGTGTGCCCAGCATTCTCCGCTCAACCGCTGTATCCAGCCAGGGTGTTCCGCCACTGAACCTACGTTAGCGCTGGGCGCCGACAGCGCTGCGCGGTGTCCCTGTCGAGGTGTTTGCCGCGGCTCACGTGATGTCGCGCCGGCGGGTGATCGCCGCACCGCCGAGGACGAACAGTGCGGTCCACACGAGGAGCGCGAGGGGAGCCGTGGGCCACAGGGTGAGCCACTCGATGTCGTTCCCCGCGGCGGCGTTGGCCACCGTTCCCAGCGTGGCGGAGACGGGGAGGATCCCACCAACTGCGCCGACGCCGATCCCACTGAGGATCGACCGCAGGATCATCTCGCCGAGCGTGTACCAGACCACGAGTGCGATACAGCTTCCGATGGGCGAACTGGTGAGCATCGCGAGCCCGCCGCCGATCAGTGCCCACGCCACCGCGCAGAAGAGTGCGGACCCGAGCATCGCGAAGAGGGAGCCACCGAGGTCGAAGCTGTCGCCGCCGAAGGTCAGCAGCAGCGCGACGCTCACCGTCTCCACCACGAAGCAGTAGAAGAACCCGAACGCCGCGGTGACGGCGAGCTTGGCGCCTATCACCCCGTCGCGCCCGCGTGAGGTGAGGAAGGTGGTGGTGAGAGTGCCGTAACGGAACTCGGTGCCGAAGTTGACGGCCCCGAAGAGGGCGGCGAAGAGCACCACGAGCGACAGCGCAACCGAAAGTCCGAACACCGTTGCCGCAAGGTTGGCATCTGCCGGGTCGGCCTCGAAGGCGTCGGTGAACGTTCGCAGCACCGGAAGGGTGATCGCGCTGGAGAACATTCCGACGATCAGCGGCGTCAGGCCCAGCATCCACCAGAAACGCAGTGTGGTGACCTTGCGGAACTCGGCGGTGAGAAGCGCGGTCATCGTGGACCTCCGGGGTGCGTGGGGTAGCCGGGTCCTGCCGGGTAATGCGATGGGGCACCGGGCGGTGGGCCGTAGCCGTACCCTTGCTGAGCGGGATACCCGGGCGGTGGACCGTATCCGGGGTGCGGTGGGTACGCCTGCGGCGGACCGTAACCGGCCGGTGCGGCAGCGCTCGCGCCCGCCACGTACTGGCCCGCTGTCATCGACAGGAAGAGTTGCTCGAGGTCGATGTGTTCGCCGACCGCTCCGAAGATCGTCACGCCTGCTTCGTCAGCAACCGACTGCACGACGTCGAGCGAGGCGCCGACCACCGCGAGCCGTCCGTCAGCGAGGGACCGGGAATCGACGATGCCTTTGGCGGCCAGTGCGGTCGCCAGTGCCGGCGGACTCGACGACGCGACGAGGACCCTGCTCTGCTGCGACTTACGCAGTTCGTCCATCCGGCCCTGGTAGACGAGTGCGCCGCGGCTGACGATCACCAGGTTGTCGACGGTCTGCTCGACCTCCCGCAGGATGTGGCTCGAGATGAGCACAGTCCGGCCGGATGCGGCGAACCCCTTCAGAAATTCCCGGAGCCAGGCGATGCCCTCGGGGTCGAGCCCGTTGGCGGGCTCGTCGAGGACGAGGATCTGCGGGTCGCCCAGCAGGGCGGTAGCCAGTGACAGTCGTTGGCGCATGCCGAGCGAGAATCCGCCGGCCTTGCGCCCGGCGGCTTCCTCGAGACCGACGAGTGCGAGCACCTGCCGCGCGCGGGCGTCCGGCAGCCGGATGGCGGATGCGTAGATTTTCAGATGGTCGAGAGCGGTCCGGTTCGGATGCAGGCTCTGCGAATCGAGGACCGCACCGACCGTGCGGGCGGGGTCTCTCAGTGCGCGGATCGGAAGACCCGCGACCGCGGACGTGCCGGACGTCGGCCGGACGAGGCCGAGAATCATCCGCAACGTGGTGGTCTTGCCTGATCCGTTGGGCCCGAGGAAGCCGGTGATGGAGCCCTGCGGGACGGTGAAGCTCAGATCCGACACGGCTTGGACGTTCTTGAAGCTTTTCGACAGCCCCCGCACCTCGATCGGTGCTGCGAAACCGCCCGGAATTGCTGTGGTCAAGCCGTCCTCCCCTGACACAATCGATGGGAACCGGTTCGAGACTACTGGTTCGGGACTGCTTGGCTGCCATGACGATCTTCACCCACTGCCGGTACCAATCGATTGGGGCACACATGAGCAAGCACCATCACCACCGCGACGTACTCGCGCCGGCATATACCGGGCGCATGTCCATCGATCCGTTCCCCGCCCTTCGGTTGCCGGACGACGAGGCAGACCCCGAGGCCGCCTATCGCTTCATCCACGACGAGTTGATGCTCGACGGTAGTTCCCGTCTGAATCTGGCCACATTCGTGACCACGTGGATGGATCCGCAGGCCGACAGGCTGATGGCCGAGACGTTCGACAAGAACATGATCGACAAGGACGAGTACCCGGCGACGGCCGCGATCGAGTCACGGTGCGTGTCGATGGTGGCCGACCTGTTCCATGCCCCTGGGCTGTCCACGACCGATCCGGCCGGCGCCACCGGTGTGTCCACTATCGGCTCGAGCGAGGCGGTGATGCTCGCCGGACTGGCGATGAAGTGGCGGTGGCGGGCGCGGCACGAGGAAGCGGGACAGGACGCGACCCGTCCGAATCTGGTGCTCGGCAGCAATGTTCAGGTGGTGTGGGAGAAGTTCTGCCGGTATTTCGATGTCGAGCCCAAGTACCTGCCGATGGCGAAGGGCCGCTACATGATCACACCCGAGCAGGTGCGCGAGGCGGTGGACGAGAACACGATCGGAGTGGTCGCGATCGTCGGCACCACCTACACCGGCGAACTGGAACCGGTGTCCGAGATCGCGGATGCGCTCGACGAGGTGGCTGCGTCCGGCGGCCCCGATGTCCCGATTCACGTCGACGCGGCCAGCGGTGGATTCGTGGTTCCGTTCCTGCACCCGGAGTTGTTGTGGGACTTTCGTGTTCCACGGGTGGTCTCCATCAACGTCAGTGGGCACAAGTACGGGCTGACATACCCCGGTATCGGGTTCGTGGTGTGGCGCGGACGCGATTACCTGCCCGAGGGTCTGGTGTTCCGGGTCAACTACCTGGGTGGCGACATGCCCACGTTCACCCTCAACTTCTCGCGTCCCGGCAACCAGGTGGTGGGGCAGTACTACAATTTTCTGCGACTCGGCCGCGCCGGCTACCGGACGATCATGGAGACACTGCGCGACACGGCGGTTCGTGTGGGAAAGCGCATCGCCGCGCTCGGGTACTTCGAGCTCGTGACGGACGGCAGCGACATACCGGTGATCGCGTTCCAACTCGTCGGGGATCGGGGATTCACCGTCTTCGACGTGTCACACGAGTTGCGGGCCCGCGGCTGGCAGGTGCCCGCCTACACCATGCCGGCTGATGCGGAGGATGTGGCGGTACTGCGGATCGTGGTGCGCGAAGGGTTCAGTGCGGACCTCGGAACAATGGTGGCCGACGCCATCGAGGAAGTGTGCACAGAACTCGAGAGGAAGAACGGTGGCCACTCGACCGAGAAGCATTTCGCACACTGACCCTCAGGACTCGCGTGCGGAGTCCACGGATGCAGGCAGGGTGTGCGGCCACTGTGACGGCGCGGGACCGAAGGCCTCGCGCGCATTCCTGACGACGCCCTTGCCGATGGCCCGGTTGCCTGCGCCGCCGATTGCGGCGCCGATGCCGGCCGGGACGAGTTTGCCTAAGATCAGTGCGCTGCGACGGGCCGCGTACTTGGTGACGAACTTGCGCAGGAGCGTCTTGTTCATGCCGCGCAGGGTCGGGCCGGGTACGCGGCTCGTGATGGCCCCCGCCCAGTTCTTGACCGTCAGTCCCGTCGCCTTCTCGACGATC
This sequence comes from Rhodococcus sp. (in: high G+C Gram-positive bacteria), assembly GCF_049286785.1. Lineage (GTDB taxonomy): Bacteria > Actinomycetota > Actinomycetes > Mycobacteriales > Mycobacteriaceae > Rhodococcus_F. Next base: position 21,988 of record NZ_JBAQEO010000784.1, on the reverse strand, counting down.
TCCATCCCCGACTCGCCGAGCGCCACCGCCAGCACCAGCGCTCGCCGCTGCTGATGATCGGTGGCCCGGACGCCGTGGACCGAGGCCGCGGCGAGCGTCAGCAGTGCTGCCGCCTCGAGGAAGAACGCCGATTCGGCGCCCACGGCGGCGATCGACGCCACCGTGCCGACGCCCGGTATCGCGGCGGTGGCGCCCACCGCGCTTCCGCTGCCCGTCACGGCCAGCAGGAACATCTTCTCCATGCGTTCGATGATCTGGGCCGGCGATTCGTCCGGGTGGGCACGCCGTACCCGATCGACGTACTTCGCCACGGCAGGAGCCTGGAGGCGACTTCCGTTGTCGAGGACGGAGACGAGTGTCTTCTCGATCCGTCCACCGTCCGCACGTCGCGTGATGTCCGCCATCGAAGCTCCCCTCGTGTGCCTGTTGCGCGTTCCACCCACGACTGTATGCGAGCCGACGGTGTGGTCCGGACCGGCGGGGTTTCCTACCCTGGGAGAGTGAGCGTCGCAGAGAGCGCCGAATCCGACGCTGGAACGTCGCACGGAGCGTTCGGGCACCCGGCCGAGCCGTTGCGTCGTCTCGTGGCGGGATACGACGGGTACCGGCTCGAGGGTTTCGAGCCCGGCATCCATCTGGGTCTACCCGCGCCGCAGCTCACGGTGGTCGTCGCGCTCGACGAACCCCTCGAGATCGCGGAGCAGGCGGTGGCAGAGCAGGCGCCCGGGCGCTACGACGCACTCGCGAGCGGCATCGCGACCTCGCCGGTCACGATCCGGCACGACGGCTTTCAGCACGGGGTCCAGCTGGCGCTCACCCCACTCGGCGCCCGGGCCCTGCTCGGTGTGCCGGCCGCGGCTCTCGGCGCGTGGGTGGTCGGACTCGGCGAACTCCTCGGCCCCGACTCGGACGAGTTGATCGATCGGATGTCCAGGCACACCGGCTGGGCGGAACGCTTCGAGATCCTCGACGACATCCTGCTCCGGCGAGCATCTCCGGTAGAGATCGATCCCCATCTTTCCCGGGCGTGGCACCTGCTCACTCGGGACGGCAGGGTCCGGGTGGCCGAGGTCGCGCAGGAGGTGGGTTGGAGCAGAAGGCATCTCGTCAACAGATTTCAGGCCGAGTACGGGGTTGCACCGAAGGATGTTGCGCGGTTGACCCGATTCCACCGCTCACGACGGATGCTCCGAGCGTCCGCCCGGGCCACTCTCGCGGAGGTCTCCGCGGGATGTGGTTACTACGACCAGGCCCACATGGCCCGGGACTGGCGCGCCCTCGCCGGGATGGCGCCGTCGGTGTGGCGCGAGGTCGACACGTTCTCATTCGTCCAAGACCGGGACAGCGACGACAACGCACAGTAGAGCCATGACTACCACAGCGAAAAACTCACAAAGGACCACGACCGTCTGGCCCACCCTCGTCTACGGGGACGCGCGGGCCGCCATCCGCTTCCTCGTCGACACATTCGGTTTCGACGAGAAGGCGGTGTACGGCGAAGGCGATCGGGTGGACCACGCCCAGCTGGACTGGCTCGGTGGCGGCGGGATCATGCTCGGTTCCCCTCGCGAGGGATCGGTGCTCGCGGATCTGCCGGCGGGGGTCGGCTCCGTCTACCTCGTTGTCGACGACCCGGATGAGATGTATCGGCGGGCCGACACCGGTGGTGCGACCATCGTCCGGGGACTCCGGGACGAGGACTACGGTTCTCGCGGTTTCACGTGCCGCGACCCGGAGGGTGTGTTCTGGAGTTTCGGCACGTACGCGGGGGAGTGACCGATCCGGTCACACTCCGTTGCCTGCGGGGACCAGCTCCGCGGGCTTCGGCGGTGGCGGCGGTGTGCCGTCGCCGAATGGGCGGGCGCCGAGCCCCTCGCGTCCGTGCGGGGTGAGCCAGCCCGACAGGTCGGGGCCCTTCGGCACGATCCGCGTGGGATTGATGTCGGTGTGCACGATGTAGTAGTGCTGTTTGATCTGGACGAAGTCGACGGTGTCGCCGAACCCGGGAGTCTGGAACAGATCTCGCGCATAACCCCACAGCGCGGGCATCTCGCTGAGCTTGTTCCGGTTGCACTTGAAGTGCCCGTGGTACACGGGGTCGAAGCGGGCGAGGGTGGTGAACAGCCGCACGTCCGCTTCGGTGATCGAGTCACCCACGAGGAACCGGCGCGTGGTCAGTCGTTCCTCGAGCCAGTCCAGACGGGCGAACAGGCGGTCGTACGCACTCTCGTACGCCTCCTGGGAACCGGCGAACCCGCATCGGTAGACGCCGTTGTTGACATCCTCGAAGACGAGACCGGCCACCTCGTCGATCTCGTCGCGCGCGGTCTCCGGGTAGAGATCCGGCGCACCCTCGCGGTGGTACCGCGTCCATTCCGACGACAGATCGAGGGTGATTTGCGCGTAGTCGTTGGTGACCACCTTCCCGGTGGGCACGTCGACGATCGCCGGAACGGTGATGCCGCGGGGATAGTCCGGGAAGCGCGCGAAGTACGCGTCCTGGAGGCGCGGAATCCTCAGCACGGGATCGACACCATCCGGGTCGAGATCGAATGTCCAGCTTCGCTTGTCATGGGTGGGACCGCACAGGCCCATGGACAACACGTCCTCGAGTCCGAGCAGTCGCCGCACGATGATCGCCCGGTTGGCCCACGGGCACGCCCTGGCCGCCACGAGTCGATAGCGTCCGGGTTCCACGGGATAGCCGTCGCGGCCGTCGGCCGTGATACGGGTCTCGATGTAGTTGGTGTCGCGCGTGAATTCCTCGCCGGGTTCGACGTACGCGCCCGCCGTGCTGTCGTCGCCCGCCGTGCGTCCGTCGCCCGTCGGATCTGTCATGGTGCCTCTGTTTCCCTGCATCCTGGTTTCGTCACAGCGAAGTTCGCGAGAGTGCGACGGTGATATGTGTGCCGAGTTCCCGGTATCCGATGTGCCGGGACAGCGCGCGGGACGCCCGATTGTCGCGCGGACTGCGCCACTGTGCGATGAGCCCGCTGTCGAGTGCGTCGTCGGTGGCGATCCCTGCGATCGCCGCGCCGAACCCGCGTCGGCGCACCGCAGGAGCCGTCAGCACGCCGAGATCGGCAAGGAATCCCTGGAACTCGCTGTACCCGGCGGCGCTCAGGGGTTCGTGCGCGTCGTCGAGACTGGTGAACCAGCGAGCCCGTCCGCCCAGATTCGCCTCCGCGACGTCGTCGGGCGGGCACAGTGATTCGAGGCTGCGCACTTGCTCGAGGTCGTGGGCGACCAGGGGCTGCGTGCTTGCCTCGCGATACTCGGTGCCGTATGCCAGGACAACGGGGCCGGCGCAGCGACCGGAGCGGTCCTGGGTGAGTGCGAGCCAGGCGGCGGGTTCCCGTAACTCCTCGTCCGTGCAGGGATCGGCGCGCTCGACGGCCCACCCCGGTCCGACGAGCGCCGAGGCCGAACCGAGGCGCAGGAACTGGATCGAATCGGCGCTCTCGTCGGCGCGTGTCACCCGATTCCCGCCGGCCGGGTCGGCGCTGAGCGCGTCATCGGGCAGGCCCAGCTCCCGCGACCAGGCGAGCCGAACGATATCGAAGTGATGGGAATCCACGCTTGTACGGTAGTCCCTTGTCTCGGCCGGCCTGAACCCCTATATTTCGTACGGACTATTCGGTGTGGACTATCAAAGGTTGCGGAGGTCGGGATCGTGACACTGACACCGCTTGCCGTCACTGTCCTCGGGTTGTTGTGCGAGCGGACGATGCATCCCTACGAGATGTATCAACTCGCGTCGGCCCGGCGAGGACGCATCGTGAAGGTCCGGCCGGGATCGCTCTACCACACCGTGAGCAGGCTCGAGGCCGGTGGACTGGTGCGCCCCGTCGGCACCGGCAGGTCGGGAAACCGGCCGGAGCGCACCATGTACGACATCACGGACGAGGGACGGACGACTCTCGTGCGGCAGGTGAGCGACATGCTGGCCGTTCCGGGCCGGGAGTTTCCGCAGTTCCCGCTTGCACTGGCGGAGGCGCACAACCTCGACGTCCACGCCGTCGTGCACCTCCTTCGTGAACGAATCGCCCATCTCGGGCACGAGATCGAGGACCTCGAAGCGGCTTCTGCGCTCGGCTGTTCGGCCGAGACTCCGCGGATCTTCCTGCTCGGGAACGAGTACCTCACCACCGTCGCCCGGGCGGAACGCGACTGGCTGTGCGCCCTGGTGAACGATATCAGCTCCGGTGAGATGCCTTGGCTCACAACGGAAATGGTCCATACAACGACCACTGCACGCCGGGTCGATTCCGGCTCCACGAAGGACTGGCGATGACCACCGAAAGTACGACTTCACCCAATCCCTGGCGCGCCTTGTGGGCACTGGTGATCGGTTTCTTCATGATCCTCGTCGACAGCACGATCGTGTCGGTCGCGAACCCGGTGATCATGAAAGATCTGCATGCGGACATCAACAGTGTCGTGTGGGTCACGAGCGCCTACCTCCTGGCGTACGCGGTGCCGTTGCTGATCACCGGCCGCCTCGGTGACCGGTTCGGCCCCAAGAACACGTATCTCGTGGGGCTGGTCCTGTTCACCGGCGCGTCGCTGTGGTGCGGTCTGTCCGGCACCATCACGATGCTGATCGTCGCCCGCGTGTTCCAGGGTCTGGGCGCCGCGCTGATGACACCCCAGACGATGGCGGTGATCACCCGGACGTTCCCGCCGGACCGGCGCGGTACGGCGATGGGCCTGTGGGGGGCGGTAGCCGGAATCGCCACGCTCGTAGGCCCTCTCGCGGGTGGCGTGCTGGTCGACGGCCTCGGCTGGGAATGGATCTTCATCGTCAACGTTCCTGTCGGTGTCGTCGCGTTCGTGCTGGCGTGGCGCTGGGTTCCGGCTCTCGAGACCCACCAGCACAAGTTCGACATCCCCGGTGTGATCCTCAGTGCTCTCGGAATGTTCCTGCTCGTGTTCGGCATCCAGGAAGGCAGCTCCTACGACTGGTCGGTACTGGTGTGGTCGTCGATCGGTGCCGGTCTGGTGCTTCTCGGTGTGTTCGTCTGGTACCAGTCCTGGAACCCGAACGAACCGCTCCTGCCGCTGAGCCTGTTCAAGGATCGCAACTTCTCCCTCGCCAACATTGCCATCACCACGATGGGTGTCGCCGTCACGACCATGGCGTTGCCACTGATGTTCTACGCGCAGTCGGTGCGCGGTCTCTCGCCCACGCAGTCGGCTCTACTGCTGGTGCCGATGGCGGTGCTGACCGGTTGCTTCGCACCCTTCGTCGGCAGACTCGTGGACCGCACCCATCCGCGCTACATCGCGGGTTCGGGATTCCTGCTGTTCGCGGTCGCGCTCGGCTGGCTTGCCCTTGTCATGACGCCGGAAGCCGCGGTCTGGGAACTGCTGTTGCCCATCGGGCTGATCGGATTGGCGAACGCGTGTATCTGGTCGCCACTGGCAGCGACTGCCACACACAACTTGCCTCCCCATCAGGCCGGCGCAGGCGCGGGTGTCTACAACACCACCCGCCAGGTGGGAGCGGTGCTGGGCAGCGCCGCGATCGGCGCGCTCATCACCGCCCGCCTTGCCGCACAGGGATTGACGAGCGGGGGCCGGGAAGGCGGAACGGACGAACTCCCCGAGTTCGTGAAAGAACCTTTCGCCACGGCGATGTCGCAATCGGTGTGGCTACCCGCGGCGGTCCTGCTCATCGGATTCGTGGCTTCGCTGTGTTTCGCCCGACCGACGCGTGAGGGCGATCTGGTCGGTGCCGATGTCCGTGTCAGTTCCGGCGACGCCGTCAGTTCCGGAGACACCGTCAGTTCCGGAGACACCGTCAGTTCCGGAGACGCAGCCGCGGAGGGAAGATCACTGCGGGGTTGAGGTAGTCGTCGGGGTCGAACGCGCGCTTGATCGTCCACATCGCGTCGATGTCCTCGGGGCTGTACGCGAACTCGAGGTATTCGCGGTTGTGGGACCCGATGCCGTGTTCGGAGCAGATGTTGCCGCCGTGATCACGCACGAGTTCGAGGATCGGACGGCGGAGCGCCGTCTCGTCGGGGCAGCGAAGCACGTTGAGATGGAGATTCCCGACGGCGAAGTGTCCGAAGAGCACCGGGATGGCGTCCGGTGCGCGCTTCGATATGAAGCCGACGGCGTCCTCCACGAAAGACTCGAACGCCTCCAGCCGGAACGCGGCATCGAATTTCACCGGCGGGCCGAACAATCCGACCACCTCGGCGAACGCCTCGCGGGCCGCCCATACCCGGGCTCGGCCGGTCGCGTCGACACCGACCGCGGGTTCGTCTGCGGGTTCGCAGCCGCCGAGCGCCTCGGCGAGTTCGTCGGTGCGGTCCCGATCACCCGAGAGTTCCACCAGGAGATACCACGGCAGTTCGTGGGGGACCCCGGCTCCCAAACGGGTGGCGGCCAGTTCGAGTCCCCGGCCGTCCAGTAACTCCAGGGCGTCGACGCCGCCCAGTCGGCGCAACCGACGTCCGGCATCGATCAGTGCCGATAGCTTCGCGAAGCCTGCCAGGGCGGTGACACCGCGGAGCGGGGTCGGGTGGAGTCGGAGGTCGGCGGCTGTCACCACCCCGAGGGTGCCTTCGCTGCCGACCCACAGCGCAGGCAGGTGGTAGCCGGAGTTGTCGGCGGGCACCCGCGTGGTCCGGTGCACGAAAGAACCGTCGGGTAGGACCACCTCGAGTCCGAGTGCCTGGTCGAGCATGTTGCCGTAGCGGATCGTGTGCAGCCCTCCGGCATCGGTCGACAGCATGCCGCCGATCGTGGCTGAGTCGCGGGAGGAAAGGTCGACGCCGAACAGGAGCCCTTCCCTTCGCGCCGCCTTCTGGAGCCTGGACAGAACCACACCCGCGCCGACGGTGACCCGCAGGTCCTCGGTGTCGACGGCACCGACGTCGGTCAGTCGCTCGGTGGAGAGCAGTACGTCGCCGTGTTCCGGAACGGCACCGCCGACGAGCCCGGTACGTCCGCCCTGGACGGTGACCTGCGCCCCCGCCCGGCGGCATACGATCAGCACGGCCGACACCTCCGCGGCGTCGGCCGGCCGGACCAGGGCTCCGGCGCGCCCGGTGCAGCGGCCGGTGTGATCGGTGGCGCGGGCGGCCAGAACACCGGGGTCCACGGTCACGAACCGCTCTCCCACGGCGTCGGCCAGCCCTGCGCGCAGGGAGCCCACACTCCGATCGTAGGCGAGACCCGTGTGGCAGTCTGACGCCATGACCGATCCCGCAACCTCACCGCATCCCACGCGCCTCGAACGCATCCGCAGCGAGCACGGCGCCGAGATCGCGGTCCTCACTTTCGCGCACGGCCCGCTGAATTTGTTCGATCAGGCGATGTTCGACGCGGTGACGGCGGACGTCGCCGCTCTGACGATCAATCCGCCGCGTGCGGTGCTGCTCCGGGCCGAAGGCAAGGTCGTCTCGGCCGGAGTCGACGTCCACCTCTTCGACGGGCTCACCGCCGAGCAGGGTGCCGAACTGTGGCAGCAACTGTTCGCCGAGATCTGCCATCCGCTCGAGGCCTTGCCGTGTCCGGTGGTGTACGCCGCACACGGGCTGACGCTGACGGCCGCTTTCGAGATCGCGCTCGCCTGCGACATCGTCCTTGCAGCGCCGAAGGCCAGGTTCGGACTGGTCGAGACGGTCGTCGGTCTGACGCCGTCGATGGGTGGACCCCAGCGTCTGGCCGAGCGGGCCGGATCCGGGCGGGCTCGCGAATTGGTGATGACCGGCGACCTGTACGACGCGGCCACGCTTCATTCCTGGGGTGTGGTCAATGCCGTCCACGACGATGTGGACACGGCGGCTCGTGCACTCGTCGCGCGCCTCGCGGACGGGCCGACCCGCGCACACGACGCCACCAAGCAGATCATCTCGGCGTGGCGCTCGGGTGGAGTCGCGCATGCGGACGCGATCACGCCCGCGGTGTCCGGTGCGCTGTTCGACACCGAAGACCTGGCAGGTGCGGTCCGCAGCTTCCTCGACGTCGGACCGGGCAAGGCCACCTATCGGGGGCGATAACCTCCGCGGTTGCCGTCCGCGATTGTGACCGCCGTCATATAGTCGGAGGCAGCACTGTTGTCGCCAGCGGAGGTGCAGATGCCGTCGTCCCTCGTCGAATACCCCTGCAGCCGGTCGTTCTTCCATGACGCCAGGGTGACGCGCGGCCGCGACGGACTGCTCCGGTACGACGGGCTGGGTCCGTCCCTCACCGAATTACTCGATGTGGCGGCGCACCGCTACGCGGGACGAACCGCCGTCGAGGAAGTGGACGGGGCGTCGCTCACGTTCTCGCAGCTGTGGACGTCCGCGGCTCGGGTCGCCGGGGGATTGAAGGCGAAGGGCATCGAGATAGGCGATCGCATCGCCATCCGGCAGCCCGTCGGCGTGCGGTGGGTGCAGGCCTTCCTCGGGGCCCTCCTCGCAGGGGGCGTGCCCGTCGGTGTGAATCCGGCATTCGACGAGGCCCGAACCGATGCGGTGCTCGCCGACAGCGAGTCGGTGCTGACTCTCGACGGGGAACTCCCCGACGGGACCTCGTTCATCGACGACGGGGCGAGCCCCGAGGAGTTGGTGCTCCTGTCCTATACCGGGCGAACAGGGGAATCACCCGCAGGTGTCGAGCTCAGTAACGAGAACGTGCTGTCCACCATCGAGTCGGTGGTTCACGCACGCGGTTTCAGTTCCGAGGGCCTGCGGAATCTGCTGGTCGATCCCGACCTGCACACCGTGGGGTCCGTCGTCGAACTGTTGTCGACCTTGGTCGTGGGTGGCACAGTGTTGCTGACCACCAGCACGGAGGCGTCGTCGTGGCGGGGGACGGGCGCCGATGTGCTCACCGCGGCTCCCGCTGTACTGCTGCGTGCACTCGACAGTTCACCCGTCACGAGTTTCGGTCGCCGGGCCGTGCGGTGGATCGACTACAGCGGGTCGGGCCTGTCGCTCGAGCAGACGTGGTTTCTGCGCAGCACCTTCCCGGCGGCCCGGCACTTCCTCGGCTGGGGGATGACCGAGACGTGCGGTGCCGGGCTCGCGCTGCCCGACGAATGCGGGCTGAGCCACGCGGGGAGTGTGGGCATCGCGTTCGGCGGTATGGAGGTGGCGCTCTTCGGCCCGGATGCCGAACGCGGTTTCGGTGAACTGCTCTGTCGCGGACCGGGAGTCACGCGCGGGTACTGGAATCGGCCGGAAGCGACGGCGCAGCGTTTCACGGCGGGTTGGTTCCACACCGGCGACACTGCCAGTATCGACGGCGACGGATTCGTACGTATCACCCCGCGGGATACCGCCGCATGACCGCGGCTGAAAGGCCGGCACCACCCGTGAACTCTCCTGTCGCCGAATTGCACATGCACATCGAAGGTTCCCTCGAACCCGAGTTGATCTTCGAACTCGCCGACCGCAACGGGGTGCAGTTGCCCTACCCGGATCTGGACGATCTGCGGTCGCGGTACGAGTTCACCGACCTCCAGTCCTTCCTCGACCTCTACTTCGCCAACATGCAGGTACTCAGGACCGCGCAGGACTTCGCGGATCTCACGCGCGCCTATTTCGCGAGGGCCTCGCGGGGTGGGGTCGCGCACGTGGAGTTCTTCTTCAACCCGCAGGCCCATGTCGACCGGGGTGTCCCGCTCACCGAGGTGCTCGACGGAATCATGGACGCGGTGGCCACCAGTGAACGCGAGTTCGGACTGAGCAGTGGGGTCATTGCGGCGATCCTGCGGGACCGGCCGGTGCGGGAGGCCGTGGACGTGTTCTCCGAGATCCTCCGCCTGCAGACCCCGATCGTGGGACTGGGCCTCGACTCGGCAGAGGTGGGTTATCCGCCGTCACTGTTCGAGGACATTTTCGCCCGCGCCCGTTCCGAGGGTCTGCACGTCGTGGCGCACGCCGGTGAGGAAGGCCCGCCCGAATACGTCTGGCAGGCGCTCGATCTGCTCGGTGCCGAGCGCATCGACCACGGCGTGCGGGCACTCGAGGACCCCGCTCTGGTGGAACGGCTGGTCGACGAGGAGATACCGTTGACCGTCTGCCCTCTGTCGAACGTGCGTTTACGTGTCGTCGACTCGCTTGCCGAACATCCGCTGCGGACCATGCTCGACGCCGGTTTGCTGGTAACGGTCAATTCGGACGATCCCGCGTACTTCGGTGGTTACGTCGACGACAACTTCACCGAGCTGCGCCGTCAGCTGGGCTTGACGGACGAGGAACAGGAGACCCTGGCGCGCAACTCGATCAACGCGTCGTTCGCGAGCGACGCCCGCAAGGCGGAACTGCTTCGCCGCTGAGTTTTCGGTCGAGCACCGGGTTTTCAGTCGAGAACCCCGGCGTCACCGAGGTCCTTCAGGAGGGTGAGGAGGTCCCGGTCGCGGCCGAAGGGCCCCACGAGGCACAGTCCGAAGGGAACGCCGTCGCCGGTCCGCAACGGAACCGTTGCGTTGGGCAGACCGGAGATGGTGGCCAGACAGGTGAGCATTCCGGTGGCGCGCATCGTGTTCCGGAATCGATCACCGCTCGGATCGCCGGTTCTCTTCGGCGCCGGGGACGACGTGGCAGGGAGGACCAGGACGCTGTCGCCGATGTAGGTGGTGATGGTCTTCGACGCCTCGGCGAGCAGCGTCATCTTTCGCGTATAGGTGGAGTCCCAGATGCGTTGGGCTTCCACGAAATTGCGGCGAGGCTCGTTGCTGAGCGAAGGCAGAGCCTGTGCCACCCATTCGCCGTGCAGTCGCCACGCCTCGTAGCCCTGAACATCCGCGACGGCCTCGGACCAATCCGGGAGCTGTCCGATGTCCGTGTCGGTCCAGGTCAGTCGCGGCAGTGAGCTCGTCTCCCACGCAGACAGCGCGTCGCGGACCACGCGGAGGGCTCCTGCCTCGGCGACGGCATTGATGCCGTCGGAACTCAGCGCGGCTGCGAATTCGCGTTCGTCCCTCAGCGGCAGCAGCGTCTCGGACACCGCGACGAGCGTGGCGAGATCGGCGCAGACCCATGCCGGAGTATCGAATGTGGGCGACAACGGCAGGAGGCCCTCGGTGGAGACCGCCCCGCGCGACGGCGCGAACCCGAACAGGCCCTGGTATGAGGCGGGTATGCGCACGGAACCGGTGGTGTCGATGCCGAGCCCGATATCGGCGGTGCCCTGGGCCACCGCGCTCGCAGCCCCCGACGTGGCCCCGCCGGGTAGTCGATCGCCGGCCTCGGGATTCGCCGGCGTCCCGAACTGCAGATTGACGCCCGAGTGCCCGTACCCGAAGTCGTCGGTCTGGGCGAGCCCGACGACGCCGGCCCCGGAATCGAGGAGCCGCGCCACCGCGGCGGCCGTTGCTGTTTCGACGGGCACGTCGGCGAGTCGCCGCCCGCTGCCCGCGCCGATCTGCTGACCTTCGACGGCATAGAGGTCGGTGACGGCCACCCGGAGACCGGCGAGCGGGCCGTCACCGGTGGGTGCCACCAGGGGGTTGCCCTGCACACGCCACGTCGCTTTGTCGGTGGGGACGAACTCGGACGTTGCACGGCCGTCGAGCGGCGGTAGGCCGTCCGGGAGAGGGGGCACCTCGGGGTCGCGCAGCGGCTCGCCGCACGCCCCGATCAGGCCCGCACTCACGGCCGCCGCGGCGGAAGCTCCGGCGACGCGAAGAAATCCGCGACGGTCGAAATATCGGCTGGGGGCCACCCAGCCCACGTTAGCTACCGAGGACCTGCTGCAGGTACGCGTTGCCGAACATTCGTGCGGGATCGTACTTGTCGCGCACCGAGACGAACTCGTCGAAGTGCGGATAGGCGGGACGCAAATCGTCGGCGGTGCGCCCGTGCATCTTGCCCCAATGAGGCCGTCCGTCCACCGCGCGCAGGATGGACTCCACTGCGGAGAAATAGGGCTCATGGTTGCGGCGGTGGTACTGGTGCACCGCGATGTACGCGGTGTCGCGGCCGTGGGCCGTCGAGAGCCATACCGAGTCCGCAGCGGCGAAACGGACCTCGACGGGAAAGGCGACTGTGAAGCCGGAATCGTGGATCCAAGCCTCGATCGCAGTGAGCGCGTCGGGCAATGCGGCCAACGGAATCGCGTACTCCATCTCGCGGAACTTGACGCGTCGAGCGGACGCGAACACGCGGTGGCTCCGATCGGTGAACTCGCGCGCACCCAACGCGCGGCACGCGAGGCCGTTCAACTGCGGAATTGCGGACGGTATGAGCGTGGCTACCCTGTTGATCCCCTCGAACACGAGATTGGCCATCAATTCGTCCTCGACGAGCGCCCGGACCGGGTGGAGGGGAGCGGTGGGCGTGTCTCCGGGTAGCCGGGTGTTGCGCTTGGTCAGGACCCGGCGTGTGTGCGGAAACCAGTAGAACTCGAAGTGGTCGGTGGTGGCGCAGTCGTGGTCGATACGCTCGAGCGTGGCCGTGAGCGAATCGGGGGTCTCGGCGGCGTGCAGCACGAAGTGCGGGACGCATTCGATGGTGACGGCCGACAGGATCCCCACCGCACCGAGTCCGAGCCGTGCCGCCTCGAAGAGGTCGGGGTTCTCGGTGGGTGAGCACTCGGTCACCGAGCCGTCGGCGAGTACCACCTGCAGAGCCCGGATCTGGCTTGCGAGGCCACCGAAGCGCATTCCGGTGCCGTGCGTTCCGGTGGACACGGCTCCTGCGATCGACTGCACGTCGATGTCACCGAGGTTGATCATGGCCAGACCTCGGTGCCACAGCTGCTCGCTGAGTTCGCGTAACCGGGTGCCTGCCAGAACCCGCACGAGCGCCCCCGACGGTGTGAGCGTCACCGAATCGATTCCGCTCAGTCCGTCGAGGCTCACGAGGATGCCGTCGGTAACGGCCGCGCCGGTGAACGAATGCCCGGCTCCCACCGCTTTCACGCGCAGTCCGCGCTCCGCGGCCGCGGCGACGAGAGCGCTCAACTCCGCCACCGACCCGGGGGTCGCGTACCGGTACGGGCTGGCGGATTCCGTGCACGCCCAGTTGTGCCACGTGTCGTGCCTCATTTGCCCATCATGAACCTGGACGAGCGTCCAGGCAACCGTGGATCGGGGGCCGGGACCGGTTCTTCGCCCGTGCGGGGCCGCCGCTTTTGCGCAATCGGGGGCGTGTCACGCTCTACGATCAGAGGATGCTGAACAGGCTTCCCGCGGACGAACGTCGCGCCCAGCTCGTCGAGTCGGCGTTGGTCATTGCAGAGCAGCGCGGTGTCGCTTCCGTTACGGTGCGCGCCGTGGCGGAGGAGGCGGGGGTGTCCCTGGGTGTGGTGCACTACTGCTTCGAGAACAAGGAAGAGCTTCTCGCCGTGATGGGAGAGAGCCTGATTCTCCAGCTCAGTGAGTCGATGCGGCTGGCGTTCGGCCAGGTCGGTCATGCACCCGAATTGCGCGGGCTCACGGGTTTGCGGGAGCTTCTCCACATCGGGATCAGTGCGATGTGGCCACTCATCGAGGCCTCGCCTGACCGTCAGCTACTGACCTACGAACTCACCGCCCTGGCGCTGCGGCATCGTGCTGCGGGCAGTGTTCACGACATCGCCGGCAGGCAGTATCGCACCATGGATGCGGAGGCCGTCCGCTTTTTCTCGGAATGCGCCCGGATGGCCGGAGTCGCCTGGGCAACCCCGGTCGACGCGATCGCGCGGTTCGGTCTCGCCATGCTCGACGGGCTGATTCTGCGATGGCTGGTCGACCGCGACAGCGAGGCCGTCATCGTCGCGATGGACGAGGTGGTGCGCCAGCTCGCAACCCTGGCTGTCCAGGAGCCGTGACCTGGACAATCGTCTAACTGCCCTGTTGGCTGTCGACTCAGGATCGATGGACAACGATTGGACAACAGTGACTCCCACGCTCGACCGCCTCATCGCCTCCACGCGGGAGGTAGACCCGCCGCTCGCGGCGCTCGACCTTCCGACTCTGCGAGCCAATGCCGCCGATCTGGTGCGTCGTGCCGCCGGTACTCCCGTCCGTGTCGCCAGCAAATCGGTCCGGTGCCGAGCGGTACTCGAAATCGCGCTGGGAGGCAAACTTTCGGCCGCCAACGGTTTTCGCGGAATCATGGCGTACTCGTTGCGCGAGGCGATCTGGCTCGCGCGGCACGGAGCCGCCGATATCCTGATGGGGTACCCGACCGTCGACCGGGCAGCCATCGCCGAATTGGCGTCCGACACCGATCTGCTCACGCGGATCACGCTGATGGTTGACAGCGAAGCGCAACTCGATCTGCTCCTCGATGCCGCCGGCACCGCTGCCCTCCGCGCCAGGCTGTGTGTCGACGTGGACGCCTCGCTGCGCCTCGGCCGCGTCCACATCGGTGTGCGCAGATCCCCACTGCGCACACCGGCCGAAGTCGCGCACTTTGCGAGGCGCGCCGCCGCCCGCGGATTCTCCGTGGTCGGAGTGATGTTCTACGAGGCACAGATCGCCGGCCTTCCAGATTCGAGCCCGCCCATCGTGTGGATGAAACGCGCCTCGGCGAAGGAGCTGGCCACCCGCCGGGGGGCCGTCGTGGATGCGGTGCAATCGGAGGTCGGCACACTCGAGATCGTCAACAGCGGCGGCACCGGATCACTCGAGGTGAGTTCGAGTGACGCCGTGGTGACCGAGGTGACCGCGGGATCAGGACTGTACGTTCCCGCCCTGTTCGACAAGTACCGGGCCTTCCGGCCGCATCCGGCGCTCTACTTCGCGCTGTCGGCGGTACGCAAGCCCGCACCCGGTATCGCCACGCTGTTCGGCGGCGGCTACATCGCCTCCGGACCCGCGGGATCGGGGCGCGTGCCCGCACCGGTGTGGCCGCCGGGGCTGACCCTGCTCCGCAACGAGGGGGCGGGCGAGGTGCAGACCCCGGTCTCCGGTAAGGCGGTAGCGGGGCTCGGCGTCGGCGACCGCGTATGGTTCCGGCACGCCAAGGCCGGGGAACTGTGCGAACGGTTCAACGAGGTGCACTTCGTCGACACCGACGGCTCCCGCACCGTGGTGCCCACCTACCGCGGCGAAGGCCAGTGTTTCGGCTGAAGGTGGTCGGGCAGGCACAGGCGCATGAAGGCGCCCAGTTCGGTGAGTCCCTCGGGGGTGCTCGGCATGTACTGTGTCAACGACTCGGATCGCACGATGACGGCCGCCCACTTACCTCGTGAGACAGCAACATTGATGCGATTGCGGGAAAGCAGGAACGACATTCCCCGCGGGACGTCCTCGATCGCCGATGCGGTCATCGACACGATGGCGACGGCAGCCTCGCGGCCCTGGAACTTGTCGACCGTCCCGACCTCCACCTTCTCGAGACCGGCAGCGGCGAGATCACGTTCGATCAGACCCACCTGCGCGTTGTAGGGTGCGACCACCAGGATGTCCGATTCGCCGAGTGGGCGGGGTCCTTCGAATTCGCTGGGATCGGACCAGGCGGAACCGAGCAGCTTGGTGATCCTGTTGACCACTTCCGCGGATTCCTCCGGGGACGCGGTGGCATTCCCCCGATGATCGAGGACGACGGTGTGCACGCCAGGCTCGATGCCCTCGAGAAACCTTGCTGCACTGACAGATTCCTGGGACTGCAGCTTGCCCTCGTATGACAGTACCGATACCGGTGCGCACAGTTGCGGATGCATGCGCCATGTGCGTTCGAGAAAGTAGCCCCTGCCGGCAGGTAGTGCACCATGCCCTTCCGCGAGCCAGCCGAGCGCGGACGCGTCCACGGGTTCGGGATGAGTGCCCTGACTGACCTGCGGAAGCTGCTGGGGATCGCCCAGAAGCAGGAGATTACGGGCGGCGCCGCCGACCGCGATGGTGTTCGCCAGGGCGAACTGCCCGGCCTCGTCGATGACCAGGAGGTCGAGGCAGCCGGGCGGCACACGATCGGTGTTCGCGAAGTCCCAGGCGGTTCCGCCGATCACACAGCCGGTACCTTCGGCCCGGTCGATGAACCCGGGGTAATCGTTGGAACCGATATCCGTCCAGGTTGCGGAGCGATGCCTACCGTCCTTCTTGGCGACCAACTCGGCCGGTAACCCGGCCTTCACGACCCCGGCCAGCATGTTCTCGATCACCGAATGCGACTGGGCCACCACGCCGATCCGCCAGTGATGCTGTTCCACCAGCGCCTTGATCACCCGGGCACCGGTGTAGGTCTTGCCGGTGCCGGGCGGCCCCTGGACCGCGACGTAGGAGTTGTCGAGGTCGAGCAGGGCGGTGGTGATGGCGCTTGCGTAGTCGTCGGCGACGACAGAGGGAAGCGGATTGCCGCTTCGCGTGCGGGGGTCGCAGCGACGGAGAATGTCGATCGACGCGTCACCGGGAAGGTCGGGCAGCGCGGCGCACATCTTCCCGGCAGCGGCCGCGATGGACGATTCGATGCGATCGGTGGTGATCGGCGGCCCGGGCGTGATCGCGATCGGCAGTTGGTCGTACTCCTCGCCGCCGAGAAGTTCCTCGACCGTCACCATGTCGCGTCGCCGGCTGTCTTTCGTGACCTCGAGAACGGTGACGGTGCACGTGCCCCGCTGCTGCGGGTTGTCGCTCGTCACCGCTTCCGGCGCAGGAGTGTCGTAGAGCGCGTACATGGTGGTCTTGGAACTCACCGTGCTGCCGGTTCCGAAACGCCCGGTGAGCTGGACGCGACGCCGGAGTTTGCGTTGGCGTGGTGTGCTCTTGTGCCAGTTCTCCTCGACGACGGCCGACGAGACCACCAGGACGTCCCGGATCTCGGACAGTTCGTCGAGCGGTACGACGAGTCGATCGAAGTGTGCCCACCCGAAGGGCTTTCGTTCGCGGCGGTGATAGCCGACGGCGGCTGCCATCAGCGCCGCCGCCTGCTGGTCGTGTCCGCGAACCTCGCTCGGACCGTGCCCGGCGAATTCGCGCAGCGCAGCTTCCACCGGGCTGAGCTCCGTCGGCGCCGGTGCCGACGCATCACCCGGAAGGCGAAGGGCCACACCGTGGGTGGACGCCTGCTCCAACAACCAGTCCCGCAGCCGCAGTGTGGATTCGCAGTCGTACTCGTTGTAGTCGGCGATGTCCTGTAACTGGCTGCGTGCCTCGTCGTCGCGGCCGTTGTCGCGGTGGTCGCAATACCTCGCGTAGGCGACCACCGAGTCGGCGGCATTGACAACTTCACCGTCGCGGGGTTGCCCGGGCATGTACAGCGGTTCGAGTTTCTTGATGCTGTAGGAACGCGCGCCGATCCGCAGGCATGCCCGCACCACCGGATACAGGTCCACGAGCACGTTGTCGCGCAAGAGAATGTCGACCGTGTCCTCGCCGACTCCGTGGCGCCCGGCGAGCCGGAGGAGGGCGGACTTCTCGTACGCCGCGTAGTGGTAGATGTGCATGTTCGGGTGCCGCGTGCGACGTTCGGTGACATATTCGAGGAAGTCGACGAGCGCCCGCCGTTCCCCGGCGCGGTCGTGCGCCCAGAACGGCCGGAAGACCGAGTTACCGGCCGTTGCCTCCACCACACCGAAGAGGTATTCGAGACCCCAGTCGGTGGAACCGTTCTCGGCCCACAGCGGGTCGCCCTCGAAGTCGAAGAAGATGTCGCCGGGGTCGGGTTCCGGAAGACCGGCCAGGGCGTTCGGTGCGTACACCTCGAACTGCGGGGACTGCGAGGACTCCTGAAGAATCTGCATCCGGGCTTGGGCGCGCAGGGAGGCGAGCGTGCCGTCGGAGATGCCGTCGACACTGCCGGAATGCGCGGCGAGTTGCTCGATGGTTCCGATTCCCTCCGCGATCAGCCGGCTTCGCTGCGTCGAGCGCATCCCGGCCACCAGGAGGAGATCCCGGTGCCGTTCCAGTTCCGCAGCGCAGTCGTCGCACCGGCCGCACGCGGTGTAGCGGGGGTCGCCCCAGCCGGTAACCGATTCCTCATGGTGGTGCTCGTCGAGAATCCGTTCGAGCGCAGCACGTCTGGAGGCGTAGACGGGGGTGATGTCGCCGGCGGTGTGCGAGGAGACGCTCCCGTCGCCGAGGAGGAGATGGACCTCGGGCGAGAGAGTGATGCCGTTGCTCTCCAACGCGTCTGCGTAGGCCGCTAGCTGAAGCAACGCCGACACCTTGGCGTGTCGGGACAGTTTGGTGTCGTAGACCGCGTAGGAGTCTCCGTCGCGGACGAGGAAATCGCAAAATCCGAGGAAGCGGCCGTCGAAGAACGTTCCTTGATAGACGACGTCGGCGCCGGAACGGACCGCCGCGAGAGTGGCGAGGGTGGCGTCGAACAGCCCGAGCTCGGTGTAGTCGGGTCGCGCCATCACTACCACCCCGTCGCCGTACTCGGCACGGAACTGCTCGAGCTGGCGGCGCTCGTGGGCATCGCCGAGCCCGGAGGTGCGCTGCAGCATGGGGTCGCCGGAATCCGGACCGGCAGGGCTCTCACGTCCCGCGCGCCCCAACACGCCGTCGAGCCGGCGCAGCACACCGAACTCGCAGGTGGCGGCCGCTGCGAGGTCGCTGGCACTGTAGACGATCTTGCCGTCGAGGAGGAACACAGCTACGTTCTCGGGTCTGCCGGTGGATTCACCCGGCCGATTGTGCCACCGAGGTCCGACAGCCCCAGAATGAACGTCATGCCTTTCTTCGACGGTCACAGTGGCCGGATCCATTATCGGTACTGGCCGGCAGAGGAACTGCGCGCACAACTGGTGTTTCTCCACGGTATGGGGCAGCACACGGGGCATTATCATCGTTTCGCGCGCGGGCTGACCTCGGCCGGCATCGGGGTGTGGGGGATAGACCAGGCCGGACACGGACTCTCCGAAGGAGACCTGCCGGGATCCGTTTCCGAACTGGCGCAGGACGCCGCGCTTCTGGCCCGACTCGCCACTGATCACGCGCGCGATGTGCCCGCCGCCCTGATGGGGCACTCGCTCGGCGCCGCGGTGTCGATGGAACTTCTCGCCGGGGAACTGCTCGCCGGCGGAGCGTCGGGCCTCCGGTGCGCGGTGCTGTGCGGCACGCCGAAGAGCGCGGTGAGCGGTGCTACCGCAGCCGCACTGAGCCGCGCGGACATCCCGGTGCTCGCGGTGCACGGCGTCGACGATCGTCTCGCACCCATCGACCCCGTCCGGGAATGGGCGCGGGGAATCCCCGCACTCGAATTCCGGGAGTTCGACGATGCCGGACACGACCTTCTGCACGAGAAGGTTCACGCGGCGGTGACGGCGACCGTCCGCGAGTTCGTTCTCCGCTCGTCACGGCGCGCGGTGCTCGGCGAGTAGTTCGGTCAGTTCTTCGCCATACGCCAGTTGGGTGCGGAGTTTCCGGCAGTTCTCCTGGGCGCGGACGTGACATCTGGCGACGAAGTCTGCAGCACCGGCCCGAGATTGCGCATCGAGTTCGCCGCCCGAGAGCACGGCGAGGGAATCGAGCAACTGCTTCATCTCCTCGAGCGTGAATCCCAGCGGTTTCATTCGCCGAATGACGAGCAGACGCTGGACGTCTGCCTCCGTGTAGAGACGGAAGCCTCCGGCACTTCGTTCGGACGGGGTCACCAGGCCGACCGCGTCGTAGTGGCGGATGGTCTTGATCGACAGCTCGGTGCGATCGGCCACCTCGCCGATCTGCATGTGCCGAGGGCAGGCGTCGTCAGCAGTCATGATGACCTCCTAGCTCTCGGCGCCGAGCTGCCCGCTCAGCCGGATATGCCGTTCCGCCGACGCCGCATCGAGGCCCACGATCTCGGCCTTCTTGCCCTTTGCCGCGTACTTCGTGGTGATCGCGTCGAGGGCGGCCACGGTGGAAGCGTCCCAGATGTGTGAACCGCACATGTCGATGACCACGTTCTTCGGGTCCCCGGCGTAGTCGAACTGGTAGACGAGGTCGTTGCTCGACGCGAAGAAGAGCTCACCGCGAACCGCATAGACGCGGGTGTCCGCGTCGGGATGTGCGACGTCTACGACTTCGGTCACGTGCGCGACCCGCCGTGCGAACAGGACCATGGCCGTCAGGACGCCGACGATGACGCCGTAGGCGAGGTTGTGGGTCGCGACGGTGACCGCGACGGTGGCGAGCATGACCGCGGTTTCGCTCCGCGGCATGAGGCGCAGTGTCTTCGGGGTGATGCTGTGCCAATCCATGGTGCCCAACGACACCATGATCATCACGGCGACCAGCGCTGCCATCGGGATCAGGGCCACCACGTCGCCGAGACCCACCACGAGGATCAGGAGAAAGACACCGGCCAGGAAGGTCGAGATCCGGGTGCGCGCACCGGAGACCTTCACGTTGATCATCGTCTGCCCGATCATCGCGCAGCCGCCCATGCCGCCGAAGAATCCGGTGACCAGGTTCGCCACACCCTGGCCCCAGCCCTCGCGTGTCTTGTCCGAGTGCGTATCGGTGATGTCGTCGACGAGCTTCGCCGTCATGAGGGATTCGAGAAGACCGACGACGGCCATGGCCAACGCGTACGGGGCGATGATCGACAGGGTGTCCATGTTCCATGGCACGTCGGGCAGCAGGAGGGACGGCAGGCTCGACGGGAGTTCGCCTTCGTCGCCGACGTTCGGAACGCCCAGCGCGAAGACCACCGTCGCCGCGGTGAGAAACACGATGGCAATGAGCGGCGGGGGAATCGCTGACGTGAGCCGCGGAAGGAAGACCATGATCAGCAACCCCACGGCGACCATCGGGTACACCGCCCACGGGACGTCGATCAGGTGTGGCAGCTGTGCGGTGAAGATCAGGATCGCGAGCGCATTGACGAACCCGACCATGACGCTGCGGGGAATGAATCGCATCAGCTTGGCCACTCCGAGGACGCTGAGGACGATCTGCAGCAGACCCGCGAGCAGCACGGCGGCGATGAGATGGTCCAATCCGTGCTCGCGGGTCAGCGGGGCGACGACAAGGGCGACGGCGCCGGTTGCCGCCGAGATCATTGCCGGACGCCCACCCACGATCGCGATTGTGACGGCCATCGTGAACGACGCGAAAAGCCCGACGCGGGGATCCACACCGGCGATGATCGAGAACGAGATCGCCTCGGGAATCAACGCCAGGGCCACGACGAGACCTGCGAGAGCTTCGGTTTTGAGGCGGCGTGGGGACCGGAGTGCGGCACGTACCGACCCTTCGACGCGCGGATCGACCTGCTGCACTGACATTCGGGCTCCATTCGGAAAGCATCGGTGGTGCCCATCCAACGGGGCGACTGCCGCGCAGCACTCTACCCTCCTGTCAGGGGAGAGTTTGCGGCCCGCGGCCAGGAATGCCTCGCGCCCTGTGATGTTGCACTGGAGGACTGCACAGTCGACGAGAGGATTTCTGCATGACCAAGGTGTTGTTCGTCGTCACCGCCGCCGACCATTGGACGCTGGTCGACGGCACCGCTCATCCCACCGGGTATTGGGCGGAGGAACTCGTCGAGTCGTACCGCGTATTCGAGGAAGCTGGATTCGACGTGGTGATCGCGACGCCGGCCGGAAAAGTGCCGGTGGTGGACGAGGGAAGTCTGACGCCGGAGTCGAACGGCGGTGAGGAGCGTGCGGCGGAAATGAAGGATCATCTTGCGCAGCTGAAACCGCGTCTCGATTCGCCCGCTGTTCTCGAGGACGCCGCTGTCGAGGATTTCGACCTGGTCTTCGTTCCCGGCGGGCACGGGCCGATGGAAGACCTCGCGGTGTCCGAATCGTTCGGGGCGTTCCTCGTCCGGTTCTTCGATGCGGGCAAACCGATTTCCGCGGTGTGCCACGCACCGGCGGCGTTGCTGCCCGCACGTCGGGGTGATGGGCGGTGGCTGTTCGACGGCTACGAGCTGACGGGATTCACCAACGAGGAGGAGACGCAGGGCGGACTGGCGTCGAAGGCGCCGTGGCTGCTCGAAGACCGCCTGCGTGAACAGGGTGCGAAGTTCGACGCCGTCGAGGCGTGGGCGCCGCACGTCGTGGTGGACCGCACGCTTTACACGGGACAGAATCCGGCATCGTCGAGGCCGTTGGCGGAGCGGATCGTGGCCGACCTGAAGAAGTAGCCGAAGAGACCCGGCGGCCCGGCTTCCCTCTACAGAGA
>NZ_JBAQEO010000783.1:0-1583 GCF_049286785.1 Rhodococcus sp. (in: high G+C Gram-positive bacteria) | reverse complement strand
GATCGGCACGCCGATCCAGAACACGCAGGCTCACGTACTGGACGCACGGTTGCATTCGGTGCCGGTCGGAGTGGCAGGCGAGTTGTATCTTGCCGGAGATCAGTTGGCGCGAGGGTATCTGAACCGGGCGGTTCTGTCGGCGGATCGATTTGTGGCGAATCCATTCGTGGTGGGTGAGCGGATGTATCGGACGGGTGACCTGGTGCGATGGAACAGGTCCGGAGAATTGGAGTTCTTGGGGCGTACGGACTTCCAGGTGAAGGTGCGCGGTCTGCGGATCGAACTGGGGGAGATCGAAGCGGCGCTGGTGTCGGACGAGTCGGTCGCGCAGGCCGTGATGGCCGTGCACGAGGGCGACTTCGGTCAGCAACTGGTCGGCTACGTGGTACCGGCGGAGGGCCACGACGTGGACCCGGAGGTAGTGCGTGAGGCTGTGGGCCGGTCGCTGCCGCGATACATGGTTCCGGATGTGCTGGTGGCGCTCGACGCGTTTCCGTTGAACCCGTCCGGCAAGTTGGATCGGCGGGCGCTGCCGGCGCCGGCATCCGTGGCGCAGGTGTTCCGGGCGCCGACCACTCCGGTAGAGGAAACCGTGGCGCGTGTGTTCGCCGAGGTTCTCGGACTCGAGCAGGTGGGTCTGGACGACGATTTCTTCGCCCTGGGCGGTAACTCGCTGATCGCCGCACAAGTGGTGTCCCGGCTGGGTGCGGCGCTTGATACGCGGGTGCCGGTGCGGGTGATGTTCGAAGCGTCGACGGTGGAGGCGCTGGCGGTACGGGCAGAGCAGCATGCCGGTGCCGGTGGGCGGATGGCGTTGACGGCGGGTCCGCGCCCGGAGCGGGTTCCGTTGTCGCTGGCGCAGCAGCGGATGTGGTTCCTCAACCAGTTCGATCAGAAGTCGTCGGCGTATAACCTTCCGTTCGCGATCCGGTTGTCGGGCGAGCTCGATGCGGCGGCGTTGCAGGAGTCGGTGCGGGATGTGTTCGTCCGACACGAGGCGCTGCGGACAGTGTTCCCGGATTCGGCTCAGGGCCCCTCGCAGGTGATCGTGCCCGTGTCGGCGGTGCCGGTGGATCTGACTCCGGTGCCGGTCGCGGGTGAGGAGGAGTTGCGCAATCGTGCGGCGGCACTATTGATGCGGGGTTTCGATGTCACCGCCTCGGTGCCGGTGCGTGGAGCGCTGTTCCGGGTTTCGGAGTCCGAGCACGTGCTGGCGATGGCGGTGCACCATATTTGTGCGGACGGTGTCTCGACGGGACCGTTGGCCCGGGACATTGTGGTGGCGTATGCGTCGCGGCGGGCCGGGCACGAGCCGGGTTGGGCGCCGCTCGAGGTGCAGTACGCGGATTACACATTGTGGCAGCGGGAGGTTCTCGGGTCGGAGGATGATCCGGGGTCGTTGCTCTCACAGCAGATCGAGTATTGGTCGGGTGCGTTGGCCGGTCTGCCGGATGTGTTGGCGTTGCCGACGGACCGGCCTCGGCCGGTGGTGCGGTCGGGGTTGGGTGCCAGTGTGGACTTCACGGTCCCGGCCACGACGACGCAGCGGTTGCAGTCGTTGGCCGGGGAGCTGGGTGCGACAC
>NZ_JBAQEO010000782.1:0-4724 GCF_049286785.1 Rhodococcus sp. (in: high G+C Gram-positive bacteria) | reverse complement strand
GGAAACACCCTGGTCAGCAACCCTACCGACACTAGATCCGACAGCCGACGATCCGACTCCGGCTTCACCCATCCACTACGCGGCACGCCGACACGATACCGCACAACCCTCTAACTGAACGGTATTGCCGTTAGGTAGGACGAAACCCCCGACCACTGGCGAAGAGGGGGACCAGTAGTCGGGGGCTCGGAGCGCACGACAGGCGCTCTATTCGGGGGTGGTTCTAGTCCAGGCCGGCTTGCTGACGTTCAATGCTGCGGTCTGAGTACGACCATGCTGCGACGTGCGGCCCTCGAGGTGCGGTCACCTTCCCGTCACCTGGTCCGGGGTATTGGGCGCGTTCAGCGGCTCGGGCTTCCCGCACCTCCCAGTTGCTGGGGAGTGCTGGACCATCGGAGATTTCGAGCCTGCGCTCGGCTTCCAGTGCAGCCGCTGCGACACGTGCATGATTGGACCCGGTGAGTGGACCAGGGTTCATGTCACGATCGTCACGTTCAACCTCAGCGACGGCAGCGCGTACACGGTCGAGATCCCTCACGCACTCACACCACCAGTCTGATAGGCGATCGTTGCCGCATCATGCACCGCCATTGCTGCCATTGCCTCTTCACGGCTGGCGGGAACATACGGACCAGCGGCCATCTCAGCGAGGAATGCTGCGCGGCCACCATCAGGGTCAACGCCAACGGGGGTGCGACGGTATCCGCCCCGATCCAACTTGGCGGGGGTGCGGAATCGCCACCACGGGCCACCATCGCCGTCAGGGCGGACCAACCGTCCAGCTTCCCGCAACCGGTCGCTGATTGCCCGAAGCGTGATGTTCGTGGATATCAGGTCAGCTACCGCCAACCACTCGTCCGTGACATTGCGTTCGATGGCTTGTTCGGCGCTGGTTACCCCGTTGAGCTTTGCGGCGATGTCGGCGGCTTCTGCTGCGAGCGTCGCGAAGTGTTCATTGAGGATCGCTGGGGCTTCCGCAGTGTGGGCGTAAGCAATCCGTTCGGCGCTATGAACACACGCCGTGTAGACGGTTTCAGCGATACGCACGACGTGCAGTTTCTCGGGCAGTTTGGCCGCTTCGGAGTGGATGGCGTCAACCTCGAGTTCGCCCGAAGCAACCTTGTTGGCGATGTCGGCGCGTTCATCTTCGGTGCGTCGGGCTGCGGACAGTCCCAACGCTTCAGCCCGGTCGGCACGGTCTAGTAGCTCTTCGACCTGCCCGTGTTCTTTGTCGTTGAGCAGTTTCAGTAGACGCAGGTCGTCCGTGACGGCAATGAGTCGGGTCTGGGCTTCACGAACATAGAACGGAACATCGAATCGAACATCAGTCATGCTTATCCCCTTGTGGTTCAACAGTATTCAGTAAGTCATTAGCGAGTATGCGGGCTTCCGTCTCAGTCAGCCGGTAACGCTGCCCTGCGAGGTTGATCTCGAGCAGGTGGACACCGACTCGTCGGACGATCGCCGCGAAGTCACGGGTCTGCAACCTCATGTCACACCCCGTCTCTCCAGCCGGTCAACACCATCAGCGATAGCGTCAATGACGTTGTATGCGGCGTCCACCGGGATATGCACCGTGCGGCCTGTCCCCTGGTGAATGCGCACACAGTGGCCGAGTCGGGGCAGGTGCACCACACGTAGCTCGGTCTGTACGCCGGTCACGGACGGGACGACCATGATTCCCCCCGTTCGGCGGCATCCACCAGCAGATCAGCAACCTCGTGTGCGATGTCGTGGGGTACCAGGATTCGGTAGGGTTCACGCGAAATTTCGGTGTATTTCTTGCCTCGGCGTTTCACGAGAACACGGATTCCGCCGATTGCGCTTGGACTGGTCATGGCCATCAGTGGACCCACTTCGCTGGTGTCGTGGCTGGGGGCAGCTGGTGCCGGAAGAGTTTCCCCAGCTTGCCGAGTTCGGCCTCATCGTTCTCGACCATTGCGTCGATGATGTCAACCGTGTGGTCAAAAGACTCGATGTCGGCCCAGATCCAGCGGTCGCCCTGGCAGATGAGTACGCCGTTAACACCGTTGCGGGACGAGAGGCTTACACGGATTGGTGGAAAGTTCCCCGAGACGGGGATATCTATTCGAGTTGTAGACATTGGAACATGCGTCTCCTTCTCCGCTTGCGCGGATTAACCGCCCGTAGGCGTGGGAGTGATGGAAAGTATGGGGTGGGCCGTAAAAATGGCTCAGCGGTCGAATCAGCCGTTCTTGCGATGCTTCCTAGACCACCGTTCACGGGCGCGAGCAACCGTGCCGTGGGTCATTGCGAAACGCTTGGCGAGTTGCTGGTCAGTGTTCCGGTCCCACAGTTCGGGTCGGGCGTAATGGTGCAACAGTTGGATCTGCCAGTTGGTCACCGCTTGTGGCGTGACACCAAGCTGTTTGGCGATTTGCTGCGCCGTGTGCGGTGGGTCTGTTTGCATCAGCTTCCAGCCGGCCGAGCGCAACGGGTGGACGCAGCCATAATGATCACGTTTGCGATACTCGCGGTACTGAACATACGAGCGCAGCGACTCTCGCGAGTACCACCAGGAGTCGCGGGATTTGCGGCCTTGGATGGCACCGGCGATCCTGAGGTCACGTAGGCGCAACGCACTGAGTCCTGAGAACGTCACGGCACGGTCGGTGTGCAGCCACTCGTCCGTGTCCCACCTGTTCATGTGGCGTAACTCCTTCACGGAAAGACAAAAGAGGCCGGGAGAAGGCGGGGGCTGTGCCCCCAAACCCCCCATTCCGGGAATCCGCGTCCGGTGCAGTCAGTGGTCTAATCCACCGGGGGCGGTGAATCAACCACCAGCGACATATCCACCGCACTCGTCCAGGCTGCTTTTCCGAACTCACCAGCAGCAGTGCATCAACACCCGGCAATTGTGTTCAGAAGTTAGATCGCCTACCGGCGCAGCCGGTGGGAGCACCGCAGGTGCGGAACAGATGTCCTCGCCGGACGGGCACTCACTGCACTGAGAAGACGTGCAGCGAGTGTTAGACATTCGGTGTCATCGTCCGTAGACCGCGAGAGCGGCTATCAATTCGTCGCGGACTCGCTCGGCTTCATCGATTGCGAGGAACATGTCGAACGCGTTGCCCGCTCGAATGATCACGGGGCGTTCAGAGACGCGACCAGTAGCGGGGTCGTCGTAGTCAACCTTGAGTCGGGCGTTGTGCTTTGCGATGCGCATTAGATTCTCCCAGGGAAAAGGTGTGTGGAGAAATGTGTTTGTGGAGGTCTTGCGAGATGCCATCCACACCCCACACAGAAAGTCATGAAAACGTAAAACCGCAGGTAGAGAGGAAATATATATATAATTGTCTTCCAAGAAGGAGATGTGATCGTCTCCACGCGCACAGCGTCTCCACATCTCCACATCTCCACATCAGCCCTACCCGGCCAGCGCAGGACTCAGAACACGGTCGTAGCGTCCATCAACCTCGGACACCAGGCCATCGGACACCAGAGAAGCCACAGCTTCCGCGACGTACGGTCGATCGATGCTCTGTGCCGAACGTTTGAGGTCACCCAACGTCATCGCACCCTTTGCCTCTAACTTCCGGTGAACCCAATTGCGTAGTCGGTCATGACGACCCAACGCGGCAGTCTTACCCGACTCACGATCAGCCTCGAACTCGCCAGCCTCCACAGCCTCAGCACGACGATTCTCCCGCAAGCGGGCCACCATCAGCCCCCGCGTCTCACGGGACACCGCCATCAGATGATCAGCAAGCGCCCACGTTTCCTCGGAAACCCTCGGCTCGTACACATCCGGCTCCAACAACGACAGCCCAGCCGCAACCTTCAGTTGCACGAACAGAGCATGTGAGTCCAGCGAGTCCGAGATGTCACCGCGAGCCTTCCGCAGTTGCTCGGCGTCAACAGCCCGTTCAGCAACCCCTGCCACCGGAACTACCACGCGGGCACCGAGCAACGTTGGGTCATCCTGCCGCGCATCCAGTACCCCAAGTCCAGGAAGGTATCCGGGATCGTCGGGGCGGCGCTCAGGCATTCGGGCATCAGTCGCCGGCAACCACAGGAACCGTTGCGGCAACCCCTGCCCCTTCTCAGCGAGTAGAACATGAGATTGGGATTGCTGGACTCCAGCGAGAACACACAGCCGGTAAGAGTGGTCACCGAGCGGAAGCGACTTCGCCTTGTCTACATGCGATGCGCCCAACTCTTCCCCGACAAACGCGGTGCACAACTTCGACAGCATCGTGGAACCGTTGCGCCCTGAAGTGCCTTTCAATGTCGTGATCTCATCCCACCACGCGAGCACCGAACGACGTTCCCACACAGGGGGTTTGTTGCCCTCGCGTCGCATGAAGAGGTGTGCCAGCGACTCTCCAGAGCCAGGTTCCGTGGTGAACACCGATGTCCCGACGAGTTCACGGGCAGCCGATTTCGCCGCGCTCTTACCACCACCAGACTCGGCAACCAGACCGACCATGATGTTCAACGATCCGTGACCACCGACCAGTGGCGGTAACTGGTGATTTGGTGGAAGTTCCGCGAGTCGGTATGCGATGGCCGCGCCCAGTAGTGCATACGGCGAGACACGCCGCGAATAGGCAAACTGCCGGATGTGCTCGAGCGTCTTAACCTGGAAGCACCGATTGGTATGAGCGGCTGAGAGTGTCATAAAGGCGAAATGCCCTGTCGTAGTGGAAGAATAGGACTTCTCTAGGGTCGGATTCAGCCACACAGAAGGACATCTCGCGGAT
>NZ_JBAQEO010000781.1:0-1954 GCF_049286785.1 Rhodococcus sp. (in: high G+C Gram-positive bacteria) | reverse complement strand
CTTCTGATGCTCTGACGAGCAGCGGCAGGTCCGTTTTACTTGACGGAGACCTTGGCGCCGGCAGCCTCGAGCTTTTCCTTGGCGGCTTCGGCAGCGTCCTTGGCAACCTTCTCCAGGATCGCCTTCGGAGCACCCTCGACGAGGTCCTTGGCTTCCTTCAGGCCGAGGCCGGAAACAACCTCACGGACGACCTTGATGACCTGGATCTTCTTGTCGCCGGCCGACTCGAGGACGACGTCGAACTCGTCCTGCTCCTCAGCAGCCTCGGCGGGAGCAGCTGCTCCGCCTGCAGCGGCAACGGCGACGGGGGCAGCGGCGGTGACCTCGAAGGTCTCCTCGAATGCCTTCACGAACTCCGAGAGCTCGAGGAGGGTGAGCTCCTTGAACTGGTCCAACAACTCTTCGGTGCTGAGCTTCGCCATGATGGCGGTCCTTCCTGTAAGTCCCATGTCGCTGATCCGCGACCGGACGGGGTTATAGCTGTGATGCGCGGGTGCGGATCAGCTTTCGGCGGGAACCTCGGCCGGAGCAGCAGCTCCACCCTCGGCAGCCTTCTTCTCCTGCAGCGCCGCGACCAGACGGGCCATCTGCGATGCGGGAGCATTGAACAGGCCTGCGGCCTTTGCCAAGTTGCCCTTCATTGCGCCGGCAAGCTTGGCCAACAGAATTTCGCGGGACTCGAGGTCCGCGATCTTGTTGACCTCGTCCACGGACAGCGCAGCGCCGTCCATGTAGCCGCCCTTGATGATGAGCGCCTTGTTGTCCTTCGCGAAGTTCTTCAGAGCCTTCGCAGCATCGACGGGCTCGCCCTTGATGAATGCAATGGCGGTCGGACCGACGAAAAGGTCATCAAGGCCCTCAACGCCCGCCTCTGCGGCGGCGCGCTTGACCAGGGTGTTCTTGGCGACGGAGTAGGTGGCACCTTCTCCGAGAGCGCGGCGCAGTGTCGTGATGTTGCCCACCGTCAGACCACGGTATTCCGTGATCACCGCAGCGGTCGAACCCTTGAACTGCTCGGTGATCTCCGCAACTGCGGAAACCTTCTCAGGCTTTGCCATACTTCGCCTCCTCTCATGACAGTCGTTATCCCACTTCGGAACCGCTGTGCGCCGGCGGGGAGCCCCTGCTAGCAACACAGTCCACGACATGCAAAACGCCCCGGTGCAGGGCACACGGGGCGTGAAAGGAAACCAGGCGGACGCGCACGAACCACGACCGTCGAGAATCCCCCTACCTCGTCCTCCTGCGTGGGCCGCCGGACATTCCCGGACTTTCAATCGCACCCTCGCGGGAGACGATCACCAACGGTCTTGGGTAGAACATGATTTGGGGTGGAGTTCGAATACTGCATTGAACTCCGCACGAAAGATTACGGCATGGCCTGCACAACGGCCAAATCGAGGCCCCCGCTCCTCGACCGTAAAGTGACCGACCTCACTATCCGTCAACGGTGTGGTTCATCAGACTCGAGCCGCATCCACTTACCTGTAACTGGTCGTTACAGGTATGGGTTAGCTTTTGCACATGACAATCCTCGAAGCCCGAGCCGTCGTGGCAGGGTCCCGGACGCGGAGATTCCTCGCGCTCGCCGTGATCTGCCTGGCCGAACTGCTCGTCGTGCTCGACAACACCATCGTCAACGTCGCCCTCCCGTCGATCGGTGTCGAACTCCGTACCAGTGTCAGCGGTCTGCAATGGGTCGTCGACGCCTACACACTGACGTTCGCCGGCCTGCTGCTGGCGTTCGGCAACCTCGGCGATCGGTACGGCCGGCGACTCGTCATGGTCATCGGCCTGGTCGGCGTCGCCGTCCTGTCGATCGCCGGCGCCAACGCCGAGAGCCTTGGGCAGGTCATCGCTGCGCGCGCAGCGATGGGTGTCTTCGCCGCCGCAGTCTTCCCCGCGACCCTAGCCCCAATGCCGCGCAGTTAGGGCGGCGGGTCTGTTGTCAAGT
>NZ_JBAQEO010000780.1:0-6463 GCF_049286785.1 Rhodococcus sp. (in: high G+C Gram-positive bacteria) | reverse complement strand
ACCAGACTCACCGCGGTGGCCGTGCCACCGATGTCGATCCGGGCGCCGGGCATCCCGTTGAGCCAGGCGTTGGTCGCCACGAAGTCCGGGAACTTCGCCGCGCGGGCCAGGAACGCCACCACCTTGTCGACTCCGATGACCGGCTTCCGAGCGGCCGTCACCACGCCGCCGCCGTCGGCGATCACCACCACGTCCGGGGCGAGCACCTCCACCAGTCCCTGCACGTCGCCGGTGGAGACGGCGGCCATGAACTTCTCGACGACCGCCTGCTGTTGGGCTCGGTCCACCTGCATCCGTGGCCGCCGCGCCGCGACGTGCCCGCGGGCGCGGTGCGCGATCTGCCGGACCGCGGCCGGGGTCTTGCCCACCACCTCGGCGATCTCCTGGTATGGCGTCTCGAACACCTCGTGCAGCACGAACACCGCCCGCTCGTCCGGACCGAGGGTCTCGAGCACGGTGAGCATCGCGATCGAGACGTTCTCGGCGAGTTCGGCGTCCTCGGCCACATCGGGGCTGGTGAGCAGCGGCTCAGGCAGCCATTCCCCGACGTACTCCTCCCGGCGGCGGGACACGGAGCGGAGCCGGTTGAGCGCCTGCCGGGTCACCATCCGCACCAGATAGGCGCGCGGGTCGAGAATCTCGGCCTGGTCGACGTCGGCCCACCGCAGCCAGGTCTCCTGGACGACGTCCTCGGCGTCCGCGGCGGAGCCGAGCATCTCGTAGGCGACGGTGAAGAGCAGGCTGCGGTGGGTGACGAACGGGTCGTCGGTCATGTCGCCGAGGGTACGGCGAGAGGCTTCAGGTCACACGCCGCCGCGAAGCCCTGCGATTCGATGCCGAGAGCGATGTTGGTGCGGGTGTAGAGGTTCGCCAGCGCGATGTACGCGGTCAGCTCCACCAGCGCGGGTGCGCCGAGTTGCTCGAGCAGCCGCGCGGACATCTCGTCGGTCACCGTCGGCGGGGTCTGGCTCATCGCTTCGGCGTACTCCATGACTTCGCGCTCCAACGGCGTGAACACGTCCGACTCGCGCCAGCGCGGCACCTCGCGGGCCTTGGCCAGGTCGAGTCCCTCGTTGTGTGCTTGGAAGTAGCCGAAGTCCAGGCAGAAGCTGCAGCCGACCAGACTCGCCACCGCCATGTGGGCAAACGACTTCAAATTCTCGTCACACCGATCCCACTTCTGGGCCTTGCGACCGACGGTGAAACTGAAGTTCAGCACCTTCCGGTTGTGCCACGCCACCTCGACGGGCTCGGCCACCTCACCGACCATCTTGCGGGACATCCGCTTGACCACCGCGCCGTAGATGCCGGTCAGTTCTGCCTTCGGGATTCTGGTACTGCTGGCCATGACTCCTCCTTCGATTGCTTTTGCTCTCGACATGAAGACACCGGCCACGAATCACGTGTGACACTCGTGCCGGGATTCTTGCCGGCCATGCCCGATCCCGCAGCTACTGACCAGCTACCCGCCTGGACAGGATCGCAGACGCGGTCGCCGCGATCGTCCGGTCGCCATCCTCGGCGAGCTCGGCGAGAGCCTCCTGCGCCGATGCACCAGGAATCTCGGCTAGTGCCTGCGTGATTCGTGAGCGTGTAGAGGCGTCGACGGTGTTGTCGAGCTCGCCCTGCATGGCCCGGACGATATCGTCCGCAGAGGCCGAGACCTCTGCCAACAATCCCAACACCTCGGCAGCTTCGACGTCGGATCGCCCCTCGACGACCATCTCGAGGAGGGTGCGCATCGCATCGACGCCACCCCGGGGCCCGAGAGCCAGGGCAGCGCGGTCGCGCACTGTCACGTCGCAGTCGTCGAGAGCCCTCGTCAGCAGCACCGTTGCTTCCGCGGAGGGCACTGCTGCAACAGCGACAATCACACGGCGACGAACGTCGGCCATCGCCGAATCCAGACCCGGGGCAAGCTCCGCCAACACCTCGCCGGCGGCCCTCGCCAACGACCACCGCAGCGCTCCGGCGACATTCGGGTCGTCCTCCGACAGCACTGCCTCCACCAGCGCCTCGACGGGCAGTGACGCGCCGTCGTGCAATGACAGCACCGCTTGCTGACGGCGGGCCCCGGACTCCGATTCGAAGGCGCGCAACAGTGTGACGATGCGCAGGACGTCCACCCACGCCGCGGGCGCGGCCGCGTCGACGTGCTCGAGCTTTGTGAGCAGTTCCTTCTCGGCGGCGATCCGCGCTCGCGTGTGCCGGATGAGGCCTGCCACCAATTCGGCCGGCGCGAAGTCGGGCTCGTCCAGCGCCCGCTTGGCCTCGTTCAGCGACAGCCCCAGGGTCCTGAGGCTCTCGACATGGAAGAGGCGAGTGATGTCGTCGGCGGAGTACTCGCGGTAGCCGCCGGACGTGCGGCCCGTCGGGTTCACCAGCCCCAGCGCGTCGTAGTGGCGCAGCATACGGGTGCTGACGCCGGAACGCCGCGAGACCTCCCCGATCAACATTCCATCGTTTCCTTCTCTGTGTTCGGACCGGTAACGGCGACGCTTTTCGCCATCTCGAGCGAGAGCGTGAACCCGCTCTCGGGGTCGCGACGGAGCCGCTCGGTGGCTTCTGCATGAGCCCGAACGCATGGATCGGGACTCGTCATGGCGGCGTCGAGAATCGGTGCGGCGGCCTCTCCGAGCGTCCCCAGCGCGCGGCTCAGGCTCTGCTGCATCTGGCGGTCACCCCGTCCGAGTGCGGTCGCCAAATCTGCGGCGAGCTCACCCTCCTCGCCGGGTGGCACGAGCGCCACGGCGGCCCGCCACGCACTGCGCGCGACTTCCTCGTGTTCGTCGTGCAGCAGTGTCGACACCGCAGGCCAGGCGCTCCGTTCACCGATCTTGGATAGGGTGTGCATTGCCTGACTGCGGGCCTGCGCGGTGTCGGATCCGAGCTCCTCGAGCAGTCTCGGTACCGTGATCTCTGCCGGCAAACGGCACAGCGCCCAGGTCAGCATGTCCCGGACGAAGAAGTCCGGTTCGAGGGCACACCGGGCGACGAGGGTCTCCGCGAGACGCTGATTACGGAGCGTGCCGACCGAGAGCGCCGCCTGAAGTCGAGTCGACGGGTCGTCACCGGCAAGAGCGTCGACGAGGCGAGCATCCTGCTCACTGTGGTTGGTTGTCTTCACGAGCAACCACCTCCTTCGGCGTCCATTCGACTCCTTGTCACAGTGTCAGGGTCAAGCGATGGACGCTGCCAGAAAGTCTGGCACATTAGAGATCCACAGAGGGGAACACACGTTCGAGTGTCGGGGTAGGGTGGGTGCATGGCATCCCCTGCCTCGGGCTATCGCCAGCATGCTGCATGGCCCAGCCACCAGGTTTCGCTGTTCGACGACCCTTCGCTCGGCGTCGAACTGGGCGCGCTCGGCACTACCGTCTCGCGGCGAACGCTCACCGCGGGCGCCTGGATCGACGTGCGCCCGGGTTGGCTCAGCGGGTCCGAGGAACTGTTCATCACGCTTGCCGAGTCCGTGCCGTGGCGGGCCGAACGACGACAGATGTATGACCGTGTGGTCGATGTTCCCCGGCTGGTCCGCTTCTACGGCGAGGACGAATCCCTGCCCGATCCGCTGCTCGCCGAGGCGAGAGCGATGCTGAGCCGGCATTACCTGCCCGAACTCGGCGAGCCCTTCACCACGTCCGGACTCTGCTTCTACCGAGACGGAACCGACAGCGTCGCGTGGCACGGCGACAACATCGGTCGCAGCCGCACCGAGGACACGATGGTGGCCATCCTGTCCCTCGGCGCCGCGCGTCCGCTGCTCCTGCGGCCCCGCGGCGGCGGGCACTCGATCCGGTACTCGCTCGGCCACGGCGACCTGCTCGTGATGGGCGGATCCTGTCAGCGCACCTGGGAGCACTGCGTCCCCAAGAGCAGCCGCCCGCTCGGGCCCAGGATCAGCGTGCAGTTCCGGACCCGCGGCGTGCGCTGACCTCTATCCGCGACGAGCTGCGACGGCCTCTGCCAACCGGTCGAGCTGCGCGGCCGTCGTGTTCCAGTCGATGCAGGCATCGGTGATCGACTGACCGTAGGTGAGCTCTTCGGCGTGGCCCAGGGTGAGATCCTGGCGTCCGGCCTCGATGAAGCTCTCCACCATGACGCCGACGATGCCCCGGTCGCCGGCTGCCAGCCGGGCCGCGACGTCATCGAGGACGTCCACCTGCTTCTCGTGGTTCTTGCTGCTGTTGCCGTGGCTCGCATCGATGACGACGCGTTCGGGCAGGCTGGACTTACGGAGCCGGGCGAGGGTGTCGGCCACGGTTGCCTCGTCGTAGTTGGGGCCCTGGCTACCGCCGCGCAGGATCACATGGCAGTCCGGGTTGCCGACAGTGCGGATCAACGCGGCCTGGCCGTCGAGGTCGGTGCCCGGGAACACGTGGCTGGCGGCGGCCGCACGTGTTCCGTCGACCGCAACCTGCACGTCGCCCTCGGTGGAGTTCTTGATTCCGACAGGCATGGACAGCGCGCTGCACAGCTGCCGATGTACCTGGCTGGCCGCGGTGCGGGCGCCGATCGCGCCGTAGGTGACCAGGTCCGCGATGTACTGCGGCAGGATCGGGTCGAGGAACTCGCAACCCACCGGAAGGCCGAGCGAGGACACATCGAGCAGCAGTTTGCGGCCCATCCGGAGGCCGGTGTCGATGTCGAAGCTGCCGTCGAGGTGCGGATCGTTGAGCAGCCCCTTCCAGCCCAGTGTGGTGCGCGGCTTCTCGAAGTACACCCGCATCACGATGTGCAGGTCGTCGCGCAATTCCTCGGCCTTCGCGGCGAGACGCCGCGCGTAGTCCATGGCCGCGGCGGGATCGTGGACGGAGCACGGGCCGACGACGACGAGCAGACGGTCGTCGTCGCCGTTCAGCACGTTCACGGTGTCGGCGCGGCCGGTGCGCACGGTGGCGGACGCGACGTCGTCGGGGGCGAATTCGCGGCGCACCACGGAGGGCGCGACCAGCGGGCTGATGCTCACGGTGCGCTGATCGTCGAGGCGTTCACCGGTGGTGTGGAGGCTGACATTCATGGGTTCGGGGTTCCTGTTCTCAGGCCGACCCTCGAAGACTGTGAAGCTTCCCGCGAGCCGGTCTGTTATCCGGCTCTGGGGGTGGAGGTGATCAGCGCGTGGTTACGCCGACCGACCCACCCGGGGCCGGCCTGCTAAACCAGAAATATGCACGCTGCATGGCGACCACAGTAGCGGCTGGTTTTGCATGGCGCCAAACCGGCCCTCTCACGCAGCCACTTCGACGCCGAGTGCTTCGAGCAGCAGCGTGCGGTACTCCGCTGTCTCCACAACCCGGTTCGTTCTGGGGTGCGGCAGGTCGATGGTGAGGACGACGATGCTGCCGTGGTCGAGCATGAGCACCCCGTCGGCGAGGGCGATGACTCGTCGACATCGTGGGTGACCAGTAGGACGGCCGGTTGGTGGGCGGCGCAGAGCTCGCGAAGCAGCACGTGCATCTTCAGCTTGGTGAGAGCGTCGAGCGCACCGAAAGCGGTCCGGTGACGAACTTGTCGCAGATTTCGCAGAGTTGACGCAGCAGCAGGGGCCGACGGCTTCGTGGCGGGAGCAGTAACTATGGGCGGCAAGGGTTTTGAGAATCTCACTGCTGAGTCAGATCATGGCGTCCGGAACGATCGTTGCCGACCGGGGTAAGGCTGAACTGGCGGCGCTCTTGCCGATGGCCTCGTCGTAACGGTGGGGAACTCCCGGCACAACTGAGCGATCGCCCGGCTGATGCCCTGCGCTTCCTGGCTGGCGGTGCGGATGCACGCGAGCCGCGTCCGGGGCGAACCAGACTACGAACTCTCGCGGAAGATGATGTTCTCCGGTTCGACGGTCAGGCGCAGGAACTGATCGGTCCCCTCCATCAGGGTGTCCAGGTGCGTGGCGTGGCCGCGGGCGTTTCGAGGTGGAACCCGTGGTGTACGTCTCACTCGCCCTGAACGCGAGGAACTGGTACCGGTCCGCGGTGGCCTCCAGTGGGCAAAGAACCCGAACCTGTTCGCGATGACCTTCTGCCTCCCCACTACCGCCGATGACTTCCGAGGTCCGCCCATGGACACCCCCGCCGGGGTGGTCTCAGCCGTCCTGTTGGACTGGATGGAGGAGCTGGACACCGGGTTGATCGTGCGGGGTGCCAGGCACCGCAAGAGGGGTCCTGCACATCTCGGCCCCTCCCGCGGCAACCGACCCGGCACGGTACGACTACGGGCTACCCGGAAGACGATCCACCTACGGGATCGAGCTGGAGCGATGCGGGTTCGGTTGAAACTTGCCCGCTCAGCGTTCCGCATACGGGGTTGGCCGTGGAAATCGGCCTCATGAAGGTCCTGCGTGCGACAAGATTCTGTGATGAGTGCGGATTCCGCGTCGGTTCCTGACCTCGATCTGGTCCAAATCGGGCCGGTCGAAGTCGACCCGGCTGCCCTGGAAGGGCCGGGGTCGTCACTGTGGGATCTCATC
>NZ_JBAQEO010000779.1:0-3112 GCF_049286785.1 Rhodococcus sp. (in: high G+C Gram-positive bacteria) | reverse complement strand
GGTGCCGAAACTGTCCACCGCACTCGTCCACGCCTATCCCGCTCACAGACCCGTCGCCGTCGGCAAACACTGACGCATCAGGGGCGAGACGAATCACCAGGGTCCGACCCGGACGCCACCCCGAATGCTGCCGAAACGCTCGAGGCGCTCACGTCGCTGGGCGCGATCGCTGCGATGGCTACCCCGGCCGCCTGACGCCCGCACGCGCCGGCTACCTCGGCGCGGCGTCGGGTGCCGTTTCGTTCGCCGGTGCGGATGCGGTCTTCGTCTTCGCCTTGGTCCTGGCGGACAGGGCGAGGGCGGGCACGATGCTCAGCGCGATCACGCCACCGGTGACGGCGAGGACGGTGTAGTCGGTGGCCGCGACGATCATCCCGGAGGTCAGGCCGCCGCCGGCCCCGGCGACGGCGATGCACAGATCGACCGTGCCCTGGGTGCGGGCCCGGATGGTCAGCGGGACTTCGTCGGTGATGATCGTGGTGCCGCTGACCAGCCCGAGATTCCAGCCGAGACCGAGCAGGCCGAGGGCGAGGGCGAGGGCGGCCACCGACGAGGCGGGCACCGCGGCAGCGGTGATGCCGGCGGCGAGCAGGGTGAGCGCCGCGGCGGCGGCGACCGGCCGGGGCCCGAGACGGTCGACGAGCAGCCCGGAGAGCGGGGACGGTAGGTACATGGAGCCGACGTGGACGGCGATGACCATCCCGGCGGCGCCGACACTGTGGCCGTGGTGCTGCATATGGATCGGGGTCATCGTCATGATCGCGACCATCACCAACTGGGTCACCACCATCACCGTCGCCCCGAGCACCACGGCCGGGGACCAGGTCCGCTCCGCAGGGGTGGTCTCGTCCACGGCCGGGGCGGGGGTGTCGGCTGCCAGGGTCCGCGCCAGCAGCAGCGGGTCCGGGCGCAGCAGCACCCAGAGCACCAATGCGGCCAGGGCGTAGGCGGCGGCGGAGAGCACGAACGGCCCGGACAACGCCGGGATGCCCCACCGGGTGGCCAGATCGCCCATCACGGTCACCAGGTTCGGGCCGACGACCGCACCGACGGTGGTGGCCACCAGCACCGTGCTCACCGCCCGCCCGCGTTGGTGCGCGCTCGCCAGATCCGCTCCGGCGTACCGGGCTTGCAGGTTGGTCGCGGTGCCGGCGCCGTAGACGAACAGGGCGAGGAACAGCAGGGCGATGTTGTCGAGGACGGCGGCCCCGACGACGCCGAGGCTGCCGAGGGAGCCGGCCGCGTACCCGAGGGCCAGTCCCGTCCGGCGGCCGAGGCGTTGAGAGATGTGCCCGACGGTGACCGCGGCCGCGGCGGAGCCGATGGTGAACATGGCGCTGGGCAGCCCGGCGAGGCTGGTCGTCTCGAGCATGTCCTGCGCCAGCAGCGCCCCGACCGTGATGCCGGCGGCGAGGCCGGCGCCGCTGAGCACCTGGGCGCCGACCAGGACCGCCAACGTGCGGCGCTGCTGCGGGATCTGCTGCGAACTCATCGATCACCTCGGAGATTTCGGGGATGGGCCCGCACAGACCGCGGCCGGGTTGTGGTCAGGTCAGGGAGTCGACCGGCAGGTCCGCCAGCCGCCACTCGAGCATGCCGTCGGCCAGCCGCGCTGCACGGCGGCCGTGGTCGGTCAGCAGCCGGACCGCGTCGTGGGCGAGCACGCAGTAGGCGCCGCGGCAGTAGGCGACGATCTCCTGATCTACGGGCAACTCTGCCAGGTGCCCGGCCAGCTCGTCCAACGGAATCGACACCGCACCGGGGATGTGCCCGGCTTGGTATTCCTCGCGGGGGCGCACGTCGAGCACCGTCACCTTCCTCGACCGGGCCCGCTCGAGCAGCTGGTCCTTGCTGACGTGCTCGGTGTCGGCCGGGCCGAGATACGCGGTGCGGGCAGCCTCGACATCGGGCAGGTGTTCGTTGGCGACCGTGCGGACCAGAGCGAACAGCTGTGCCACGTCCGCACCGGCGAGCCGGTAGAACACCTTGGTGCCCTCGCGGCGGGTGGCGACGAGGTTGGCCTGCTTGAGGGTCTGCAGATGCGCGGACGCGGTGGTCAGTCCCAGTTCGCAGGCGCGGGCGAGCCCGTCGACGGTGCGCTCGCCCTGGGCGAGCAGATCCAGCAGTTCGAGCCGCTTGCCGTTGCTCAGGGCCTTGCCGACCCGGGCGAACTGGTCGAACAGTTCCGTCTTCGCGATCCGATCACCCATAGCATTCTCCAATCATCTTTGGAATAGTGTAGAACATGGATCGGGTGTTCCGCCGGGAATGCCCTCGAAACCGAGGCAGGGAGAAGGCCATGACCGGGATCGATCTGGTGCCGCTCGTCGACGAGGGGCTCGGCAACTCTGCGTATCTGGTGGACCTGGGGGACGGGCGGGCGTTGGTGGTCGACGTCAGCCGGGACCTGCGGGCGGTGCATGCCGCGGCCACCCGCCGCGGGTTGACCGTCGCATTCGCCGCCGACACCCACCTGCACGCCGACTTCCTGTCCGGCGCCCACCAACTCGGCGCCACCGGCGGAACGCGGGTGCTGGCCTCGGCCGCCGGGGACCGGGAATTCCCCCACACCGGGCTGCGCGACGGCGACGAGGTGGACCTGGGCGGGCTGAAGCTGCGAGCGCTGATGACGCCTGGACACACCCACGAACACCTGTGCTTCCTGCTCCTCGACGG
Organism: Rhodococcus sp. (in: high G+C Gram-positive bacteria); assembly: GCF_049286785.1. Classification (GTDB taxonomy): domain Bacteria; phylum Actinomycetota; class Actinomycetes; order Mycobacteriales; family Mycobacteriaceae; genus Rhodococcus_F. The sequence goes on along the minus strand of NZ_JBAQEO010000779.1, from coordinate 436 downwards.
CGAGAAGGAGGTCGGGGTGTTCACCGGCGGCTCGCTGCTGGTCGGCTCCGCCGCGCGCACCGACCTGATCTCCCCCGAGCGCACCGACGCCCTCACCCGCGCCCAGTACGCCTCCCTGCGCCGCCTCGCCGCGCTACCGGGTGAGGTGGCGGTGTGGCCCACGCACGGGGCGGGCTCGTTCTGCTCGGCCCCGCCCGGCACCGAGCGCACCAGCACCATCGCGCGCGAGCGCGCCACCAACCCGCTGCTCGCCGCCGCCGGCGAGGATGCGTTCGTCGAGCAACTGTTGGGCTCGTTGGGCAGCTATCCGCCGTACTTCCGCCGGCTCGGGGAAATCAACCGGCTCGGCCCCCCGCTCCTCGACCGGGATCCGGTGCTACCGGCGTTGACTGTCGACACCGTCCGGGCCCAGCTGGCCGAGGGCGCCGCCCTGATC
>NZ_JBAQEO010000778.1:0-1898 GCF_049286785.1 Rhodococcus sp. (in: high G+C Gram-positive bacteria) | reverse complement strand
CTGCCCGACGAAATTGACCGGTATGGGCATCGAGGTCTCCGAACACCCATCCACCGCAGAGAAAATTCAAAAACACTGGGCGAATTCCGAGCGCCACAGTCTCGGGAACGTGCACACGGACAGTGATGTCGCCGTTCGGTCGGTAATGATCTTGTCGAATGCCGCGATGCGGCCCTGCCGCCTCCCGGTGATACCGCGAAGGATGGCTTTGCGCCCGGGTGAAGCAGGAGACGGCCGGGCGGCCAATTGCTCGGGCGTCATCTGGGAGATAGACGGGAGTAGCCGGAACAACGCCCCCGAAACGGCGAATTCCCGGTGCGGGTTTCGTTGTCACTATGGACCTTCCAATCGGGCAACTGTCGTGGGTCTTGTGGGAGAGGGGCGCGGCCACTGAGGGCGGCGCCCGACCAGGTGCTATGTCCGGCGTGGGCGGCGGTCTTCGGGTGCGGCGCCAGTTGATCACCTTCTACAGGCCGTTGACTAGGTCGCATACAGTTAGTATGGTCCACATACAGTGCGTATGTCACTCGACAGGGCATCTTTCAAGAAAGGCTTCGCCATGACTAATTCATCGCAGATCGTTCGGGAATTCTGTGACCTCATGGTCAAACGGGACACCGGAGTGATGCGGCCATTCTTCGCTGACGACGCGGTCTACCAGAACACAGGTATGCCGGCATCGGTAGGCATCGAGGCAATCATCGAGAACCTGGGCGGCCAGTTTGCCACGTTCCCCGATTCTTACGAGTACAAGACCATCAACATCGCCGCGGACGGGGACGTCGTGTTGACGGAACGGCTCGATCTGATCCGAACTCCAGGTGGGTCCGTCGAGGGAGTACCCGTGATGGGAACGTTCGTGCTGCGGAACGGGAAGATCGTCCGCTGGACCGACTACTGGGACACCTCGCTTCCTATGAAGATGATGACCGGCGAGGACGTCAGCGCACTGATTCCTAGTAGCTACTAGCACGGTTCCGAAAGACGACGTGATCGAAGGGCTGGGAGTGTACATGCGATGTTCCGTCGACGGTGCGACCGTCGAGTACAGCGACACCGGCACAGGGCCGGTAGTGGTATTCGTGCACGGTGTGTATGTCACGGGAGCGGTGTGGTCGGACGTCGTGGACGAGTTGGCCGGACGGTTTCGCTGCCTCGTTCCTACCTGGCCCCTCGGGGCGCATACACCAGTCGGGGAGATGGCTGATCTCGGCGCCGCCGCGGCGGCGAAGCGTATCGTCCATTTTCTCGAGGCGCTCGACCTGCGGGACGTGACCCTTGTTGCCAACGACACCGGGGGAGGACTCGTTCTTGCCGCGCTGGGCGATTCGACTCTCGACTTGTCTCGCATCAGTCAGTTGGTGCTGACCAATTGCGACAGCTACGAACACTTTCCGCCCGGACCATTCCGTCATGTCGTCACCCTCTGCAGAATCAGTGAACGCATAGGTGCGGTAGTTCTTCGTGGGTTCGCCAGCACGCGCGGGCAACGCTTCTTCCTGCAGTCGGTCTGTCGTACCGCTGTTTCACCCGAACGGCAGGCCGAGATCTTCGGTGCATTTGCCACCGACGCCCAGACGCGGCGGGAAGCGGCGCGAGTTACCGCCTCCCTCGATCCTGAATTGACAGTGCGCGCAAGCCAGGCGATAGAGCAGTTCGACAAGCCGGTCACTCTCGTATGGGGTACCGACGACAAACTGTTCCCTCTGTCCCACGCACACCGCCTGGCGGATGCATTCCCACGATCGAGTCTCGTCGAGGTGGAGTCGAGTTCCACATACGTCATGCTCGATGCGCCTGCCCAGCTAGCAGAGGCGATCGAGCGCAGCCCGGCGCTCGGTGACCGCCCCTGATCGGACGGCGTTGTTCGCAACAATCCCCATCAAGCTGGCTTACCG
>NZ_JBAQEO010000777.1:0-1593 GCF_049286785.1 Rhodococcus sp. (in: high G+C Gram-positive bacteria) | reverse complement strand
GCGATGAGGGTGCACAGCAGCGCCGACCCGAATCCGGCGTCGACGAGGGTGCTGTTGACGGTGTGCAGGTCGGTCACCAGGCCTTCCAGGTCGTCGGGGTCGGTGCGGCGGATGAGCCAGGAGAATCCGAAGTCATCCGTCTGCTCGCTGTACTTGCCTCCGTCGAGGGTGAGCAGTCCGTCGACCTCCTCCCGCAGTTGGGCGAAACCACCGCCTTCGGCGGCCTTGAAGCAGACCGCGCCGGTGCCGGTGGGGTGGAACCGGCTGCTGACCTGCAGGGTGACCGCGGCGGCTGGTAGTGCGAAGAGCTGATCCAGATTGGGTGGCACCGGTGTGGAGCGGCCGAGGAGCGCATCGAGAAATCCCATGGGACTAGAACTCCTGACCGAGTTGGCGGGCGATGTCCCCGAGCTGGGCGAGCCGGCGATCCAGCGGCGGGTGGGTGGCGAAGAACGAGGAGAGGCTGAAGCCCTTGGCGAGGGCGGGGGCGAAGAAGAAGGCGTTGAAGGCTTCGGCCTGGCGCAGGTCCCGGGTGGGGATGCGCGCCATCTCGCCGCTGACCTTCGTCAAGGCCGATGCCAACGCGGACGGCTGGCCGGTGAGTATCGCGCCGGCCCGGTCCGCCGACAGTTCCCGATAACGGGACAACGCCCGGGTGAGCAGGAACGAGACGGCGTAGACCACCGCGGAAACCAGGACCACACCCATCAGGACGAGGGTGGTGTCCCCTTGCCCGTTGTTGCGTCCGCGGCCGCCACCGAACCCGCCGAAGAAGCCGGCGTACAGGGTGAACCGGGTGATCAGCCCGGCCAGCACGCCCAGGAACGAGGCGATCGTCATCACCGCCACGTCACGGTGGGCGACGTGGGAGAGCTCGTGTGCGAGCACCCCTTCCAGTTCCTCGGTGTCGAGGCGACGCAGGATGCCCGTGGTCACGCAGACCACAGCCCGTGAGGGGCTGCGCCCGGTGGCAAACGCGTTGGGCACATCGACCTCGGCGATCGCCACCGCTGGTTTGGGCATGTCCGCCAGCGAACACAACCTGTCGATGACGCCGTGGAGTTCGGGCGCCTCGGCCGGGGTGACGATCTTGCCGTGCATTGCGTAGAGCGCGATGCGGTCGGAGAACCAGTACTGCGTGAACAACAGTCCACCGGCGATCACGACGGCCAGGAACGCGCTCCGCAGCAGTGCGATGAGCACGGCGGTGAATACGACATAGATCAGACCGAGCAGGAACGTCGTCCAGAGCATGCGGCGGGTCAGCCCGCGATCGGGTCTGAAGCGGCTCTTCATGGTCTCACCCGGGAATCAGACCTTCCTCGCCGAGCAGGGCTTGTACCTCCGCCAGGCTGCTTTCCTGGGCGGGGAGGATGGCATCGGAGACGGACAGTGAGTCGGCGGCGGCGGGGGTGCCGAGGGTCCGTGCCCGGTCCAGCAGGGTGCTGAGGGCGTGTTGGAATCGTTGTTCGTCGCCGGCGGTGATCGCTTCGGCCACGGCGGTGTCCAGCTCGTTCAATTCGTCGAGGTGTTTGTCGGCGATGTCGAGCTGACCCTCGCCCAGGATGCGCACGATCACGACCGTTCCTCCTT
>NZ_JBAQEO010000776.1:0-2946 GCF_049286785.1 Rhodococcus sp. (in: high G+C Gram-positive bacteria) | reverse complement strand
CACACGACCTGGTCCGAGGAGCCACGACCCCTTTGGTTGGCACCGTGAGAAGGCCTTGACAATCTACAACTGATCGGTTGTATATTAATTCTGTGAGCGGAGACGACGAGGACCGGGCCGACGCCCTGTTTCACGCGCTCGCAGACCGGACCCGGCGCGACATCATGCGCCGGGTGCTGGCCGGGGAGCACTCGGTCTCCGCGCTCGCGGCGAAGTACGAGATGAGCTTCGCCGCAGTACAGAAGCACGTCGCCGTGTTGGAGAAGGCCGGACTGCTGACCAAGCGACGCAGCGGTCGAGAGCAGCTGGCCAGCGGCGACGTGGCGGCGGTGCGGTCGGTGGCGTCCATGCTCACCGAGCTGGAGCAGGTGTGGCGCGGTCGCGTCGCACGCATCGACGAACTCATCGCATCCGACTCGAACAAGGAGGAATGAACCATGCCTGTGACCGACGTCCAGCAGGACCTCGACAACCTGACCCTGACCATCACCGCCGATTTCGCCGCGCCGGTGGAGCGAATCTGGCAGGTCTACGCCGACCCACGCCAGCTGGAGGCGGTGTGGGGCCCGCCGACCTACCCGGCGACCGTGGTCGAGCACGACCTCACGCCCGGCGGCCGCACGACCTACTTCATGACCGGTCCGGAAGGCGAGAAGTACGCCGGATACTGGCAGATCACGGCCGTCGACGAACCGACGAGCTTCTCCTTCCTCGACGGCTTCGCCGACGTGGACTTCAACCCGAACCCCGCACTGCCCGTCTCCAGGAACGTCTACACCTTCGACGCGCACGACGGCGGCACTCGTGCAACCTACGTGAGCACCTTCGAGTCAGCCGAGGCGCTCCAGCAGGTGCTCGACATGGGTGTGATCGAGGGTGCCTCGTCGGCGATCAACCAGATCGACGACCTGATCGCCTCCTGAAGAGCGCGCCGCGGCCGGACCGTCCCGTCCCACGTCTGGGGGCGGCCGGCCGCTTCGTGGCGACCGTCCCACCCAGGCTCTCCCGCCCGCCGCAGCGATGCGCCCTGGCTGGACTGCCGGTGATCTGCACGAGAACAAGCCGCGCGAGCAAGGTTGTTCCTCGTGAGCCCGGCGCGCAGGATGAGGATGCCCCGAAAAACCCCCGACGCTCGGAGGCCGTCCCATGACCGAAACTCTGACCACGGTCGATTCGCTGGCGCAACGCATCGTCGACGCGTCGCTCGGCACGATCGACGTGCTCGCTATCTACATCGGCGACCGGCTCGGCTGGTATCGCAGCCTCGCCACGGACGGCCCGGCAACCCCGGACGAGCTCGCCGCCCGTACCGGTACCCACTCCCGCTATGCCCGCGAATGGCTCGAACAGCAGGCCGTGACCGGCCTGCTCGAAGCAAGCGACGACGAGCCGCGGCGGTTCACCCTTCCGGACGCCGCCGCCGAGGTGCTCACCGACGAGCACAGCCTCAACTATCTCGGGCCGCTCGCCCGAATGCTCTGCGGCCTCGCCGTCCATCTGCCCGAACTTCTCACCGCCTACCGCACTGGCGGTGGAGTGAGCTGGGCCGCCCTCGGCTCCGACGCGCGGGAATCACAGGCGGCCATGAACCGGCCGTGGTTCGAAAAGGCATTGCCCGGTGCACTCGCGTCGGTACCCGAACTCGACGCCGCGCTGCGCGAACCGGGGATCGAGATCGCCGATATCGGTTGCGGCGGTGCATGGGCCACGATTGCATTGGCACGCGCCTATCCGCAGGCGCGGGTGAGTGGCTACGACGTCGACCCTGCGACGATCGCCCTCGCCACCACCAATGTGGCCGAATCGCAGGATGTTTCGGGCCGCGTCACGGTCACTGACTCCGACGCCGCGGACCTGCCGGCGGGTCGGTTCACCGCAGTCTTCGCGTTCGAGTGCATTCACGATATGCCGCGGCCGGTGGAAGTGCTGAGCGCAGCGCTGCGGTCGCTCACCGACGACGGATTCGTGGTGGTGATGGACGAAGCGGTCGCGGACGAGTTCACCGCCCCCGGCGACGACGTGGAGCGGCTCATGTACGGGTTCAGCCTCTCGTGTTGTCTCCCGGACGGCATGAGCCACCCCGAGTCCGTCGGCACGGGAACGGTGATGCGCCCGTCCACCTTGCGCCGCTACGCGCTGGACGCCGGTTTCTCCGGCGTCTCGGTCCTGCCCATCGAAAACTTCGGTTTCTGGCGCTTCTATCTGCTCACCCGATAAGAAGTGGAAGTGGATGGATGGAGGGGTGTTCGGTGTCGCCGGAGACTTGCCGGGAATTACTTGCCCGGCAGTGCGCCGAGCATTTTGATATCGGGGAGGGGGCGCCGACAGATACGGCGGGCCTCGTCGTCGGGGAGGCCGAAGGTGCGCAGAAGGTCTTCTGCCATCCGGTCGGTCGATTCGGCATCGTCGCGGTCGGGCTGATCGTGCAGGAGCTGGGCGAGACCGATCGTGGCGCCGGCGACGAGGGCCAGGGCCAGTTGTGGATCGTGGATCGTGAAGCGACCAGCGGCGGCTGCGGCCTCGAGGTCGCGCAGCGCCCGAGGCGCGAGACCGTGCTGGGAGGTGATGAGCGCCGATCCGTCGGCGAGCAGGACCCGTGAGAATTCGGGCTGGATTCGGTGCAGGCGCCCTGTCAGTCGAAACGACCGGGCGAACACCTCGGCCGGGTCGTCGAGATCGGACGTCAGTTCGTCGAGTAGTGCACCGTGCGCCTCGAACGCGTCGTCGACGGCTGCCCGGAACAGCTGTTCCTTGCTGTCGAAGTGGTTGTAGAACGAGCCCATTCCCACGTCGGCGGCCTGGGTGATCTCGAGTACCGGCGCGTTGACCCGCCCTTCGGCAATGAACGATCGGGCGGCTCGAATGAGCGCAGTTCGTGTGCGAGCTTTGCGTCGTTGGAGGCGGCTCTCCTGCATGTTGCTGTCGGCCATGTCGTCCGTCTTTATC
>NZ_JBAQEO010000775.1:0-2401 GCF_049286785.1 Rhodococcus sp. (in: high G+C Gram-positive bacteria) | reverse complement strand
TCCCGCGCTACGCCAACACTCACACCGAAAGCTCCGGCACCGGATTACAGACCTCACTGCTGCGGCAGGACGCACGCCAGATCATCCACCACGCGGTCGGCGGTACCGAGACCGATCTGGTGATCTTCTGCGGGTCCGGGGCGACGGCGGCGGTGAACAAACTGGTCGACATCCTCGAACTCCGCGTTCCGTCCGGTCTGGCCGCGCGCTACCACTGGGACGAGCAGATCCCCGACCGGCAACGGCCGGTGGTGTTCGTCGGTCCCTACGAACACCACTCCAACGAGTTGCCGTGGCGGGAATCCATCGCCGACCTGGTGGTGATCGACGAAGACGCCGACGGTCACATCGATCTGGACCAACTCGAGCAGCGGCTGATCCATTACGCGGACCGACCATTACGCATCGGTAGCTTCTCGGCCGCCTCCAACGTCACCGGCGTCTTGTCGGCCGCCGACCGGATCGCCACCCTGCTGCACGAGCACGGCGCGTTGTCCTTCTGGACTACGCCGCCGCCGGGCCCTACGTCCCGATCCGGATGCGGGACAGCGCACCTGGTCGTGGTGACCACAAGGATGCGATCTTCCTCTCGCCGCACAAGTTCGTCGGCGGACCCCAGACTCCCGGGGTGCTGGTGGTCCGCCGTGAGCTGGTGCGCAACGCAGTGCCCACCATGCCAGGAGGAGGCACGGTGGCGTACGTGGACCCGATCGGGCACCGCTACCTCGATGACCCCATCGCTCGGGAAGAGGGCGGCACCCCGGCAATCATCGAGTCGATCCGTGCCGGGCTGGTCTTCGCGCTCAAAGACGCGGTAGGTACCGACCTCATCGGGCAACGAGAACAGCGACTGTGGCGCCATGCCTTCGGCCGGTGGCAGGATCACCCGAACATCGAAATCCTCGGCCACCCGCATGCTCGACGACTGTCCATCGTGTCCTTCCGTATCCGGTCAGGCGCACAGAGCTACCTGCACCACAACTACGTCGTCTCCCTGCTCAACGACTTGTTCGGCATCCAAGCCCGCGGCGGCTGCTCCTGCGCCGGCCCTTACGGGCACCGGCTCCTGACCATTGACCCGCAACATTCCCGCGCCTACCGAGACGAAATCGAGTTGGGTTGCGAAGGCATCAAACCCGGCTGGACCCGAATCAACTTCAATTACTTCATCTCCGACACCGTGCGCGATTACCTGACCGACGCGGTCGAACTGCTGGCCTCGTACGGCCATCGCCTCCTCACCGACTACACCTTCAGCCCTGACACCGGCCTGTGGCACCATCGTGAGGGGCCCCGCCAGCGCCCCCTGCGACTCGGGGACCTCTTCTATGACAATGTGGGCACCTTGCAGTACCCGACGCACCGCGACACCCTCGACGAGGCCGCGCTGGCCGATCACCTGTGCGAGGCCCGCGCCCTTCTCGAGGCCCGCCCCGAGGAGGTCCCCGACGGTCCTACCGGCCTCCCGGCGCACTTCGAAGCGCTGCGCTGGTTCCCGCTACCCCCGCAATGCCTGATCTCGAGCACTCGATAGCCGCCGTCGCCGACCTCGACCATGGCCGCCACGACACGCAACCGGAGACACAGCACCGAACGTCTCCCGATGAGAGGAAGACCACGATGGGCGGATACCGTACGTTCACCGCTCAATACCGGGTGGAGGCAGCGATCCCGGTCCCCAGCGCGAGCCTCACCGAGCCTCTGGGCGCCACCATCAGCATCGAGGCGGTCGGGGTGTCTGACACCGCGGGCGCGCCGGTGCTCGGCGATGTCGCCCGCCGCGGGCCGGTGTTGGCGGTGCTGGCCCATCCCGACGATGAAAGCTTCGGGTTGGGCGCCGTGCTCGCCGCGCTGACCGCGGCCGGGGCCGAGGTACGCGTGCTGTGCCTCACCCACGGTGAGGCGAGCACCCTCGGAACCACCGCGGACCTTGCGGCCGTGCGCCGTCGCGAGCTGACCGCCGCTGCCGAGCGCCTGGGCGTCACCGACGTCGTCCTGCACGACTTTCCAGATGGTCGCTTGGGCGAGATCACGCCCACCACCATTGACGAGGTCGTGCGGGACAGCCTTGGCAATGCGGCCACCCTCGTCGTGTTCGAAGCGGGCGGCGTCACCGGCCACCGCGATCACCAAGCCGCGACCGCGGCAGCGCTTCGCGTCGCCGACCGTCACCAGCTGGCGGTGCTGGAGTGGGGCGTCGCCCCCACCGTTGCCGACCAGCTCAATTCGGAGTTCGACACGGCATTCGTCGCCCTCAACGGCGACGGGACCATGGACATCGCCGTCGACCGCGCCGCGCAGCGTGCCGCGATCGCCTGTCACGAAAGCCAAGCCCACGACAACCCGGTCCTCACCCGTCGCCTCCAGCTCGCGGGCCCGATCGAACGGATCCGCCTACGCC
>NZ_JBAQEO010000774.1:0-2037 GCF_049286785.1 Rhodococcus sp. (in: high G+C Gram-positive bacteria) | reverse complement strand
TCCCGCGCTACGCCAACACTCACACCGAAAGCTCCGGCACCGGATTACAGACCTCACTGCTGCGGCAGGACGCACGCCAGATCATCCACCACGCGGTCGGCGGTACCGAGACCGATCTGGTGATCTTTTGCGGGTCCGGGGCGACGTCGGCGGACCGACCATTACGCATCGGTAGCTTCTCGGCCGCCTCCAACGTCACCGGCGTCTTGTCGGGCGCCGACCGGATCGCCACCCTGCTGCACGAGCACGGCGCGTTGTCCTTCTGGGACTACGCCGCCGCCGGGGCCTACGTCCCGATCCGGATGCGGGACAGTGCATCTGGTCGTGGTGATCACAAGGATGCGGTATTCCTCTCGCCCCGCCGGTTCCCCGCACGCGACATCGCGAGCGCGATCGAGAACGAGATCAGCCCTTGCGGGGACGAGGAATCGGGAAGCTCGATCGACCACATCGGCGCGCTGGCGCGTCTCGAGGAGTCAGAGCAAGCGTGGAGATCTTTCCCGCCGCCGAAGGAGATGGGCAACAGCATGACCGTGGAGCACCCGGGTCTGCCCGCAAGACCCGTCTACCTGGACTACAACGCGACCACACCCGTCGACCCCCGAGTCGTCGAGGCCCTACTACCGGCACTCCGGGAGAACTTCGGCAACCCTTCGAGCGACCACGCGTTCGGCGCCGCACCCAAGGCGGCCCTGCGACTGGCACGCGAGCAGGTCGCCACGTTCGTGGGTTCCTCCCCACAAGAAATCGTCTTCACCGGCAGCGGCTCGGAGGCAAACGCCCTCGCCATCCGAGGCGCCGTCCTGGCCGCGATGACCGCTGGCCAGGACAAACCGCACGTGATCACGCAGGTCACCGAGCACCCCGCGGTCCTCGCCGCATGCCGGGCGCTGCACGATCTCCACGGTGTGGAGATCACCTACCTTCCCGTCGACGGCCACGGAATCCTCGCCCCACCCGACGTCGAGGCGGCGATCACCTCTCGGACTGTCCTGGTCACCGTCATGCATGCGAACAACGAGACAGGCACGCTCCAGCCGATCCGGGAGATCGCAGACGTGACCAGGCGGCACCGAGTCCTCCTGCACTCCGACGCCGCTCAGAGCGCCGGGAAGATCGCCCTCGATGTCGAGGCCCTCGGCGTCGACCTGCTCACCGTCGTCGGGCACAAGATGTACGCCCCGAAAGGCATTGCAGCCCTGTATGTTCGCGAGGGAGTGTCGATGGTGCCGCTCATCGGCGGCGGAGGGCAAGAACGCGGTATGCGGGCCGGGACGGAGAACGTCGCCTTCGCCACGGCACTCGGAGTCGCCGCCGAGCTGGCCGCCACAGCATTGGTCGAGGGCGAGCCGTACCGGCTCGCGGTGCTGCGCGACCGCCTCGTCGCAATGCTGTCCGAATTCCTGCCAGGCCGGGTTCATCTGCACGGTCATCCGAGCCGGCGCCTGCCCAACACCGCCAACCTGCACATCGACGGCGCGGAGGGGCCCGCGGTCCTCGCCGCTGCACCGGACATCGCCGCGTCCACCGGGTCGGCCTGTCACTCCGGGATTCACGAGCCTTCCCCCGTCCTGCGGGCGATGGGCATCGAGCACGACGCCGCGCTCGGCGCGATACGCCTGTCCCTGGGTCGCTGGACGCGGGAGAAGGACGTGGCCATCGCTGTCGAAGCCATCTCCCGCGCGACCGCGTCGCGCTGAGCTAACCGCAGGAGTCGACCAGCGACAAGGCGGTGGAGCGGGTGCTGTCTGGACGACGAGCGCTGTGACCTCACCGGAATCCGGTGAGCTGCGGGGCGATGCGCCACGGTCCGAAAACACACACCGCGCTCCTCAACAGCCGTGCGGCATAGTGTGAGGTCACGAACTGAATGCTGTGAAAGGGCGTGGATCGGTGCTGCTGGTGGTCGGTGGCATCGCTGACGTTACCGTCCGCATCGACGCGTCTGAACCGAGCCACGATGGACGACTTGACTGCAGCGCAAGCCCGCGCGTACGACGCCTGGTTCGACACGTCCTGGGGTGCGCATGCGTGGGC
>NZ_JBAQEO010000773.1:0-3412 GCF_049286785.1 Rhodococcus sp. (in: high G+C Gram-positive bacteria) | reverse complement strand
ATCTCGGACGATGTGAGGACCAGGGTTCGGGCATCATCGCAGTCGGGCGCCGAGGCCTCGACGGACGCCGTCACCCTGTTGCCGTATTTTTCACGTTCGTTCACCGGACTGGACGGCAGATTGGCGTCGAGCACGTCACCCGGATAGAAGTAGTAGTGGCACTCACGGGCGTCCTGGAAGTGCCGGAAAGCGTTCCCGCCGAGCATGACCTCCTCGGCGCCGCCCGTCTGCGGCGGCTCGGGCGACAGCCCGAACCGCACTGCCGCTTCCTGCCCGCCCCGCAATGTGATCAGGCATTCGAACGGGCGACTGCCGGGCGCGAACGATTCGACGCCGCGTTCGCGCAGACGCTCGACCGTACGACACGGATCCTGCTGCATCAGAGGGATTTTCGCCGAATCGGGCGGGGCCGAGTTCAGACGCGTTGCTGCCGACCGGACCACCGTCCAGGCTTCCGCGCAGTCGTCGCCGCCGCCGGAGTCGCCGACGCCGCCCGAACCGTCCAGATACGACACGTGCCCCCAGCGTGCGGGCGCCCGCTCGGCATCTGACGGCAGCGCGAAATAGAGGGTGCATGTTCCGGGAAGCGCATCGAGCGCCGGACGTACCTCCACTCCGCCCTCCGCCCGGGCGACGCCGGTCCGCTCCGGCGGCAAGTGCTCGCCCACCACCACTTCCACCCAAGCCGGGGCCGCGGGAGCGCCACCCGGAGGAATCAGCTCGGCGTGGCAGGTCGAGAGGTCGCCGACGGGGCCGTAGGCGGTGAGCTCACCGAACGTGGCGGCCACGTTCCGGTCGAGCACCCCGCACGCGGCGATCGCCCGAGCCCTCGCGGCGACCGCCAGTTCAGCGCGGTCCAGTTCACTCACGGGCTGACCGTAGACAGGCTGACCTGCGGCGACAACCTGCGGCGACCCCGCAATCACCCCGCCACACGACACCGCCGCGATCCCGAGCAGGCCGATCGCCAGTGCCTCCGCCACCCTCACGCTGCGAGCCACCACACCCCCGAAAATCGATTCGAGTCCCGAACCCCGGCACGCGAACTTTACGCTCAGGAGTACAGTGCTTGTATGCAGCGCGCACTCCTCCTTGGTTGCCGCGACGGGGTCTGATCCAGACTGGCTACCCGTCGCGGGGTTCTTTGTGCGCCGGTCGACACAGCCGTTGGACCCACAAAGTCCTCTTCGAACCTGGAGATCAATCCCATGTCCCCCGCTGACGCCTTCACTTCCGGATCGCGACTGATCACGCCGCCGTCCAAGCCCGCTCCCGCCGACCAGCCTGCGTGGAACACGCAGAAGAACTCGTCGATGCCCACCTTCCGGTACCGCTCCTTCGCGGAAGAGGTCGAACCGGTATCCCTGCCCGACCGCACCTGGCCCGACAAGGTGATCGACCGTGCCCCGCAGTGGTGTGCCGTCGATCTCCGTGACGGCAACCAGGCACTGATCGACCCCATGAGCCCCGCCCGTAAGCGCCGCATGTTCGAGCTGCTGGTCCGGATGGGCTACAAGGAGATCGAGGTCGGGTTCCCCTCTGCCAGCCAGACGGACTTCGACTTCGTCCGCGAGATCATCGAAGACGGCGCGATTCCGGATGATGTCACCATCCAGGTGCTCACCCAGTCACGGCCCGAACTGATCAAGCGCACCTTCGAGGCGTGCGAGGGCGCCAACAAGGTGATCGTGCACTTCTACAACTCCACCTCCATCCTGCAGCGGCGGGTGGTGTTCAAGGCCGAGCGGGACGTCGTCAAGAAGATCGCCACGGACGCCGCGGAACTCGTAGTCGCGGAGGCGAAGAACCATCCCGACACGCAGTGGCGCTGGGAGTACTCGCCCGAGTCCTACACGGGCACCGAGCTCGAGTACGCGAAGGAAGTGTGCGATGCGGTGACCGCGGTGCTGCAGCCCACGCCCGAGAACCCGGTGATCCTGAACCTGCCCGCCACGGTCGAGATGGCCACCGCGAACGTCTACGCCGACTCCATCGAGTGGATGCATCGCAACTTGGCGCGCCGCGACTCGGTGATCTTGTCGCTGCACCCGCACAACGACCGCGGCACCGGTGTCGCGGCGGCCGAGCTGGGCTACCAGGCCGGCGCCGACCGCATCGAGGGCTGCCTGTTCGGAAACGGTGAGCGCACCGGCAACGTGTGTCTGGTCACGCTGGGCCTGAACATGTTCACCCGCGGCGTCGACCCGCAGATCGACTTCTCGAACATCGACGAGATCCGGCGCACCGTCGAGTACTGCAACCAACTGCCCGTCCATGAGCGCCACCCGTACGGCGGCGACCTGGTCTACACCGCCTTCTCCGGCAGCCACCAGGACGCCATCAACAAGGGCCTCGACGCCATGAAGTTCGACGCCGACTCCCAGGACTCCGACGTGGACGACATCGTCTGGGCCGTTCCCTACCTGCCGATCGACCCCAAGGACGTGGGCCGCACGTACGAGGCCGTGATCCGGGTGAACTCGCAGTCCGGCAAGGGTGGCGTCGCCTACATCATGAAGGCCGACCACGGGCTGGTGCTGCCGCGCCGCCTGCAGATCGAGTTCTCGCAGGCCGTGCAGAAGATCACCGACGGTGAGGGCGGCGAGGTGTCGCCCAAGGAGATGTGGGACGTCTTCCACGAGGAGTACCTGGCCCCCGTGCGTCCGCTCGAGCGGATGAAGCAGAAGGTCACCGCGTCCGAGGAGGACGGCGGCACCGACTCCATCACCGCGATCGTGAAGGTGGACGGCAAGGAGCAGGAGATTTCCGGTTCCGGAAACGGCCCGCTCGCCGCATTCGTGGACGCTCTCTCGACCATCGACTTCGACGTACGCGTGCTCGATTACTCGGAGCACGCCATGTCGGCCGGCGACGACGCACAGGCCGCCGCCTACGTCGAGTGCGCCGTGACGGCGCCCGACGGACGGAACACTGTTGTGTGGGGTGTCGGCATCGCGACGTCGATCACTACCGCGTCACTGCGGGCGGTCGTCTCCGCGGTCAACCGCGCGCACTGATCCGATCGGTTCATAATCTCCGCTGCCCCGCAGACGCACGTCTGCGGGGCAGCGGCGTTTACCCCGACGCCGAGTTGAATCACCGGTAACTCGGGCATGAAAGGTCGGCGACAGTGGACGAATCGACACCCGCGTCGAAAGAAAACTCTGTGACAGCGGGTTATAGAAAGAAGCTGGCGGAAGGTGCTGCTCGCCCCCGTCGGGAAGCCGTGAACCCCCGACTGCACCCGACACGCACCTACTCGAACGCTTGACAAAGAGCTCTTAACCTGAATCCGTGGATGTGTGATTTCGTGGGGTTTCTAGGTTCGCTCGGCGTGGGATGCCTGTGGCGGGCATGGGTGATCCGCTGGCCCGGATGCCAGCTCATCCACGTTGGTAGGTGTCCTCGGGTC
>NZ_JBAQEO010000772.1:0-12718 GCF_049286785.1 Rhodococcus sp. (in: high G+C Gram-positive bacteria) | reverse complement strand
GTCTACAACAAGCTCCACCATTCCCTGATGGACGGCGTGTCCGGCCTGCGACTGCTGCAGCGGACGCTGTCGCCGGATCCGACTGTGCGCGACGCGCCCCCGCCGTGGAACCTGCCGCGCCCAGCCGCTCCGTCGCGCGGGTCGCTGCTCGATCTGGGATCGGTGGTGAACCAGGTGCGGCGCACCACCGGTGAGGTGGCCGGCCTCGTGCCCGCGGCCCTGAAATTCGCCAGAACCGTGCTGACCCCCCACGACCTCGGAGTTCCTTACGAGGCGCCGCGGACGATGCTGAACGTCCCGATCGGAGGGGCACGCAGGTTCGCCGCGCAGTCCTGGTCCCTCGACCGCATCCATGCCGTCCGGCGGGCGGCGCGAGTGAGCGTGAACGACGTGGTGATGGCGATGTGTGCGGGGGCGCTGCGCCTCTACCTCGAGGAGCACAACGGATTGCCGGACGCACCTCTGGTCGCGATGGTCCCCGTATCCCTGCGCGCCGAGGACGACACCTCCGACGGCGGCAACTCCGTGGGTGTGACCCTGTGCAACCTGGCCACCCACCTGGCGGACCCCGCGAAGCGACTCGGCGCGATCTCCGCCTCGATGGCCCAGGGGAAAGAGATCTTCCAGGGCCTCACACCGATTCAGGCGCTGGCCTGGTCTGCGATCAACATCTCGCCGCTCGCGTTGACTCCGATACCCGGTTTCGTCCGTTTCACTCCGCCCCCGTTCAACGTGATCATCTCCAATGTGCCGGGTCCACGGGAACGGATGTACTGGAACGGTTCTCGCCTCGACGGCCTCTACCCGGCGTCGGTGGTCCTCGACGGGCAGGCACTCAACATCACGCTCACGAGCAATGCCGGGAACCTCGACTTCGGTGTCATCGGTTGCCGGCGTTCGGTGCCGAGTCTGCAGCGGATCCTCACCCATCTGGAAACGTCCCTCGGCGAACTCGAGGCGGCGCTACTCTGACGAAGCGAGGCGGCGCTGCGTCGAGGTGCCGCCCGCCTTTACAGCGGTGGCAGCCTCCTGCTCCGCCAGCGCCTTCCTCGACTCCTCGTGCAGTACCTCGAGCAGTTCGTGTTCGAGATCGGCGAACTCGGGTGACGTCATCATCTTCAGTTCCCGCGGCCGGGGAAGATCAACGGTGACCTGCCGCCGCACGGTGGCCGGCCGCGCCGACAGCACGATCACCCGGTCGGACAGATAGACGGCCTCCCGAATGTCGTGGGTGATCATCAGGACCGTCCACCGGTACTGCTGCCACACCTGCTGCAGCCAGGTCTGCATCTCGGTACGGGTCAGCGAGTCCAGCGCTCCGAACGGCTCGTCGAGCAGCAGCACCGGACGTTCCTGAACGACCGTTCGCAGCATGGCCGCCCGTTGGCGCATCCCACCGGACAGCTGGCCGGGCCGGGCGTCCTCGAATCCGCCGAGCCCGAACACGGGGAACAACGTCCGGGCCTGCTCGCGGGCCCGCTTCCTGGAAACACCCTGCACCTCGAGTCCGAGGGTGGTGTTGTCGAGGACGTTCCGCCACGGAAACAGCAGATCCTTCTGAGGCATGTACGCGCAGGTCGCGGAACCACCGCCGGCCGGGGGCACCGGCACACCGCCGATGGTGACCGAGCCCGAATCGGGCCGGTCGAGTCCGGCGAGCATCGCGAAGGCCGTGCTCTTCCCGCACCCGCTGGGTCCGATCACGGTGACGAACTCGCCCGGTTCCACCGTGAACGAGACGTCGTCGAGGACGGCACGAACACCACCGTCGACCGGGAACGACTTGGTGAGGCCGGACAGTTCCACTCGTGCAGACTCACTCATCGCGATTCCTTTCGCTCGTGACCCACGGGGCAACGACGCGCTCCACGGCGAACGTGAGCAGATACAGACCGACGCTGATGACCGCCGTCACGAAGACTGCGGCCAGGACGAGATCGGTGCGGAAAGAGTTCTTCTGCGTCGCCATGTAGATGCCGAGACCCGACTGGGCCCCGACGTACTCGGCGAACACCGCACCCACCACGGCGTAGGTGATGCCGATCCGCAGGGCGGTGAAGAAGCGGGGGATCGCGGACGGAAGGCGGACGTACCGGAATTCCTGCCACCGGGACGCGCCCATACTGCGCAGCAACGCGCCGGCCTCCCGGTCGGCTGCCGCGAACCCCTCGATCAATCCGATGGTCATGGGAAAGAACGTGGCCAGTGCGATCACCAGTATCTTCGGTAGCAGCCCGAATCCGAACCAGATGATCATCAGCGGTGCGATCGCGATGATCGGCAGTGTCTGCGAGACCACGAACAACGGCACGAACGCCCGTCGCAACCAGGGCGAGAAGTCCACCAGCACGGCCAGTGTCCAGGCGCAGACCAGCGATACCGCGAACCCGATCAGCGTCACCTGCAGTGTCGCCGACGCGTGCACGCCGATCACCTCACGGGCCCCCCAGCCCTGCTCCACGACACGCAGGGGCGACGGCAGCACCTGTGGCCGAATCCCGCTGACCATGACGTAGACCTGCCATGCGACACCGAGCAGTGCCACCACGACGAGCGCGGGGATTCCCCGGCGCAGCATCGAGGATGCGTTCGTCGTGTGCCGACTCGTCTCAGGGGTGAGTGAGGAGGTACTCATTGGTGAAGTACGTCGACCAATCGGGTTCGGAGGTCAGCGGCGCCCCATCCGGGCCGGTCAGCAGACCGTGCTGGAACAGGAATCCGGAGTATCCGGCCCATTGCCCGTCGGTCTGCGTGCCGACGGTGCCGGACGCGTCCTTCATGTACTGCGCCGACAACATCTGCTGGCTCTCGCGGACGAGGGATTCGTCCGTGAAGGCGCCCGGATTCGCGTCGATCAGCATCCGGGCGGCCTCGTCGGGATTGTCGGCGGCGAACTGGTATCCGCGTTGCAGCGCGTGAACGAACTTGCGGGCCTGCTCGGGATGATCGGCCATCCAGTCCTCGTTGCCCTCGATGACGAGGGCATACGCGTCGGGGAATCCGTAGTCGGTGTAATGGAAATACCGCATCGGGGTGCCTTGATGCTCGGCCTCGATGCCCTCCCACGCGAAAAACGAGACGGTGAAATCGGCGGTGCCGGAATACACGGCCTCGTAGGCGGACGTGCCGAGTGTGACGGTGGTGAATTCACCCTTCCCGCCGTCGTTGCGGATGATCTGCTTCAGCGTGGCTTCACCGTCGGGATCGGCGAATCCCGCGTAGATCTTCCCGTCGAGGTCCCGGGGCCGGGTGATGTCGGTGCGATCCGCCTTCACCGCGATGCCCGTCGCCCAGTGCTGCAGCGGAGCCATGACCGACTTGGTCTGTGCGCCCGCTGCTTTCGAGAAGCTGAACGAGCTCTGGAAACTGACACCGAACTCGGCGTTACCCGCGTCGACGAGAGTGTCCGGCGATGTGTCGTTGTAGGGGAGTGTCTCCACGTCGAGACCGGCATCCTCGAAATAGCCCTGCTCCTGGGCGACGAAGAAACCGGTGTGATTGGTGTTGGGTGTCCAGTCGAGGGCGAACCGGATGGTGTCGTCCGACGGCGAACCGCCGCACCCGGCGATCGTGCTGAGTGCCGAGACGGCGATTACCGCGCCTGCCAGAGTGCGCTTCGCGCGTGAGAGAACGTTCACGACGCGGGCCAATGCTGCGGGTTCAGTGCGGTGTCCCAGAACAGGAGTTCGTAGCGGCTGGCGATGACGAACGCCTCTGTCATCGCTTCGCGCTGGGCGTCGGTGGCCGTATTCGCGGCGGCGTCCACCAGTTCGCGTGCGGTGGCGACGGCGGCGTGGAACTCCTCCGCATCGTAGGTGGTCACCCACTGTGCGTAGGGGTGCGACGGATCCGCGGAGAGCACCTCGCGCGCGCTCGAGGCCAGTCGCCGGCCGACGTCCGCGTAGATCCAGAAGCACGGCAGGACCGCGGCGGTTGCCACCGGGTAGGGCTCCGTCGCGGCGACTGCGGTCAGATACGAGATGTACCCGAGGCAGGCCTGTGAATGCCGGGGCGGCCCGTCCGAGTCCGGCAACTGCCCACCGCTCAGGAGATTCTGATGCAGAGAGGCTTCGACGGTGGCCGCGGTAGCTGCGGACCCCGCCCAGAAGCCGCCCGACTCCGGGTCGGGAGCGTGCGCCGCCACCAGCGACAGGGCCTTGGAGTACCCGGTCAGGTAGAGGAAGTCCTGTTCGATATAGGTGCGGAAGATCTCGAGCGGGAGAGTGCCGTCGCCGAGTCGGCGCAGGAATTCGAGCTCGTCGATCGCGTCCCGCACCACTTTCGTCCGGTCCCATAAATGGTCCGTGAAACGTGCGTGCCGGCCTCCGGCCGCATCGTGGACATAGCTGTTCACTATCGGTGACATCCCTTCGTCAGCATTACCTGAGCAGGTTCCCGGGTGTGATCTCAGCCCCGCCGTTTGCGGAGCACCCCGTGTCAGAACACAGCGACAGTAGCACCAGCGGCGGCGGGGACGGAAAGGCGTCTGTTCGAGCCGTCCACACCCTGCATCGTTGGTACGTTGGCGAGAGATTCTCGCCAAGCGCCGCGCGTGAGGAGGCTCGTCCATGAATGTCGAGAGACCCGCCGACACGCTCGTGGTTCGTGTGCGGAGCGGCGAGGTGCGCGGTCACGCGGAGGGCGACGTCTTCGCGTGGAAGGGCATTCCGTTCGCAGCCCCACCCGTCGGCGACCTGCGGTTCCGGGCGCCGACCCCGCCCGAGTCGTGGGAGGGTGTGCGCGACTGCGTGGACTTCGGTCCGATGGCGCCTCAGGGTCACGGGACCGTGCCGATCGACGCAGGTCTCGAAATGAGCGAGAACTGTCTGTCCGTCAACGTGTGGGCGCCCAGACCCGACGGGATCCCGCGGCCGGTGATGGTCTGGATCCACGGCGGCGCGTACTGCCTCGGAACCTCGGCGCAGAGCATCTACAACGGACGGATGCTGTCCACGCTCGGTGACATCGTGCTGGTCTCACTGAACTATCGGGTGGGCGCGCTCGGCTTCCTCGATCTGTCGTCGTACTCGACACCGGAGTACACGTTCGACACCAATTGCGGTCTGCGGGACCAGGTTGCGGCGCTCGAATGGGTACGTGACAACATCTCGGCTTTCGGCGGGGATCCGGACGAGGTGACGGTGTTCGGTGAATCGTCCGGAGGTGGTTCGGTCACCACGCTGATGACCTGCCCCAGCGCGCGCGGTCTGTTCCACCGGGCGATCGCACAGAGTCCGCCGGCCACGTCCGCCTACGGGCGTGAGCGGGCCGCGACGGTGGCGGCCCAGTTCCTCGACATCCTCGAGGTGGCGCCGGAGCAGATCGACATCCTGTTCAGTCTTTCGTATCAGAAGATCGTCGAGGCCAGCGACACCCTCGTCAACGAGGTGCCCGTCAAGATTCCGGGCACCCTCGCAATGGCGCCGGTGGTGGACCGTGAATTCCTGCCGCGCTACCCGGTCGCCGCGTTCCAGAAGGGCTATTCGCATCGCATACCGCTCATCATCGGCTCCAACAGGGACGAGTCGTCGATCTTCAAGTTCACGAAGTCGCCGTTGCTTCCGGTCACCTCCGACGCGGTGCAGGAAATGCTCAGAGCGATCGCGGCGGATCATCCGGAACTGCCGGCGGCACGACTCGCCGAGATCCTGTCGGCCTACCCGGACCGCGACAAATCCAAAGGAGCGCTGGCGATGTCGCGCGACGCCGCGTTCCGGATGCCCGCCCTGTGGGTGGCCGATGCGCACAGCCGTCATTCACCCACCTGGATGTATCGGTTCGACCACGCGACCCCGATGCTGCGGGCCGCCCGGATCGGTGCCGGACATGCCACCGAACTTCCCTATGTCTTCGGCAATTTCGGCACGCTGAACATCGATCCCACATTCTGGCTCGGTGGGCGCAAGACGGCGCTCGAGGTGTCCGCGCGCATCCAGCGCCGCTGGCTCGCGTTCGCCCGGCACGGCGTCCCGGCGGCGCTGGACGGGTCCAAGCACTGGGCACCGTACGACGAGGAGACCCGGTCCACGTTGTTGATCGACAACGCGGACAGTCTGGTGCAGGATCCCGACGGCGAGATGCGGGTGGCATGGGGAAATCAGGTGATGGGCTTCAATTGACCCTTCACGCGTCCAGTTCACGCAGGACCGGCAATGCGGCACAGGCGAGTCCGATGACGAGAACCGGGATCGCGAGGGCGAAGAATGTCGGTTGGATACCCCACGCATCGATTGCCGGCCCGGCGAACAGGTAGCCCAGCGGTCCGGCGGCATAGGCGGTCGAGGTCATGACGCCCGCCACCCGCCCGCGCATGTGTTCCGGGCTTCGAGTCTGCATGGCGTAGTTGGCGACCGGGGCCACCGGGCCGAAGACCAGCCCCTGGAGCAGTGCCAGCGCGAGGATCGCCCACAGGGGAGGCAGGAACGCCATCGCGATCATCGCCGCGCCCAGCACGATGACCGCCGTCATCATGACCGTCCGCCGGGACACGAACGGAGCGAGGGGACCGTATGCCAGAGCGCCGACCGCTCCGCCGATGCTCAGTGCCATGAGCACCGAGCCCAAGTGAGCAGGCTTGTCGAGTGCGGTGAAATACACCGGGAACAGGACGGATTCGACGGGCATGTACAGCGCGACCACGGCCATGTCGACCAGTGCGAGAGTCCTCAGCAGCCGGTTGTGCCATACGAACTTCACACCCTCGACGGTGCCGTGCCAGATCGAACTCGGTCGCGAAGACTCTTCCGGCTGCCCCGCGTTCTCCAGGCGCAGGAAGGCGATGGTCGCGATCGACAACAAGAATCCGACGGCCGTGACCCACAGCGTGTTCACCGCACCGACCGTGGCGATCAGGACACCACCGATACCCGGGCCGACGAGATACGCCACGTTGTAATTGGCCTCGTACAGGCTGTTCACGCGGTCCAGTGACCAGCCCGCCGACCTCGTTGCGGCGGGGAGCAACGATTCCCGCGCCGCGATACCGGCCGGATCGAATGCGGCTCCGACCGCGGCGAGCAGCGCGATCGTGGTTACCGTGAGCCCGGCCGTGGCAGCGAAGACGGGGAGGGCCGCCACGGAGACAGCGGAGAGGAAATCGGAGACGAGCGAGGTGCGGCGGCGGCCGAACCGGTCGACGAAGGTTCCCGCGAACAGGCTCGACACGAGCAGCGGCAGCGTGGCGGCGCCCGCCACGACCGCGGCATCGGACGCGCGTCCCGTCTGCTCGAGCACGAGCCACGGCAACACGACGATCGCGATTCCGTTGCCCGTCGACGAGAAGAAGGTCGCTACATTGACGAGGACCAAGGGCCGGTACTGCCGCCTCACAGCCGTCTGGTCGGCGGTCACGGCAAGATTCCCTCACGGTCTCGATCGGCTGGTCTCTCGACGCTAGCAGCGACGCCGGGGAGCCCGCGACCGAATTTCGGGCCTCACCGATTGCCCCTCACCGATCACGCTGCAGGGTGATCGGTGAGGCCGCGGGCGCCCTTGCATGGATCACCGTCGTCCGCCCGCTGGAGTACTGATCGATACCGTCGACGCCGAGGGTCAGGTCAGACGAGCTCCGCATAGTCGGGATGCTGCGCGATGTAGCGCTCGACGTACGAGCAGGACGGGACAACCGTCATGCCTTGCTCGTTGGTGTCGTCGAGGGCCGCCTTCACCAGTACGCCCGCCAGACCCTGCCCGCGGAACTGCGGGTAGGTGACCGTGTGGTGGAAGTCCCGGACGTTGCCGCGCTGCGCGTACTCGGCGAAGCCCGCCAGATCGTCATCGACATAGACCTCGAACCGGGATTTCGACTCGTCGTGCGTCACCCTGCCTGCCACGGACCGCTCCTCTGTTCGTCTTGCGCGTGCGAAGTGCCGCACACTCGCAGATTACCGTCAGCCGCCGAGGTCGGTGCGGAGCAGCATCACGTTGTAGTCGGACCACGTGGTCGCCAGGAAATACAGATCGGATCCGGTCGACCAGGGGTGCATGTAGGCGCCGTACAGTTCGGGCACGTCCCGGCTGCTCACCACTACTTCCGGCGCGCTCCAGCCGGATTCGAGTCTGTCGGACCGGCGCATGACCACCGAGTTGCCGACGTCGGTGTACATCGCGACGAACTGGCCCAGGTGCTCGTTGTACTGCACGGACAGCTCGCTGACCGGACCCGGAATCACCGGAGTGGCGGCCGCCGCAGTGGCCTTTACCCAGCCCTTGCCGTCCCAGTACTCGTACGCGGTGAGATTCCGGATCTCCGCTTCGGGCACCCGCGACAGCCGGGCGTCGCCGGAACGTCCCGACGGTGTCCCGTACGCATAGACGAAGCCGTCCTGCTTGACGTAGGCGCCCATCTGGAAATTCTCGAACCCCGAACCGGGCAGGTTGGGGTGCAAGGTAAGTGGATCGACGGTCCAGTTCTCGCCGTTGTCCGTGGAATACGCGATGCCCGACGCGTTCGTCTCCCATTCGCCCGGCGCCCCCCAGCTGCGGACCGACATGTAGTTGATGTACTGCGTCGCAGCGGGTCCCGAACCGACCGAGATGCCGGTGGTGGGGATGACCGTCTGCTCCACACCGGGGATCTTCCGACTCGGGATGATCTCCTTGGAGTGGCCCGCACCGTCGAGCGGAGAGCTGTCGATACTCATGCCGTTCGACAGGGTGTGGTCGCTGCTGCGAAGCAGAATGTTGCTGCGCCAGTCGCCCACCAGCCCGCACAGCGGGTTGTCGCTGATCCCGAGGGTGTCGCCGAAGACGGTGAGGATCTCGCCGTTGCCGTTGTCCCACATGATGCCCAGGTCGGTGCCCAGGACGCTGAACCTGCTGACGGTGTCGTTGGCGCTGCGAGGGCCCGTGATGTGGGCTACCGCCTCGGTTCTTCCGTTCAGGTCCGGGAGGCGGCCGTCGCGGCCGTTGAGCCAGGGGATCGGATTGACTCCACCGCCCGAACTCCCATTGCTGCTGCCGGTACCGAGGCAGGGGGCCGCGGTGGAAGTCGCCGGCGTGAAAACGAAGAACGTGGACGCCAGCAGCGTGGGCATCGCGAGCGTCGCCATACGGCGCAGACCGTTCACAAGCGCACCTCTCCTAGCAGACTCGAGCGGGTCCGGCCACGCTAGCAATACCATCACCGGTCACACCAGCCCCTTGGGTAACATTCGGGATTCGCTCTACAGAATTGCGCCCGGATTGAGAATTCCCAGGGGGTCGAGGGCTGTCTTGACCCGCCGCGTCAATTCCATGACGTCCGGACCCACCTGGGCGGGTAGCCACGCTTTCTTCAGCCGGCCCACCCCGTGTTCGCCGGTGATCGTGCCACCGAGCGCGATGGCGAGATCCATGATCTCGCCGAAGACACGATGGGCACGCTCGGCCATCGCGGCGTCCTCGGGATCGAACACGATGAGCGGGTGGGTATTTCCGTCGCCGGCGTGTGCGATGACGGCGACGAGCACGTCGTGTTCCCGGGACAGCGCCGCGATTCCCGCCACAAGTTCGGGCAGCTTGGGCAGCGGAACCCCCACGTCCTCGAGGAGGAGCGTGCCGAGGCGCTCGACCGCGGGAATGGCGTACCGTCGTGCTGCGACGAACGCTTCGCCCTCCTCGGGATCGTCGGTGCTGAACGTCTCCACGGCCCCATGCGCGGTGCAGGCGTCGGCCATCACCGAAATCTCCTCGGCAGCAACGGCTCCGGAGGCGTCCGAGCGGGCGATCAACATGGCCTCGGCGTCGCGGTCGAGCCCCATCTTCAGTGCGTCCTCGACGGCCCCGATGGACGTGCGGTCCATGAATTCGAGCATCGACGGACGCAGGGTGCGAGTAATGGCCGCCACCGTGTCGGCCGCCGCCTGCACCGAGGCGAAGGTCGCCACCAGGGTGCTCGAGGGGGGTTGCGCAGGAATGAGTCTCAGGGTCGCCTCGGTGATGACGCCGAGTGTGCCCTCGCTGCCGACGAAGAGTTTGGTGAGGGACAGTCCCGCGACGTCCTTGAGGCGGGGGCCGCCGAGTCGCACCGCCGTCCCGTCCGCGAGCACCACCTCGAGTGCGAGCACGTAGTCGGTGGTGACGCCGTACTTCACGCAGCACAGTCCTCCGGCGTTGGTGGCGATGTTGCCGCCGATCGAGCACATCTCGAACGAGGACGGATCGGGTGGGTACCACAGTCCGTGCTCTGCGGCCGCCGCCTTGACCTCCGCGTTGAGCAGTCCGGGTTCCACGACGGCGATGCGTGTGACCGGGTCGACCTCGACGCGGCGCATGCGCTCGGTGCTGATCACGATGCTGTCCGCGACGGCGGTGGCGCCCCCGCTGAGTCCGGATCCGGCTCCCCGGGGGATCACCGGCACCCGGTGCTCGGTGGCCCAGCGCATCACGGCCTGGACGTCCTCGGTGCAGGTGGCCCGGACGACGGCGCGCGGCAGAACGGCGGCGGGGTCACGCGCCCAGTCCTGGCTGTAGGCCGGGAGGAGGTCCTGGTCGGTCAGGAGGCTTCCGTGCGGGAGTGCCGCCGCGAGCGTGGCGAGGACGTGGTCGGTGACCGGCATCGTAGCTCCCGTCGGGTGGAGGGCTGACGTCGCGACGGTATCGCAGCGATCCCGGGACGTCCTCGAATTGGTCGAGCGTCCAACTGCAGCTGTTCGATGCGGTCCGGACGGATATCCCTGCGACCTGGACGTTCGGTGCAGAAGGGTGCCGGGATTACGCTCGAACTTTGTTACCTGCGCGTAGGAGTCTCACAGAGTGAGATCGAAGGGGTGAATTTTTTCCCATCCGGGGGTGGTTGTGCATGGGTCCGGAGTCGGCCGGGTAATTGCAGGTAGAGCGCCGTGTGGTGGCGTCGGAATTCGGACAATTCGGGTGGAACTGGAGTCACACCAGTCACTCTGTTACCTGATTGTATCGGCCAGGCAATGCAAAAACTCACTTCTACGGGTTAGCGTCTTGCATCGTCAAACACCGGCGAAGCGTTACAGCCCAAACGGAGAAACTCACTCGAGGTGAGCCGAATCACATTTGGCGCCGGATTTTGCCGACCGACCCGGAAGGACCCGACCGATGCACGCACCCCAGCGCGATCCCAGCAGTTACATCTCCGCGATGTTTTCCTACGAGTTTCTCGATGGGGGGATCGACTACGACTCCATCGAACAGATCCACCGCGGGGAATTCGACGAGTGGATATTCGCATTGGCCGGTTCCGGACTGTTCACCAACGAGGAAGTGCGGTTCATGGCGCAGGAATGGCGTCTGAACCCCAAGTCGCTCCTGAACGCACTTCTCGCCGACGCGGACGAGGTCACCTCCAAGCGCTGTGAGATCACGTGGGCCGCTCTCGATCGCGTCGCACCCATCGCGCCCTCGGTGCCCGTCGCCGTCTTCGGCTGACCGAACGCCGGGCCTGTCCGGCAGCGTCAGACCACCTCGGTCCGGTCGCCGTCGACGACGATCGCCTGATCGTCCGTCAGGGTTCGGTACGGGATGCCGGCGAGGCGTAATGCGGTGACCGTGCGTCGCACCGCAGCAGCGTCCTCGAGGAGAACGGTATTTCCGCCTCCTGAGGCTTCTGCAGGCGGGTGATGCGGCACGATCGCGAAGTCCACCACCCCCAGTCCCTCCCAGAGCGGTTCCGTGCCGCAGGTCTCGACCACCTCCGACGGGTCATCGGAGGAGTCGAGACCACGCAGCGTAGGGCCCATCACGCACGCGCCCGCGCTGTAGCCGGCATAGACCAGCGAGTCGCGGCGCAGCAATTCCTTGATCACCTCATCCGCCCCGCTCCGGGCCATCTGGGCGCGCAACACGAAGGTGTTGCCACCGCGCACCCAGACCATGTCGAAACCCTCGAGCCTCTCGGCCAGCGCGGAGCTGTCGCCTCTGCCGATGTACTCGCGCAGATCAACTTCCTCCGGGGTGAACCCGAGACGCACCAGCGGCATGACATCGCTGACAACGGCGGATGCTCTCGCGGCGGCCGGCCACGCGTCCGCCGCCGCGGCGATGACCGCCACCCGTCCAGGGACGCCCACCAGGGACATCAGGGGCGCCGGGTCGGCGCCGAAGCGGTACGACGACAGAAACAGCCGCACAGCGATCAGATGGTGAACGCAAGTTTGTCGACGATCTGCTTGCCGACACCCACGTCGCCACCCAGCGTGATCTCGTCTCGATGGTCCACAGCTTTGGCCCTTCCCCCGGCAAGGCGCGTGAAGAGGCGCGAATCCAGGGTGATGGTCGAGGTCGCCGCGGACGGTAACTCGTCGACCACACTCGCTCTGCCGTCGACCACGATGTGGAGGGTCCGGGCCAACGGCCCTGTCAACTCGAGGGTGATCCGGGAGCCGTCCGGCGCCCTGCCCCGCTTGCCGACGATGAACGGCAGGGAACCCATGATCTCCTCGAACGCCGTGGCACCACGCGCGCCGCCCTCCTCGCCTGGCATACCCAGGGCGTCACGGATGTCCAGCTCGTGCATCCAGCAGTCGAACAGGCGGATGCGCATGAAACGCAGGTAGGGCGCCGGCCCGACCGGGGTGGTGGTTTCGGCGTCGAACATCTCGTCGGTCATCTCGGCCAGTTCGGCTCGCCGCCGGGTGATGATCGTACGGAAGCGATCGAGGATTTCGGCACCGGAGCACGCCCGCAGGCCTTCGACCCACTGTTCGTTGAACGCGCCGATCTCGTTGCGGACGTGGCCCAGGGTGCGGACATCGATGCTGGTGTGCGG
>NZ_JBAQEO010000771.1:0-9425 GCF_049286785.1 Rhodococcus sp. (in: high G+C Gram-positive bacteria) | reverse complement strand
GTACAAGGAACTCGGTGGGGTCAACAGCACGCTCGGTGCTCCCATCGGACCGGAAATGATGCTGCCGTCCGAGGCAGGAAAGTTCCGGATGTACACGGGCGGCACCATCATCTGGACAGAAACTCTGGGTGCACAGGTGATCGATGCCGGTGTGCTCCGCGAATGGTTACCGACGGGCGGAAGCTAGGGGAAGGTCGGTCGGACACCAGAAGAGAAGATCCTGAAGGATTCCCGTCGTGCTCGGCGGGAATTCTTCAGGATCCTTTCAGGACCCCGAGCATCCCGTCGACGGACTCGCCCCAGCCGAAGTTCTCGGCCCGCCGTCGCGCGGACGAACGCCGGGTGTCCGGCGGAATCGCGAGCACACTGCTGATCGCGTCGGCGAACGCGAGTCCGCGATCGCGGGCAAGGGCACCGCACTCGGGTGTGATGATCTCGGTGAGTGCCGAGGACTGTGACGCGACCACGGGAGTTCCCGCGGCCAGGGACTCCAGCGCCGACAGGCAGAACGTCTCGTGCGGTCCCGGTGCGATCGAGACATCCGCCGACGCGAACAGTGCGGCCAGCCGGCTCTTGTCACTGATATATCCGGTGAAATGCACCGGCAGCCCCCGAGCCCGGTGGCGGAGCGCCTGCCGCCGCGGGCCGTCGCCCGCGATGACGAGGCGTGTGTCATGTCCCTGCTTCCGGAGCAACCGGACGGCGTCGATGCTCCGCTCCACCTGCTTCTCCACGGACAGACGCCCACAGTGCAGGAGGAAGCGCTGGGCCGGGTCGGCGAAGGAGTTGCGCATCGCCTGGTCGCGTTTTTCCGGATGGAACATCGTGAGATCGACACCGAGTGGAACGCGATGAAGATTCGGGACTCCGATGCGGATGAACTCCTCACTCGCGAAGTCCGTGGTGCAGACCACCGCGTCATAGCTGCGCGCCATGCGCTGATTTGCGACGTCGGCACAGTCCCGCGCCAGGCGACCGGGGGCGAGCTGGCCGATCAGCCGGTCGAGCCGTTCGTGAGATACGACGACGCTGCGTATCCCGCGGGCGCGGGCCCACCCACCGAAACCGCGCAGCGTGAGGCGGTCGGAGACCTCCAGGACGTCTGGTCGCAGTCCGCGCACGACGTCGGCCACGCGACGGGGGTTGACGACGCGATAGCCGCCCGTGGCCGGGAGTGTGACGGCCGCACGTGTGATCCGCAGAACCCCGCTGGGCAGAAGCTCTTCGTCATCGCGCCGGCCTGGGACGACGAGCACAACCTCGTGTCCCCGCTCGGCATACCCCTGCCCCCAGTGGTGGAGTGCGGTGCGCAGTCCACCGGACCGCGGTCCGTAAAAGTTGGCGAGTTGAACGATGCGCACCGGTTCATCAAGCGCGATCACCGGGTCGGCAGCGACAACGAGGTCTGCAGAACCGGTGAACAGCAGGACAAGCTTCTGTGCGCGTTTTCGGTAGCAGGGGCTACCGGAAAGGCACGCGGGGGCCGGAGTCGCTTACCCTGGTTCATCGTGACCGCAGCAAACCCAGAGACCCACCCTGCCCGGTACGACCTCATCGTTGTCGGCTCCGGCTTCTTCGGACTGACCATCGCCGAGCGTGCGGCTACGCAGCTGGGCAAGCGTGTGCTGGTGCTCGATCGCCGTCATCACCTGGGTGGAAACGCCTATTCGGAGCCCGAACCCGAGACCGGTATCGAGATCCACAAGTACGGTGCCCACCTGTTCCACACGTCGAACGACAGGGTCTGGGACTACGTCACCCAGTTCACCGAATTCACCAACTACCAGCACCGCGTCTACGCGCTGCACAAGGGCCAGGCGTATCAGTTCCCGATGGGCCTTGGTCTGGTATCGCAGTTCTTCGGCCGCTACTTCACCCCGGACGAGGCCCGGAAACTGATCGCGGAGCAATCCAGCGAGATCGATTCCGCCGAGGCATCGAATCTGGAAGAGAAGGCGATCTCCCTGATCGGACGCCCACTGTACGAGGCGTTCGTGCGCGATTACACCGCCAAGCAGTGGCAGACCGACCCCAAGGAGCTGCCCGCGAGCAACATCAGCCGATTGCCGGTGCGGTACACGTTCGACAACCGCTACTTCAACGACACGTACGAGGGCCTGCCCGTCGACGGCTACACCGCGTGGCTCGAGAACATGGCGAAGGACCCCAAGATCGAGGTCCGGCTGAACACCGACTACTTCGATGACCGGGACGAGCTGCGCGCAGAGAGCCCCGAAGCGCCGGTCGTCTACACCGGACCGCTCGACCGATACTTCGACTACTCGGAGGGCAAGCTCGGCTGGCGCACTCTCGACTTCGAGACCGAGGTGCTGGAGACCGGTGACTTCCAGGGAACGCCGGTGATGAACTACAACGACGCCGACGTGCCGTTCACCCGCATCCACGAGTTCCGTCACTTCCACCCGGAGCGGGACTACCCGAAGGACAAGACGGTGATCATGCGGGAGTTCTCGCGGTTCGCCGAGGGCACGGACGAGCCGTACTACCCGATCAATACCCCCGAGGACCGCGAGAAGCTCGCGGCGTACCGGGACCGGGCAAAGACTGAGACCGCCGACAACAAGGTTCTGTTCGGGGGCCGCCTCGGCACCTACCAGTACCTGGACATGCACATGGCCATCGCCAGTGCGCTGTCGATGTTCGACAACACACTGCGCCCGCACCTCGAATCGGGTGCGGACCTGGCCGGAGGGACCGAATGAGCGCGCGACACCTGCTCGACACCGAGAAGGCGGCCGACGACTACGAACTGCTGGGCAAATCGCTGCTGCAGCGGATTATCCTGCCCCGGCCCGGCGAACCCCTCGACGTCCGCACCCTCTACCTGGAGGAAGCGAAGACCAACAGTCGCCGCGCGCATTCGCTGTCGCGCACGTCGCTGTCGATCGGCGCGGAGTCGGAAGCGTCGTTCTGCACCTATTTCAACGCCTTCCCGGCCAGTTACTGGCGCCGCTGGAGCATCCTGAAGTCGGTGGTGCTGCGGCTCGAGCTGTCGGGTCACTGCCGTATCGACGTCTACCGCTCCAAGGCCGATTCGTCGCGCATCCATGTGGAGGGACGCGAATTCCAGGACGGGGACTGGGCGAGCGAATCGACGGGGCGAATCCCCGGGGCAATGGAGTTCGAGATCGAACTCGCTCCATTCGAGGACGGCGGCTGGATCTGGTTCGACATCACCACCGATACCGAGGTGGTGCTCGAGAGCGCGGGGTGGTTCGCGCCGGTCGAGGCGCCGGGTGAGGCCACCGTGGCGGTGGGTATCCCGACGTTCAACCGTCCCACCGACTGCGTGAAGGCGCTGACCGCGCTGGCGTCGGACGAACTGGTGATGGATGTCGTCAAGGCGGTGATCATTCCCGATCAGGGCACCCGCAAAGTCCGGGACGAACCCGACTTCGCCGAGGTCGCCGCCGGTTTCGGTGATCGCCTGGTGATCCACGATCAGCCGAACCTCGGTGGGTCCGGCGGGTACAGCCGCATCATGTACGAGTCGTTGAAGACCACCGACTGTCAGCACATTCTCTTCATGGACGACGACATCGAGATCGAACCCGACTCGATTCTGCGTGCACTCGCGATGTCCCGATTCGCGAAGAGCCCCATGCTGGTGGGCGGCCAGATGCTCAATCTGCAGGAACGCAGTCACCTGCACACGATGGGTGAAGTGGTCGACCGCAGCATCTTCATGTGGACCGCGGCGCCCAACGTCGAGTACGACCACGACTTCTCCCGCTATCCGCTCAGCGACCGCGAGAACTCGAAGCTGCTGCACCGCCGTATCGACGTCGACTTCAACGGCTGGTGGATGTGCATGATCCCGCGGGAAGCCGCGGAGAAGCTCGGTCAGCCACTGCCGCTGTTCATCAAGTGGGACGACGCCGAATACGGACTGCGTGCCCGCGAGGCCGGGTACCCCACGATCACCATGCCGGGCGCCGCAATCTGGCACATGGCGTGGACCGACAAGGACGACGCCATCGACTGGCAGGCGTACTTCCATCTCCGCAACCGTCTTGTCGTGGCGGCCCTGCACATGCCCGGCAACGGCCGCGGGCT
Organism: Rhodococcus sp. (in: high G+C Gram-positive bacteria); assembly: GCF_049286785.1. GTDB lineage: Bacteria > Actinomycetota > Actinomycetes > Mycobacteriales > Mycobacteriaceae > Rhodococcus_F. The sequence continues at coordinate 5,348 of NZ_JBAQEO010000771.1, read as the reverse complement.
CGTGATCGACACCGTCAAGGCCACGCTCAAGCACCTGCTGTGTCTCGAGTACTCGACGGTGGCCATCCAGAACCAGGCGATCGCCGACTTCCTGCAGGGCCCCGAGCACATCTTCGAACTGCTGCCCACGGCCCTCGGCAACGTGCACGCGATGCGCAAGGAGTTCTCTGACGCGGTGGTCCTGCCGTCGTCGACGAGTCTGCCGTTGCCGTCCGGTGCAGAGGTCGGTTCCGTCGGCGAGCCGGGCAACCCGCTCGCGAAGATCGTGCGGCTCGGCAAGGGTCTGGTGCGCAGCGTCAAGCCCGTCAACGAGGAGCACTACGAACGTCCTCAGCTCAACGTCCCGACCCTGGACGCGCGGTGGTACCTCCTGTCGCAGGTGGACGGTGTGACCGTCACCACCGCAGACGGCCGCGGCGTCGTCTACCGTAAGCGCAACCCCAAGCAGGCCTACGAGTTACTGAAGGAGGCCCTGCGGCTACGGCGGGAACTTGCCCAGCGGTTCCCCGCCCTCAAACGTGAGTACCAGGACGCCGTTCCTGCCCTGACCAGTAAGGAGAGGTGGGAACGTGTCTTCGGCATCTCGTGAGGTCAAGATCCTCAACACCGTGCAGTCGACGATCGCGAGCAAGCCGGGAGTGATCGGCGCGGCCCGCGCGATGTCGCATTTCGGTGAGCACGCCCTCGGCTGGACGGCGATCGCCGGCGTCGGCGCCGCACTCGACAGGCCGCGCAGGCGGCAGTGGGCCGGGGTCGCCGTGGGAGCGGTAGGAGCCCACGCCGCATCGATCGTGATCAAGCGCGTGGTTCGCCGCGCCCGGCCGACCGACCCGTCGATCCAGGTCAACGTCTCGACACCGAGCCGGCTGAGCTTCCCGTCCTCACACGCCACGTCCACCACGGCCGCGGCAGTGCTCCTGGGCCGTCTCACCGGGCTACCCTTGCCTGCGTTGTTGGTACCGCCGATGCTGCTCTCCCGGCTCGTTCTGGGAGTGCACTACCCTTCCGATGTGCTCGCCGGATCTGTGCTGGGGGCCGCTTCCGCGGTCGCGGTGCTGAAGGCAGAACAGAAATTTGGAGTGAAATGAGCGAGGAACCGGCCGTAGTCACAGGACCCCCGACGTCCCTGGCCGCGGGCATCGTCAAGGCCGTTCGTCCGCGTCAGTGGGTCAAGAACGTCCTCGTTCTGGCAGCGCCCATTGCTGCAGGAACGGCAACCGATCCCAACGTACTTCTTCCCGTCGCGCTCGCCTTCGTGGTGTTCTGCCTGGCGGCCTCCGGCATCTACCTCGTCAACGACGCGATGGACGTCGAGGCGGACCGCGCACATCCCACCAAGCGCTTCCGTCCCATCGCCGCCGGTGTGCTGCCCGTCAACCTGGCGTACGGAATGGCGGTGGTCCTTCTCGTCGTGGCCATCGGCCTGTCCTTCCTGGCCAACTGGCAGCTCGCGGTCGTGATGGCCGTCTACATCGGCATCCAGCTCGCTTACTGCTTCGGCCTCAAGCATCAGGCCGTCCTCGACATCTGCATCGTCTCGTCCGGCTTCCTGCTTCGCGCCATCGCGGGCGGCGTGGCAGCCGAGATCGCGCTGTCGCAGTGGTTCCTGCTCGTCATGGCGTTCGGTTCGCTGTTCATGGCGGCCGGTAAGCGGTATGCGGAGCTGCAGCTAGCGCAGAACACCGGCGCGAAGATCCGCAAGTCTCTGGAGAACTACACGACGACCTACCTGCGGTTCGTCTGGACGCTCAGCGCCACCGCGGTCGTGCTCTGCTACGGCCTGTGGGCTTTCCAGCAGGACGCGACCAAGGGCACCAACTGGTACGCGATCTCCATGGTGCCGTTCACGGTCGCGATTCTGCGGTACGCAGTCGACGTCGACGGCGGTGAGGCGGGCGAGCCGGAGGAGATCGCTCTGGGCGACCGGGTGCTCCAACTTCTCGCGATTGCCTGGATCGGAGTTGTGGGTGTCGCTGTCTACCTCGTCTGAGCTGGTAGGAGACGCCGAGAAGACGGCCGTCGCCGACGCGCGGGCAAACGAACGCCACCAGAAGGCCATCCTCTCGAGGGTGGTCTTCCTGGGCGGTGTGGCCGCCTCGGCCCTCCTCATGCTCTGGGGAGCATGGGAGCGGCGCTGGGTTGCCGACGACGGTCTGATCGTGTTGCGCACGGTGCGCAACCTCCTCGCGGGCAACGGTCCGGTGTTCAACATCGGGGAGCGCGTCGAGGCCAACACCAGTACCGCCTGGACGTACATCGTTTACGTCTTCGGCTGGCTCACCGGGCTCCGGCTCGAGTACGTGGTCCTCGCGATCGCGCTGGTCCTGTCCACAGCGGCGATCGTGCTGGCGATGTCCGGAACGGCGCGGCTGTACCGGGGCGGTTCGTTCGGGTCGGGCGGGACGTTGCTGCTGCTCCCTGCGGGTGTGCTGGTCTACATCGCAGTGCCCCCGGCCCGGGATTTCGCCACGTCCGGGCTCGAGAGTTGCCTCGTGATCTTCTGGATCGCCCTGCTCTGGCTGCTGATGGTCCGCTGGAGTCAGGCGGACAAGCCGTCCCCGACATCGGTGCTGATCCTCGCCTTCATCGCGGGCATGGGACCACTGGTCCGGCCGGAACTGGCGATTCTCGCGGCTCTGGCGCTGGCCATCATCTTCTTCGCACCGGGTCTGACCTGGGTGATGCGGACCGCGACGGTGTTCGTGGCGGCACTCGTCCCGGTGGGATATCAGATCTGGCGGATGGGCTACTACGCCCTGCCGTACCCCAATACGGCCGTCTCCAAGGACGCCGGCGGTGCCAAATGGTCGCAGGGGTTCGCCTATCTCTGGAATCTGCTCGGTCCCTACCTGCTGTGGCTCCCGCTGCTGTTTCTTTTCGCCGGTGTGCTCACCGCATGGTCGGGCCGTGATTCGTCGGTAGTCGATGGTGTTCGTCACAGCGGCGGGAATCCCGTGGCGCGACTGCGGGGACGGCTCCGGACCCAGAGTGCCGTCGTCGTATTCATTCTCGTGAGTGGATTACTCCTCGGCCTCTATTCGGTGCGCGTCGGCGGCGACTTCATGCACGGCCGCGTTCTTCTGCCGGTGCTGTTCTGTTTCCTCATTCCCGTCGCGGTGATTCCGGTGCGAATTCCGGACCGGACGTCGTGGGGACGAAACCGCGAAACCGGAATTTTCGGTGCAATGGCCGTGTTGTGGGCCGGAACCGTGGTGTGGGCATTTTTCGCGTCGAACACCACGGGCATGCCGGAGGGTGCTGTTGTCGGCCGTTCGGGAATTGTGGACGAACGCGCTTTCTACGTCCTCAATACCGGACACGCACATCCGATACGTGCGGACGACTATCTCGACTATCCGCGCATGCGCGCGATGGCTCAGACCATCTCGGACACCCCCGACGGCGGACTGCTCATCCCGGCTCCCGACTACACGTACTGGTGGGTCGTCCCTCCGCCCCTTCCGATTCCGGACGGCGGCGCAGGACATACCGTCTACTTCCTGAACCTCGGGATGACGAGCATGAACGTCGGCCTCGACGTCACGGTGCTCGATCAGATGGGCCTCGCGTATCCGCTTGCTGCCCACACCGAACGCCTGGACGACGGACGGATCGGGCACGACAAGAATCTGTATCCGGATTGGGTCGTCGCCGACACGGGAATGATCGACAAACACCCGTGGCTGCCCCATTTCCTGGATGAGGATTGGGTGGCCGATGCTCGATTGGCGCTCACCTGCCCGCAGACGCAGGAATTGCTGACCTCGTATCGTGCGGACCTGACGTGGGCGCGGTTCAAGCAGAATTTCAAGAGCGCGGTGGATTTCGCAGGTTATCGACTGGACCGAGTGCCTGCTTACGAAATTCAACGGTGCAATCTCGAGCCGCCACTCCCCGCCCCGGTCAATTGACGCGATGCACTCTGCCGGCCTTCGTGTCTCCGGTGGGTAGCAGTCAGATCTCGATGCGGGAACATCAGATCTCGGTTGTGTAACGGCGGCGGCGTGAGCGACGATGTAGCCACATGATGAGTCACGCTGTTCGAGCGTTTGTCGCGTGACTCGAGGAGGTCTCTGCCCGGCCTGCCACGTCCGGCCGGTATGTCGCCTGTTCACCGACGGAATCCGCCGGAGCCGCCATGGCGGAATCCGCAGACGAAGAGAGAGAGCAGTATCCATGCGTTTTGCCCGACCGAGGTTGTCTCAGCGCCTCAAGCAACGTGCCGTGGCGGTGGGTGCCGCCGCACTGGTACTGCCTGTGGCGGCAGGAATCGCCGGCGGATCTGTCGCTGTGGCGGCACCGACGCACTCCGGCCCCGCGCACACCGCGCCGTGGGGTGGCTACCAAGAGCTGTGGGTGCCCTCCTCGATGGGCAACATCAAGGTTCAGGTCCAGTGGGCAGCGCGTGGGGGCAACGCCGCGCTGTACCTACTCGATGGCCTGCGTGCCCGCAACGACCGCAACGCGTGGTCCTTCGAGACCAACGCCCTGGACCAGTACCGCAACGACAACGTCACCCTGGTCATGCCGGTCGGCGGTGAATCCAGCTTCTATACGGACTGGTACGCACCCAGTAACTTTAACGGGCAGCCCGTCACCTACAAGTGGGAGACGTTCCTGACCGAGGAGCTGCCGAACTTCCTCGCGAACTACGGCGTCTCCAAGACGAACAACGGGGTCTTCGGCCTGTCCATGGGTGGCAGCGCCGCCCTGACGCTTGCCGCATACCATCGCGACCAGTTCAAGTTCGCCGGTTCGCTCTCGGGTTACCTGAACATTTCGGCCCCCGGCATGCGTGAGGCGATCCGCGTCGCGATGATCGATTCCGGACGCTTCAACGTCGACTCGATGTGGGGCCCGCCGTGGAACCCGGCGTGGCTGCGTAACGACCCGTTCGTGTTCGCACCGCGCCTGCAGGGCCTGTCGATGTTCATCTCGGCCGCGAGCGGTCTGCCCGGGCAGTTCGACCGCCCGGCCGCTCCCATCGACTACTACAACACCGGCAATGCCATGGGTCTCGAGGCGCTCGCGCTGGCCAACACGCGGGCCTTCCAGGTTCGGCTGGCCACCCTCGGTATCCCTGCCAACTTCTACTTCCCGTCCAACGGCACGCACTCGTGGCCGTACTGGGGTGCGGGACTCTGGCAGGCCCGCGGGCAGATTCTGGACACATTGAACGCCTGGTGATCTGACTCCGGTGGTCCGGGCTTTCGCCGATTCCTTGGTGAAATGCCACAATTCGGACCCGTGGAGTGCGCAACGGCACCTTTTGACAGTAAGGTGAGCCCGTCGAGACGCCACCCGCGCAGCGATCGCTGTGCGGGGGGCGTCTGTGAGTCGGATTTTTC
>NZ_JBAQEO010000770.1:0-8805 GCF_049286785.1 Rhodococcus sp. (in: high G+C Gram-positive bacteria) | reverse complement strand
CGGCATCACGCAACGCAGTGATGATCGTGTCCCTTTCCGCAGCTTCAATGGGCGTGAGCGTGTGCAGTGACGATTGAGAGCAATAGCCGGGCAGGTCTCGCGGTTGAATATCGCCGAGCGGGCGACGCTCGATCGCGCTGCGGAGCGCGTCGAACAGCTGGGTGATGTTGCCCGGCCACGGATACCGCGACAGCGCACGGATAGTGGCGTCTTGGGCTATCACCCTTCTTCCGTGGGTGAGTGTCTCGAGAATTTGCTCGACGAGGGAGGGCAGATCCTCTGGGCGGTGTCGAAGAGCCGGAACATGAGTAGAGCGCTGAAAGTATGGGAGCAGCACATCGCACGGCAGCTGGTGATTGACACTGGATTCTGTCGCGGTTGCGGCGATCCATACCGCACCTTCGGCAGTGAGCCACTGGGTCAATTTCTTTGACGTGTCGGTGCCGAAAGTATGAATATTGCGCAGCACCACGATTGTCGGAGACTGGTCGCCGAGCAGGTGCGTCTGTTCGGGGAGCTCGCTCGATTCATCGAGCACAATTGAACGTCCGTCGGGAAAGAGTCGATGAAACGTGTCAGTGAGCAGGGTAACCTTGCCGGCACCCGACTCTCCTGTGACGAGCAGTGGAACCTTGTGGCTCAACGCGTCCGCCACCTCATGCTTCGACGCGCTCCAGATCGACGACCCTGACGAAACAGATTGCAAACCAGGGGAACCCATGGACGTATGCGCGTCCGCGGACGTGGGGCCGGGCGAAAGATTCGGGGTACCGGTGAACGCATCAGGCGCGTGCAGCTTGCTGAGGGTTTTCAACTCCACGACGATGCCTACCGCCGTTGTTTCGGAGCCGACTCGCTTGCCCCGAAGTTCTACCACGCGCCCATCGGCCAGTTCGATCGGGCGAGAAGCGCGTTGACGGCGATCGAGCATGTACCGCGCGTGCTCGAAGAGCGAATGCTGTTCGGTAGGCCCGAAATCACGCTGGGCGCGTGCGTTGGCCATCGCGACCCGATCGCCGACAGCGAAGACTGCTTCCCTCGATCGCAGGTCGAGCCGGGTGAACTCTGTGAACAACGCCTGTTGGTGCATGCTTTGGTCGTTCAACAGGCTGCTCTCGATGGCAGCGGCGGACGAGCGTACGAAACTGTGCAGCAGGGGACTCGAGTGTTCGGCCAAACAGGTGAGATCGAGAACTCCTTCGATCCGTCCGGTCACCGGATTTCGGATCGGTGCACCCGAGCACGAATACTTCTTGAAACGCTCATGGTAATGCGACTCGCCGATAATCTGAACCGATTGTCCGGACGCGAGAACCGTACCGACACCGTTGGTTCCGATTTCACTCTCCGCGTAGCTGAAACCAGGGGCCAATGAGATTCTGTCCACCATCGCGCCGATGGTGCGATTCGTATCGAGCCGTTTGAGTACACGGCCCTTACTGTCGGATACCGCGACGCTGAGCGGGATGTCTTCGGTGTATTCGAGGAGTCGCTCGATGATGGGCTGTGCGCAGTGTACCAACCTGCCCGATACATCGACGTCCCCGATGTAAGCGACGTCCCCTCCCTCGGCATCGACACCGGCGGCGCGGGACCGTACCCAAGAGGCGGCGATGAACTGCGAGTTCGCACCGGGATGGCAGCCTTCTGAGCTGACATTCGTCGACATCATCTTCGAGCCTCCTGGACGTAGTTGAGTGGCGGCTAGGTGGCCGGGTGTCCGGCATGTCCAGCAAACAGCGGCTGCGACGCGGGCGGTGTCCCAAAGTAGGACACTACCGCTTACCCCTCGAGAAGTGATGCTGATCTCACCCCGATGAGTGGCGCACGTCACTCAATGTTACTCGATCAGCTAGGAGCCTCGATGGAGCGATTGATCAATATCGATAACGGTGGGACCCTCACCGATATCTGCGTAGGCAGCGGATCGGACTTCTCGTTTACCAAGACTTTGACGACACCTGTGGACCTGTCTCAGTGCCTGTTCGAAGGCATGACCAAGGCGTCGGTCGGAATCTTCGGTGAGGAGAATCTGGCAGCGCTGCTGCATTCGACCCGTCACATTCGTTACTCCTCCACGCAGGGCACCAATGCGCTGGTGGAGCGCAAAGGCCCACGAATCGGCCTCATCAGCGAAGATCCCGCAATCGTCGACGAGCTGCGGGCCGCTGGGGATGCGGAATCACTCTTCGACGACATCGTGGGAAACCGCATCGCCGTGGTCTCCCCTGACGCAGACGGTGACCAGCTCAGCCAGCTGCTCGTGGCGGAGATCAACCGGCTGACCACTGCCGGCGCAGAACGGATCGTGCTGGCAGCAGACGACAAGAAGCGTGAAAAGATCTTCAAGCACATCGTGCTCGAGAAGTTCCCCCGTCACCTGCTCGGCTCGGTACCGGTGCTGTTCACCTGGGAGTTCACCTCGGACACGCTGCGCTCGCGTCGAATCTGGTCCGGCATCATCAATTCGTTCCTGCATCCGACCGTCGAACGCTTTCTTTATAGCGCCGAGCACCGTTTGCGGGCGTACAAGCTCAAGAACCCACTGCTCATCTATCGCAACGACGGAGCTTCTTCTCGCGTCGCGAAATCCGTCGCGCTGAAGACGTACTCGTCCGGTCCGCGCGGAGGGCTCGAAGGTACCCGTGCTCTGGCTGAGGCGTACGGGCTCGACCACGTCCTGATGATCGACGTCGGCGGAACGACCACCGACGTCGGATCAGTGAAAGACCGGAGCATCGCCACCGAACGGCGCGGCTCCGTCAATGGTGTGCCCATCTCGCACGAACTGAGCAACGTTCACTCCACCGGCGTCGGTGGCAGTTCCGTCATCGCTGTGACGAATGGCGAGATCAGGGTGGGTCCGGAAAGTGTCGGCGCCGCACCTGGACCGGCGTGCTTCGGATTCGGTGGCAAGCAGGCAACCATCACAGACGTCAACCTCCTTCTCGGAGTGCTGGATCCGACGACCTATCTCAACGGGGAGATGGCGCTCGACGCTGACCGCTCCAGGGCAGTGATCACCAAGACTGTCGCTGGGCCACTGCAGATTTCCTTGGAAGAAGCGCTCGTCCGGATGGAAACTGCGTACTTCCGGCACGTTGCGGACTCGTTTGCCGCAGCGGTGGAGAGCGCGGACACGACGACGTTGGCGGCTTTCGGTGGTGGTGGACCGATGAGCGCTTGTGGCGCTGCACGTCTCGCCGGCGTGCGCAAGGTTCTGGTACCGCGACTCGCTGCCGTCTTCTCTGCCTACGGCATCAGCTTTTCCGATGTCGCCCAGACATACGAGGCCGTCATCACCGGCGCCGCTGCGGAACAGATCGATTCCGTACGCGCCGAACTGGTCGACCGTGCCACCCGCGACATGTTCCAGGAAGGGCACGGTATCGACGACTGTGATCTCGACTGGAAGATCGTGGTGGAGAACGAGGATGGTTCGCTCGCTACGGAGCAGCCGTTTTCTGCCACGTTCGATGCCGGCGCAGACGCGGACCAGAATGTCATGATCTCGCTGACGGCGACGTATCGGTTGCCGCATGCCGTCATCAACGGCGGACGACCGGAGACGAAAAGTGAGGCCGTCTCCATCGGACATCGTTCGGTCCGTTCCTCGGCAACCGAGGTCGACGAAGTTCCGGTCTATCAACTCGAGGACCAGGTCGCCGGCGCGACTGCTGCTGGGCCGGCCATCGTCGAGGGTCCGTTCTTCACCGCCCGGGTCCCCAGCGGTTGGACACTCGACATCTCCGATTCCGGTGACCTGTTCCTGACAGACCAGCAATGAGTGCGCCGAGCAAGCTCGGTACCTCCAGAAACCAACAGTGAAGACGGTGACAAGCATCATGCGGATTCCCATGACCGAATATCTGGCGATCGAACTCGACTCCGAGAGATGGCACTGCCGGGTCTGCAACCACGACCTGGGCAACGCCCGCGGAAACTACAAGGAAGGAACGTTGGTCTACGACCGCGATCCTCGCGAGATTCATCCGGCCGTTCTGGATCCGGAGAAGTACGAATTCACATTCGCGCCCGACCCGAACTTCTGCCGGATCCTCGAATTCTATTGCCCCGGATGCGGTACTCAGATAGAGACGGAGTACACCGCACCAGGACATCCCCCGACGGTGGACATGATCTGGGATATCGATTCACTCCGCACCCAGTGGGCGGACCGGGAAGGCGACCCGGAAGAACTCGTCAACTATGGCCCCGGTGAGAACGCCATTGCCGAGCCACGCCACACCCACGTCCACGCGAAGCACTGACGGCCGCACTCTCGAGGAGATCACCTGTAATGAAACGTATATCTGTCGATATCGGCGGGACATTCAGCGACTGCTTCTTCGTGTGGGATGACCTCTACGTCGAAGCGAAAGCACTCACCACCCACCACAATCTCGCACTCGGATTCAACGAGGCGCTGGACCTGGCGTGTAAACGGGCGGGAGTCAGCCGGAGCCAGGCGCTGCGCGAGGTCGATTCGGTGCGGTACGCCACCACGCTCGGTACCAATGCGCTGATCGAAAGCAAAGGGCCCAAGGTTGCCGCTCTGGTGACGCACGGGTTCGAGGACACCATCCATCTCTCTCGTGGGCGCGGTTACGGAGAGGGACTGGACGGAACCAAGCAAGGCGACATGCCCGATGCCCAACGCCCCGAGCCGCTGGTTCCGCGGCACCTCACTCGATCGATCAAGGAACGTGTCGATTCCGTTGGCGACGTCCTGGTTCCGATCATGGTTGACGACGTCCGAACTCAGGTCCGGGCGCTGGTGGACAACGGCGCGGAGGCAATCGTTGTGGCGCTGACCAATGCGACCGAGAATCCGTCGCACGAGCAGCAGATCCTGGAAATCATCCTTGACGAGTACCCCACCCACGAACTGGGCTCCATTCCCGTGTTGCTGAGCAGTCAGGTGTCCGGACGGAAGGGAGAGTACGTGCGTGCGATGTCGACAATTGTCGACGCGTTCCTGCACGAGACCATGTTCCACGCTTTGAACCAACTGTCGAGCAACCTGCGCGACGCCGGCTACGAAAAGCCCATGCTGGTCATCCACAACTCCGGCGGCATGGCCCAGCCCAACTCGACCGACGCGTTGCAGACCATTCACTCCGGTCCGATCGCCGGAGTCGGTGGCGCGCAGCACCTGGCGGAAACCACGGGACTCGGTGACGTGGTGTCGATGGACATGGGAGGGACCTCGTTCGACATCGGACTGGTGCCCGAAGGCGGTGTCCGCCATTACGATTTCCAGCCGACCATCGGGCGGTGGATGGTCTCCATGCCGATGATCCACCTGAACACCCTCGGTGCCGGCGGTGGCTCCATCGCAACCTTCGACCGCATTCATCGTTCGGTGCAGATCGGACCCGAATCGGCGGGATCGGACCCGGGTCCGGCTTGCTACGACCGCGGTGGTCTGCACGTGACGGTCACCGACGCGGACCTCGTGCTGGGATATTTGGACCCTGAGAACTATGCCAATGGGTACATCACCCTTAACAAGAAGCGTTCGACTTACGCGATCGATGAGACGCTCTCCGATGAGCTGGACCTGGACACCGTTTCGGTAGCCAAGGTGATCAAGCGCAGCGTCGACGAGCAGATGGCCATCGGCATCGAGAAGGAACTTCGATCTCGCGGCGGCTTGGTGGAGGACTACACCATGCTGGCGTATGGGGGCAACGGCCCGTTGCACGCCTGCGGGATCGCAAAGGGGGCGGGTATCAGCAAGATCCTGTTTCCCCCTTTCGCATCTGTGTTCTCGGCGCTGGGCGCGGGCAACATGAAACCGCTTCACATCCACGAGCGCAGCGCGTACATCGTGCTCTACGAACCTCGGGAACGCACACTGTACGACCAGTACGAGACGATGAACGGTTACATTCGGGAACTCGAAGCCAAGGGCGCCGAAGATCTTGTGCGCCAGGGGTATGACGCAGACAAGGTCAAATACCGCTTGGAGATGGACATGCGGTACGGCAATCAGCTTGCCACCACCGCCGTATCGTTCGATATCAACCGTGTCGACGGTGTCGCCGATGTTCTGTACTTGATCAAGACGTTCTCTGAGATCTTCGGCCAGCGCTACGGTGAGGGCACTCAGGCCCCTGAGGCCGGCGTTCGGGTACAGACCGTGCGCGTCGCCTCGTACATCGAGGGTGATGTCGTCAAGTTCGATTCGATCGAGTCCGGCGGCAGCAGAACGGTTCCCGATCACATCTCGACTCGACGCGCACACTTCACCGACGTAGACAAGCCTGTCGAAACGCCGGTCTACGACGAACGCGCTTTGTCGCACACCTCGGTCATCCCTGGGCCTGCCATCGTTACCACCGAGAGCACCACGTATCTGGTGGAGCCCGGCTGGCGGCTCGAGCCGACCGTGCAGGGCGCCGTTTGGCTTCTCAAAGACTGAGCGAATCAAAAACTTTCAGGAAGGAGCTCGAGAGCGCATGACTCTTACGCAGAACAACACGGACCCATTCGACACGGAACCCGACATCTCCCAGCTGCTCAGTGAACAGGAACAGCAGTGGGTCGACGCATTCATGGACGAGACCACCCTGTTCCTGGGGCCGGATCCGGACATCATGCGTCACCATCAAATCGCGCCACGCACAGCACATGAAGATCGCTGCATCGAGCGGGCTACCGACCCCCTCGGTGCGGATCGGATTCGTAAGCGGCTGGCGGGTGCGCTGGACGAGGCGTTCGAAATGTGCGAAAGCATGGGCGCTGCACCGGGCGCAAAGTGGGCGGATCTCTCCTGCGCCGTCTATACGGCAGAAGGTGACGTCAGTTACCTCTCGAACCGTGGCGTGATTGCGTTCTCGGCGGTCCTGCACCACCCGATTCGCTACATCATGAAGAACTGGAAGGATGACCCCAGCGTCGGGATCAATCCCGGAGACGGCTTCTTTCACAACGACTCCCGATTCGGAATGGTCCACAACACAGACCAGTCCATGCTGGTGCCGGTCATGCGTGACGGAGAGATCATTGCGTGGGTGGGGGCCACGATCCACGAAGGCGAGAACGGTGCATGCGAGCCCGGTGGGATGCCGTCGGGTTCGGAGTCGCCGTTCGACGACGGACTGCGGGCATCTCCGATCAAGATCGTCGAAGGCGGACGCCTACGTCGTGACCTGTTGACCTTCCTCCAGCACTCGACTCGCGACCCCAAGCTGATGCTGGCAGATATCAAGGTCAAGATGGGTGCGGTCAGGCGCGTGATAGAGACGGTCGATCGTCTCATCGACGAGGTCGGTCAAGAGGCCTTCGTCGCGGCTTTGCGGTTGACGGTCGAGAACGTCGAGGCCGAGGTAAGTCGCCGGATAGGTGAACTTCCGGACGGAGTGGTGACCTTCAACCAGTTCGTGGACTCGACCTTGAAGGAGAACATCCTCATCAAGTTCGCTTGCAAGATCACGATCAAGGGCGAAAAGTTGACCGTCGACCTGACAGGAACCGGACCGGAAATCCTGAACCGTGCAATCAACTCCCCGCTCGGGTCGACCAAATCGTTCATGACACAGGCGATTCTCTCGTACTGGTGGCCGGATCTGCCGCGAAGCACCGGCGCACTCTCGCCCATCGAGGTGATCTCCGACGAACACACCTGGGCCGATGCCGGATACGACGCGCCCGTCGGGCAATCGCTTCAAGCATCCTTCCGCGGCTTCTCTGCACTGCAGACCGCCTTTGCCAAGATCCAGTTCTCGGCTCCGAAGAAGTACTCGAATGTAATTGCCCCCTGGTTCAATCAGATCAATGACTTTCTGTGGGGTGGAACCACCCAACACGGTGAGCAGGTCGGCAACCTCTGCGCAGATCTCAACGGTATGGGCGGTGGCGCCAAGGCATTTCGAGACGGCGAGGACGGTATCGCGCCATTGTTCTGTGCGATGGCAGATATCGCCGAGCAGGAAGTGATGGAGGAAGAAGTTCCCTTCCTGCAATTGGTGAGTAAGCGCCTGGTACGCGATAACCAAGGCTTCGGCAAATATCGTGGTGGCATGGGCTACGAAATGATCGTTGCCTCACGCGGCACCCCGAGTTGGGGCTTCATGACCGTCACCTCCGGGTCCAAGTTCTCCTCGGTGACCGGCATGTTCGGCGGTTACGGTTGCCCGACATACCCCTTGTCCATGGTCAAGGGCATCAACATCTACGACATCATCCAGAAAGATCCCTCGCAGTTCGATCTGTCGATCGAGCGGATCATGAACGAACAGCCCTACGAGGGTGGCGAATACCTGACCAGCCATATGGGCCTGCAGTTCGACGTCGCCAAAGAGGGCGAGTTGTACATGATCAGCCAAGGCTCGGGCGGTGGTTACGGTGATGTGCTCGAACGTGATCCGGAAGCCGTCATTGCAGATTTACAACTCGATCGTATCTCGGCGAAGGTTGCCGACGAGATGTACGGCGTCGTCTTCGACCCCGAAAGCTTCGTGGTGGACGAAGCGGCCACTGCAGAGCGTCGTGCGGGTATCCGTCAGGACCGAATCGCCCGCGGTAAGCCGTACCACGAGTTCGTAAAAGAATTCGTCACTCCCGAACCACCCGAGGAGCTCCTGTACTTCGGTTCGTGGGGCGACGACAACGAGCAGCTCGTGGCCACCCACTGGGGTGGCAACGAGCCCGCCCGGGTCACGGCTCCACTGGATGAGCTACCCCTCATCATGATCCCCGACCGCAGGGTGCTCAAGATCGAAAAGCTCGAGCGGCGTGTGCGCGAGCTCGAGAAGAAGTGCGGTGAGGACGTCATTCATAAGTCCTGACGTCGAGTAC
>NZ_JBAQEO010000769.1:0-1966 GCF_049286785.1 Rhodococcus sp. (in: high G+C Gram-positive bacteria) | reverse complement strand
CACCAGGAGCAGCAGGAGCAGTCCGAGCGGAAAGGTCAGGATCCCCAGGACGAGGGCATATCCCGGATAGTGGCGATAGGACAGCGTGTACGTACCGGGCAGGACCATCCGGAACTCGAGCCTGCGCGTCGCGCCCAGGATCTGGGCGACCTCGGAGTCCGCATCGGCGTACGACGTTGTCAAGGGACAGTAGGAACTGCCCAGTGGCGGACATGAAACCTGCCCGCTGACGGCCACGAGATCTGCCCGGTGGTGGCCATGGGATCTGCCCATGGGGGCTGGGCCACCACCGACCGGGGTGCTCAGCTCAACGGGCTCACCCCCTGGCCGGCGAGTGCTTGGGTGAGCCGGACGCTGTCGCCGCTGGTCTGGCAGACGTGGGCGTGGTGCAGGAGTCGGTCGACGGTGGCGGTGGCCAGGGTCTTGGGCATGAGCTCGTCGAAGCCGGAGGGGTGCAGGTTCGAGCTGATCGCGACCGACCGTTTCTCGTAGGCGGCGTCGACGAGCCGGTAGAGCCCCTCGGCGGCGTCCGCGGCGACCGGCAGCAGTCCGATGTCATCAACGACCACCAAGTCCGCTCGCAGCACGCGGGCGATGGCCTTCGACACCGTGTCGTCGGCACGGTGGCGGCGTAGCAGGACGCCGAGGTCTTCCAGGGTGAACCAGGCGACCTTCCACCCTTCCTCGACGGCTTGTTGTCCGAGGGCTTCCAGCAGGAACGTCTTCCCGGTCCCCGACGGGCCGCACACCACGAGGTTCTCCCGGCGGTGGACCCACTCCAGGGTGCGTAGTGCCTGCTGGGTGGGTGCCGGGATCGAGGAGATCTCGGGCTGCCATGCGTCGAACGTCTTCCCGGTCGGGAACCCGGCAGCCGCCCTGCGGGTGGCGAGTGCTGAGCGTTCCCGGCCGGCGACCTCCTCGGCGAACAGCGCCTTGAGGACCTCGGTCGGTTCCCAGCGTTGGGCCTTCGCGGTCGCGACGACTTCGGGGGCGTGGCGGCGGATGTGGGGCAGCCGCAACCGGCGCAGCAGCTCCTCCAGGTCAGGCGGCAGCGGTGGCGCGGACGCCGATGCCGTTCTCGTGGTCATCGGGTCACCTCGTCCTCGTCACCCTGACCGACCTGTTGGCCGAGTCGTGCCCAGGCGCTGGTGCCCTGGGTCAGCGAGGAGTCCTCGCTGGCCCGATGCTCACCCGCCTTGGGTGCTCGGGCGTGGTGGTCCAGGATCGAGGACAGGTCGGCCTCGGCGAACCGGCCGTGGACCGCGGCGTGACCGAGTGCCCAGTCGACCTCGACGGGGTCGAACAGCTTGGCCAGGGCGAGCGCTTCGGCCATCTTCACCCGCATCCGACTGGTGCCTGCCGCGGCGGCCTCGACCAGCCACAGCCGGGCGCCTTCGCCCAGGTCGAGGAACTCCGCTTCTGCGGCGTTCTTCGCACGTGGTCGACGGTCCAACGGTCCCTCGGGCTGGGGCGGGAAGTGGTCCTCATCGATCCTCGGCGTGCCGGGTGTTGCGCGTGCGTGTCGGGCGACCTCAAGTGGCCCGTCCTCGCCGACGTGGACCAGGATCACCTGCTCCTCGGCGCCGACACCGTGGGTCCGCACCCACACCGTGGCGCCGAGCAGCTGGTGCGGGACCGAGTACTGGCCGGACTCGAACGTCACCATCGGCGTGTTCGCCGGCACCTGCCGGGTGGTGCCGAACGCGACGGTGTGCGGCGTCATCGCGACAGGGTGCAGGCGGGCCCGTTCCTCGGCGAGCATCTCGACCGGTGGCCGTTTCGTGAGCCGGTGGGGTCGGGTGTTGACCTTCTCGCAGAACGCCTCACAAGCTGCCTCGAGGTCGGCGAACGTCGCGTACTCATCGAGCAGGTTGGTGTCCTTGGGGACCAGGTCGGCCTTGCTGATCTTCACCGATGCCTCGGTGCCACCCTTCGATGCAGGATCGGCCGGCACGCAGGTGTGGAC
>NZ_JBAQEO010000768.1:0-2768 GCF_049286785.1 Rhodococcus sp. (in: high G+C Gram-positive bacteria) | reverse complement strand
CGACAACACCCTGCAGGACTGGGCCATCCGCGACACCGGCAACCGCCCCCACAAACTGTTCCTGCACTTCTTCGAATCCCCCACCGAAGTCCTCGGCGAGAACGGCAAGGTCGTCGGCCTCCGCACCGAACGCACCCAACTCGACGGCACCGGCAACGTCAAGGGCACCGGCACCTTCAACG
The DNA here is from genome assembly GCF_049286785.1 of Rhodococcus sp. (in: high G+C Gram-positive bacteria). Classification (GTDB taxonomy): domain Bacteria; phylum Actinomycetota; class Actinomycetes; order Mycobacteriales; family Mycobacteriaceae; genus Rhodococcus_F. Next base: position 2,586 of record NZ_JBAQEO010000768.1, on the reverse strand, counting down.
ACTGGGACGTCCAAGCCGTCTACCGCGCCGTCGGCTACCTCTCACAAAACATCGCCAGGCTCCCCTTCGACGAACAAGCCGGCACCGTCCCCAACGAAGCCGGACGCGTACTGAACGAGAACTGGCATTCCGCAGGCTCCACGCCTGGCGCCGACGACACCGCCGAGGGGGCTAGCCGATCTGGGCATTCCGCAGGCTCCACGCCGGCCCGTTTCATGCCGGCCACCTACGTCACCGGCTGGATCAAACGCGGCCCCGTCGGCCTGATCGGCCACACCAAGGGCGACGCCAACGAAACCGTCGCGAACCTGCTCGAGGACCGGCCCACCTTCGCCGAACCCGCCCGCCCAGACGAGAACGCGATCATCGAGTTCCTCGAAGACAAACAGGTTCCCTACACCACCTGGCAGGGCTGGTACCGCCTCGACGCCCACGAACGCAGCCTCGGCGAACCCGAAGGCCGCGAACGCATCAAGGTCGTCGAACGCGAAGACATGCTCAAAGCCAGCGAACCGCAGAAGGTATAGAAGGAACATGATCGTGACCAGTTCGGCGTCGTTGGATCTCGGGTTGCTGATTGTCCGCATGGTGTGCGGATTCACCATGGCGGCACACGGATTGAACAAGTTCTACGGTGGTGGCCGGATTCCTGGAACCGCGCGGTGGTTCGACAGCATCGGCATGAAACCCGGGATGCTGCATGCGCGGCTCGCGGCGTCGACGGAACTGGTGGCCGGAATCTGCCTGGTACTGGGGCTTCTCACCCCAGTGGCAGGGGCCGCGTTCGTCACCGTGATGTTCGTGGCTGCGTACACGGTGCACAAGTCATTCTTCGTCACGAGTAACGGCTGGGAGTACAACCTGGTGCTCGCCGCGGTGGGCGTCGCGATAGCGACCACAGGACCGGGATCCTGGTCGGTCGACGAAGCATTGGGGCTGACGGACGTCGGCAACGGCTGGTGGAGGTTGCTGCTCGCCTTGGGCGGCGGGCTCGCAATGTCAGCCCTGCATCTCGCCGTGTTCTACCGACCCGCCGTCCCTGAGCCGGAGACGGTGAAGTAGCTACGTGCGGCCGAAGCTTCGCATTCGCCGCACGTAGCGCAGGACCTTCCACACCGGTACCGGCCGCGGCCAGTCGTCGGCACGGAACCACGCCTCGCTGCCGCCGTCGACGACCACGACGGAGCCGACGAGGAAATCCGCGGCGGGCGAAAGCATGAACTCCACCCATTCGGCGATCTGCCCGGGATCACCGAACCCGCCGATCGGCACCGGGAAATCCCTGACCCGCTTGCCTTCCCGACTCTCGAGCTGGGTGTCGAGTAACGGGGTTGCGACAGCACCGGGTGCGAGAACGTTCAGCCGGATCCCCGCCCCCGCCCACTCCGGGGTCACCGCGTTCCGGCGCGCCCAGCGGGTGACGGCGATCTTCGATGCAGCGTAGGTGAACGGGGCCGCCGCCTGCCGAATCCGGCCCGCCCGCTTCACACCCTTCCCGATATTCCCTGCGAGAAACGCCGCGACCGCCGACATCGGGACGGCCGGCGTCGCCGTCGTCGAGTTCGAGCCGAAGACGACGACCTTGCTGTTCCCCGCCGCCGCGAGAGCCGGTCGCCACCCCTCGAGCAGTTCGATCACCCCTCGGACATTGACCTCGGCGATGGTCTGCTCCATGCCCGGCACCGGGCCGAGACCGGCGGCCAGGACCGCGCCGTCGAGCCGGCCCCCGGCCCGCTCGAGGGTCTGCCGGACCGCGTCGGAACGTCCCGCCGACGTCGACAGGTCCGCCACGACGTCGCCCTCCTTCAGGTCGATCCCGATCACGGTGTGCCCCGCCGTCCGCAACCGTTCCGCGCTCGCCTTCCCCATTCCGGAGGCCGCACCGGTCACCGCATACACACCCATTGCCACTACCTCGTCCCGTCGGTTCCCCGGAACGCTACTGACACCGAAGCTGACGTGTCCACCGGGCGCCACGAAATCTTGGGGGCCGGGCCGGTGTGCATCAGAGTTCGACGCGCTGCTCGGCGTCCGCGAACTCATGCTCGTTGCCGACGGAGACGTGAAAGGCGTAGCCCGAGACGTGCAATGTGCTGCGATCGCCTTCGCGCCCGGCGGAAGATGGAAATACGACGGGACGTCGTACCGCCGCGAGGAAGGACACGGTCATGTCCGAAGATTCAGTGGTCGAACTGGACCGACTACACACCCGAGCTGGGGCTACCAGGTTGGGCGCCGCCGGTGATGGGGTAACGACGTGAACGGATCAGGCACCGATACCGGCGACCGTGCCCGGCGCTGGTGGGCGCGTGTGGCGTTCGCGTTCGCCGTCGGTGCGGCGGCGGTGCCCGTGCTGTTCGCCGGGGTGCTGGGCACCCTGGCGTTGTTCCTCGTGGGGACCGGTGGCGTCGTGGTCACGGTGGCGGCGTTGTACTGGTTCCTCACTCGGCGCGGAGTGTTCAGGTGGATCTCTCTGGGAGTGGCGATCGTCGCGCCGATCATCGTTCTGACCCTGTTCATCCGCGCGCACCTGCTGTGGGTGGTGCTGCTCTCGTACGTGCTCGCGCTTCTGGCCGTCGTCTGCGC
>NZ_JBAQEO010000767.1:0-1894 GCF_049286785.1 Rhodococcus sp. (in: high G+C Gram-positive bacteria) | reverse complement strand
TGAATTGTGCTCGCGAAGCGAACGATCCGGTGTTCGCGGTAGCGGAATCGGTAAAGGCGGCCGCGGTGCCGGGAACGTTCCCGAGGCCGAGCACCATCGTCGCGGCCACGCCCAGAATGACGAGCGGGGTGATGGAATGAGTGCCTTCGTCCTTGGCTGGGCGTGGTGAATCATCATCGCCTGCCGAGCGCCGGCGGCCATATGGCCAGATGATGATCCACACCAGACCGGCTACAGCCAATCCGCCCAGCACAAGGGCAGCCGGACTATTCAACCAGGAGAGCGCATAGCCGAGTCCGTTGACATGGAACACAACTCGTTCTGCGGAGGTAACCACATAGCTCTGTGCGTCGGGCTCGGGGTTCGCGTCCCCCTGCAGGGTGAGGGCCGCTGCATCGCCTGCGACGGTGTCGACCGATACGACGCGGTGTGTGACGCGGACACCGTGCTGGTTCTCGACGCTGATGATGTCACCGGCGTTCACTTCGGCAGCGGGCGTGCTCCGGGTGAGGGCCAGAGCGCCGGTGGGGATGGTCGGTTCCATCGAGCCGGAGCGAAATATCAGTGGTGTGGCACCGAGTAGTACGGCAGCGACCGTCGCTACAATGCAGAGCAGCCCGGCAACCGCACCAACAGTGAGTGCGATCTCACGGACGATCCGCGCCCGGTTGGGTCGCTCGAGACGGGTGCTCATCGTGTCCTCACGCGGTGGTTGCATTGAACGTCAACGTGATAGTGGCCAGCGTTTGACTCTGCACGCTCAGTGGAGCATTGGCGGCGAGTGCAGCGACGAAACAGAGGTCTTGGGTGCCGGTAGCGGCAACGAGTGGTTGCGGGGCCGTGATGACCGGAACAGAGGCCCCCGCGCGCAGTGCCGCGGATGCTATCTGGGCGCCACTGCAACTACCTGTGTTCAACCCGCCCGAGGCTGCGTTGGTGGGCGAGGCACTGCCGAAGACCCTGAGTTGGATGTAATCAGCCAACAGGGGACTTCCTGCTGCCGTGCCCGCCGCCATCGAATATGTCACCGGGAGCGTCGAGAGCTTGTTCTGCACCTGCAGGGTCGCCGCTCTGCTCTCACCGGGAAGCATGTTGGTCATCGTCAGGCCGCTCGTTCCCGTGAACGAATACGTGTCGACTTCGTTGACCCGCAGATCTATTGTTCCGGTGCTGAATACCCCGGACGTAGCCACCGCGGAGTTGCTCCACAGAGCGAGGGTTCCGACGGCCCCGAGTCCGAGGACTATCCCGAGCGCCAGGATCGCGCGTACTCGCACGCCCACGGCACCGGTGATGAGCGACCCGAGTCGTACGCGGCGCGAGGTCGAATCAGCTCCGCGGGTCATCGGACTCCGACGTTGTCGACGGCTCACGCCGATTCCTCCTGCTGTCTCGGATGCTACCCGCGACCATCACGACTGCGTAGCCGAACAGCCCGACTACCAGCGTGCCGACGACCCACGTCCGTTGCTGACCGGTGAGCCAGTTGTTGACGTATCCCAGATAAGGGATGCTGTACCAGACCTTGCCGCGGATCTGTTTCACGAGGACGGGATTCGGGTCCGGGGTGTTGTTGGCGTCCCCTCGAGTGACGAAAGTACGTTCGCCCCGGGTGTTCTGTGCCGTCGCGATGATTCGGTGGGTCACCACCGCAGGTTCACCGGTCTTCAACTGGTAGGTGATGGGCGTTCCGACCCGGAGTTCGTCAGGTTCCGCCAGCTTGACAACGATCAACGTGCCCGGCGGATAGGTGGGCTGCATCGAGCCGGTGAGCACGGTGAATCTCTCGGCTCCCGCGACCAACGGTACGAGGATGGTGACGGTGACGACGGCAAGCAACGCAAGAAGGAGCACCGAGCTTGCGATGGAGCGAATCCACCAGATCGGCCCGGTG
>NZ_JBAQEO010000766.1:0-5330 GCF_049286785.1 Rhodococcus sp. (in: high G+C Gram-positive bacteria) | reverse complement strand
TTCTCGGGCTCGACACCGAGGACCAGGTGCCCCCACACTGCTTTGTCCCAGGTGATGACTTCGGCGTCGACGGCTTCCTGCAGAAGCCAGTGGCAGGCGAGGTCGTGGCCGTCGTGGACCCGGCTGGGGACGAGTCGGTCGAGCCGGTCGGTGTGCAGTGTCAGCAATGCCATTGCGGATCCTTCCAAGATGGGTGTCGGTCGAGAGTGGCGCGGCCTCTGGGCATTCCCTGACTCAGACCGGGCGGGCTCAGAACCACAGCGGTCGGTAGGACCCTCCGGCGCGAGTCTCACACCGGTCACCCGGTCGCAGCGGGAGCGCGTCACCCGCCGCGTCGATCTCGGTCGGCGTCATCGGCCGACCATGCTTGGCGACGAAAGACCACTTGCGGCCGTCTTCGTCCTGTTTCCAGCCGTCGGGTTCGATCTCGTAGATGCGATCGGTGACCCCGTCCACGCCGATGATTGCGTACTTGGCCTTGCTGCGGACCTTCGCGCCAACCGCAAACCACTGACGGTCAGCGTCGTACTGGGCGTCGCCGCCTACCTCGCCATACAGTCTCCCGTCTTCGCGGTAAACGCGGTTCCTGCGCGAAATGACAACCGCGACTTGCTCGCCCGGTGTCGGCCAGCGCTTTTCGATCGCCTGCCGAGTGACGCCCAAGGAGGAGCACAGATCCTCGGTTTCCGCCCCGAACTCCCGAGCCTTGGCGACGTCGCTATCGATGAGATCGGTGATCCGGCGGCGTATCAGGTCGAGGCCCTGCAGGCGACGCAAGTAGGCATCTCGATTCTCCCTTTCGCCTACTGCGTCATCGACGCTGTCCAGGTGCTCGTAGGACGCCAACGTTGCCGATCGACCCCACTGCCAGGCGACTCGGAGCACCTCGGTGTCCACTTTGGTGAGCTTGTTTCCAGGTTCATCCATGGCGCAACCATAGTTGCGCCTTCCCGGTTTCACAAGGATGCAACTTAGGTTGCGCCGTTGTTGGGAGACATTTCAGGGACGAACCAAGGGACTCCATTAGCTGTCCTGTATGACGATCGCTGACCAAGGTTCCAAAACCCGTCGGTGGCCGGCCCCCCGAAGATGACCCCGAAGAAGATCAAGCAGGCCAAGCTCATGCGCGACAACGGCGTGACGCAGACCGAGATTGCCTAGATCCTCGGCGTGGGCCGCACGACGCTGTACCGCCACTTGAAATGAGCCCAACCCCGTCTTGGTGGACTGGCCTCCGTTCAGGGGGCGAAATGTTCAGCTGCCTGTATTGACGCATGTTGACCAGTTTCAGGCTGTGGCAGGAGCGGCGGGGCGCGTCGCTATCGGAACAGTGGGAAGGATGACATTGTCACTGATGACAGTCACCGACTTCGATCCACGGGTGAGCGCCACATACAGCTCCTGGGCGCTGTACTTGGCAGGATCCAGGATAATGACGTGGTCGTACTCCAGCCCTTTCACCAGCAGCGGCCGCGACACGACGCGGCCGCTCGGTCTACGCCCGGTGACCCGTGCTTGGTTCCGGATGCGCTGGAGTGCCTCCGTCACCGTGTAGTCGTCGGTCATTGCGATCGACAGGGCTCGTGTGATCTCGTTCCATGCCTCGCGGCAATGGATTGTGACACCGGGTAGCTTTCCGAGTAGGTCGAGCGCCGTGCGAACAGTTACACCGGTCGGTGTGCTCCGCACTCGGAGAACTGCATCGTAGGCAGGCTTCAGGTCATCGCTCCTGGTCGTGAACGACTTCCCCTCTCCGAGCCGACGCCGCTTTTCGGCCGAGATGTGTTTCGGGATGCCGCTGCTGCAATCGATCGCGAACTTCACAATGGCCTGCGCGACCTCGACGCCCTCCTGGGTATCGATCTTCCTCGCCAGGGCGACAGGAATCTTCTCGTCAATGGCTTCCATGACGGAGTACAAACCGCCGAGCCTGCCTGCGGCATGGACGCAGTCGGGGCGGAACTGTCCCAGGACGGCGATCGTCCCGTCTAGCTCGAGGGCGGCATAACAACGATCGACGAAAGTTTGTCCGTCCCGCCGCTGCACCCATGTGACCGGTGCCGAGGCGAGGTCGATCGGCTGGCCGTTCGTCAGGTTGTCACGGATGCTCACGAGCCAGGCGCCCAGGGGTGCGTGGTTTGGGTCCCAGCGGCGCGGACGGTGAGCGACAGTAACTGCTGGGAAATTCGGCAGTACATCAGTGCCCCAGTCGACGGGCTGGTGCTTGGCGAAGTTGAACAAGCTCTGCAGAGGGTCACCCAGCACGGTGGTGGGAAGCACCTGGGAGAGCGCTACCGCCAGCTCGTGCTGGTCGGCCAGGCAGTCCTGGTACTCGTCGATGAACAGGTTGGAATAGCTGACCTCAAGCATCCGTCTGACAGCTTTGCTCCTGGCCGCGCGGGCGGCCGCGCGGTGATAGTCGCCAGCCTTGCTCCAGTCGGGAACGGCGGGGGCGGCGAGCTGCGCGAGATGCGGGAAGTGGGCGATCAAGTCGTACGACCACGAATCGATGGTTCGCACAACGACCTGATCGTGCCCGATCCCGAACTTCTTCATCCGTTTCCGGAGGGCATCCACACCAGCATGTGTGTGTGTCAGTACCAGGCTCGTGCCCCCGTTCTTAGCGATCGTGGCCACCGACGCGGCGATCAGCTCGGTCTTACCGGCCCCGGCCGGGAGCGTGACCGAGCACGGCGACGAGCCGAGCACCGCCTGTACGGCTACCTGTAGAGGTGGATCGTCAGTCATCGGTGGTCTGTGCCCCGCCCAGAGCGGCCGGCGGCTCTGGGGCAGTCGGGTAGACGAACGCGCGCAGCTCACCGATCACCTTCATGAGGTGCGTGTTCTTCAGCCCTCCCAAGTGGGCGATGACGACTTCGGCAAGTTCCTCGCCACGATCCTCACGCTTGAACCATTCCTTGTCCTTCGTGGTGGCGGCGGCCGCGATGGCCTTACGTATCGCCGGCTCATCGACACCGGCCTGCGTCTGCCACCCGGCAACGTCCGTTCCGATGAGCGCCTTGCCACCGAGTTTCGCGCTGACTGTCGCCTGGATCGATTGCTCCCCCTTGATCTTCACGGCAACATCAACGACAGCCTGCAGGCCGCCAGCAGAGAGCGTCTGGATCACTTCGTCCTCCAGCGCGTTTCCGAGTGTCCAGCGGTGCACCAAGACACCGAGGGACGCGGCATCCCCTACTGACTGGTCTATGGCGCGATCGTCGTTGTCGACGAGCATGCAGGTCGGATAAGCGAGCTGATGGAAGTTCTGGGCCCGCTGTGTCGGTTGGGTTCCTCCCTGGCCGTTGACCAGGACTGTGCCGATCGCGGCTGCGGGGGCTTGATCTGCGGCGATTCGTTCGGTGTCCCAGTAGCGGACCAGTCCGCGCAGGAATCCGACTTCGGTTGCTCCTTCGCCGACCAGCACACGACGGCCCAGCAGCGCGTGAGGGGCGCTGCGGAACGTCCCCTGCACGTTGTCAAGGTCTGGGGGCACGGGCTGGCAATTAGTTGCCCCGGTCCCGTCTGTGTTGACGACGGCCAGATCGACAGCGCTCAGCGTTGTCACCGTGATGGGCGAGTGCGTGGTCATGATGACCTGCAGTTCGCCGGCATCGGTACGCTTCTTCAGATAGCGGAGCGTCTGTGCCAGGCGATGCGGCTCCAATCCGTGCTCTATTTCGTCAATCGCAATGATCGAGCCGCCTTCCATCGCCTCATCCTGGATCGAAAGGCTTGTCAGCCGCCGCGTGCCGAGCCCGAAGCTCGACAGCGGCACGTCGCCGTCGTGCAGAATCAGGGCATGCGAGGACGTTGCCGAACCGGGCTCAAGCCCGGGGCGCAGCTCGCCGAACACAGCCGCGCCGAAGTTGCCCGCCGACTTCTGCACCGTAGCGGCAGCGGTATGCAGGGCATTGGGATCGGAGTTGAACACTGCAGACCGGGCGTGGCGGTGCGCGTCGAGGATCACGGAAGATGCACCCTCGTTGCCAGCGGTCAGCCCCGAAAGCGCCGATCCTCGCGCCCAACGCAGGTGGAAGTCCGGCCGCTCGCCGAGCCGGAAGAACCCAAGCTGCCGCCGTTGGCTCGCGGTGATCGGTCGGGCGTCTTCGGACTCGGGTCGAATGACCTCCCACGTCGAGTCAAGTTCCGGCGTCACGGTGAGTCGGATGACCAGACACTCCTCGGCCTCGTCGACAGGATCGTGGACAAGCGTCCCGTCCGGCATGATCCCGGAGCGATCCTTGCCGAGTTGACTTTCCTTCACGAGGATGTCCGGAAGGTCCGTAATGGCAGCCTCGACGACAATGTTTTTCGTGAGGTCGAAGCCGTAGAAGTCAGCATCTGTGAACTGAGGGTTGTTATTCGGACTGAGTGCCAGTCCGATCGCATCGAGGAGCGTCGTCTTTGTGCTGTCGCCAGCGCCGACCAGCGCTACGAGTCGCCGGTCGATAGTCCACTCTGCTGACCTGATCCCACGAAAGTGTTCAATCCGGAGTCGGCGGAGCATCATTGGGCAACCTCGCTGCAGAATTAGTGCTGTGTGGAGAGCTGAACTTTGAAGCGCGCTGAGGCTAGCCCTGCAGAGCGGCGTTTGCACCGTAACATCCGGCGGATTGTCCAGACGAGATGCAACGCCTGCAGATTGAACTAAGGTCCGGTCATCGGGCGAATACGTCGCCGCTCCAGGAGGACGCGGCGGCACCTCTTTGTGTCCTGTTCAACGATCGCCCATCGACACAGAATTCGTTGCATACCAGCGCGCATCAGGCCGGGGCCGCCCCCGACCCCGGGGTGGTGGTCTGGCGGCACACCACATCTGGTTGGCGCCCGCCTTGAAACCGGTAGTCGACTTCGACGACTTCGCCGACTTCGCCGGCGATATTTCGGTCCCGAAGGTTGGCGAAGAGGTCGTCGAAGCGCGCGTAGCAATCCGAGGATCCCGACGCCACGAGCGGGAAGATTCGCAGCTCGCCGCGGGCGACGCGCATCAGTTCGCTGATCGCGTCGACGTGGAAGGTGTGGCCGAGACGGTCGGAATAACTGAACAGCAAGTGCGAGCTGAGCACGAGGTCGAAGCTGGCGTCCGCGAACGGCAAAGACGGCAACCGCCCGGCGACATAGCGGTGCGGCTCCCGGTGCATGTGGGCGGTGAACTCCTGGACGGCGTGTCGACGCACCCGCTAGTGCTCGTCGGGGTCACCGAAGAAGGTCCACTCGTACTGCTCCGCGTGGGTACGGACGTATCGATTGCCGCGGTCGGTCTCGGCTGCCGCGAGCGCGGCCAGATCCTCCACCTCGTGCCGGAAGTAGGCCACGTCGCAAGCGGT
>NZ_JBAQEO010000765.1:0-17827 GCF_049286785.1 Rhodococcus sp. (in: high G+C Gram-positive bacteria) | reverse complement strand
TCGACTACCTCGCGTGGGTGGGCTCACGCATCCGGAAGGTGTCCCGCCGAGCCCGGGGTGCACAGTGGCGGGCTGCCCAGGACGTGGACGGCGTCACCGTCGATATCGACGGAGCGCAGGCTCGTGCACTGGTGCCCGTTGCCGTCGGCGAGTTGGATCCGCGCATCAAGAAGTTGCAGATCGGTGGGACCGATCTCGAGCACGACGAACCCGCCATCGTCCGAGACGGTGCTCCCGTTCTCTGGATCAACGGGTCCCTCGGCATGACGGTGGGTAAGTCAGCGGCGCAGGTGGGCCACGCGGCGATGCTGCTGGCGGGTGCGATGAGCAGTGAGACCGCTCGGGCTTGGGCGGTGACCGGATATCGCTGCACGGTGCGTGACGCCGAATCCGCGGAGTGGATCCATCTTTCGCAGTGTGTGGCCGAGGGGCGTGCGGTCGCGGTCCGCGATGCCGGATTCACCGAAGTGGCACCGGGATCGATCACCGTGATCGCGGGGTTTCCCGACCGATGTGCCTCCGGCCACCTATCCGCTGGCGCGGAAGACCAGCAGGGTGGGCCCGGACACCGAGACGGTGACGTTGCCTGAGACAGGACCGCCGGGTTCCGGTGCGCCGTCCGCGGTGGTCGAGTCGAACTCGGCGAGCAGCGTTCCGTAGAACCATTCGGGGACGGCCGGACTCACCTCCGCCGTGCCGGCCGAGTGCAAGACGAGAAGCCAGCTGTCGTCGACCAGTTGGTACCCGTCGCAGGTGTGTGACCGGATGTCGGACCCGTCGATCCAGACCTGCAGGGTGCGTCGCGAGTCGTCCTGCCACGCTTCGGAGTCCATCTCCGTGCCGTCGGGCCCGAACCAGACCAGGTCCGGATGCCCGGTGGGGGTGCGTCTGCCCTCGAAGAATTCCGGTTGCCGCAGTGCGGGAGAGGCGCGGCGAAGCGCGAGAGCCCGGGTGACGAAGGCGATGAGATCGGTGTCCGCATCGCACCAGTCGAGAGGCCACGCATCTTCCCGCGGTGTATCGGCGGGCACACAGTACGCGTTGTTGTTGCCACCCAATGTGTGACCGAACTCGTCACCGGCTGTGAACATCGGCGTACCCGTCGACAGGGCAAGTGTGGCGAGGAGTGCGCGCACGTGCCGGGCACGGGCGGCGTGGAGGTCCGGGTCCTCGGTGGGGCCCTCCACACCGTGATTGACGGAATCGTTGTGATCCGTGCCGTCCCGGTTGTTCTCACCGTTGGCCTCATTGTGCTTCTCGCGGTGCGACACGAGGTCCGCGGCGGTGAATCCGTCGTGTGCCGTGACGAAATTGACCGACGCCCAGGGGCGGCGGCGACCGAAGAGATCCTCCGAGCCGGCCAGGCGAGAAGCCAGCTCACCGACACCGGTGTGCCCGTTCCAGAATCGACGGATGGTGTTGCGGTACTTGTCGTTCCATTCCGACCACTGGAGTCCGAAGTGGCCAAGCCGGTAGCCCTCTGCGGTGGCGTCCCACGGTTCGGCGATCAGCTTGCAGCGGGACAGAACAGGATCCGTCGAGATGGCGGAGAAGACGGCGGCGCGCGAATCGAATCGGCGACCGCGGGGACGGCCGAGTGCCGACGCGAGGTCGAAACGGAAACCGTCCACGCCCATCTCGTGTGCCCAGTAACGCAGACTGTCGCAGATCATCCGGACGGCAATGGGGGAGTTCGCGTCCACGGTGTTGCCACAACCGGTGAGGTCGATGTCGCGGCCGTGCGCGTCGAGGAGGTAGTAACCGGGAGCGTCGAGGCCGCGCCAGCTGAGGCTGATGCCGTCGATGCTCTGCTCGCAGGTGTGGTTGAACACCACGTCGAGGATCACTTCGATTCCGGCGGCGTGGAGGGCGTCGACCATCGTGCGGAACTCGCTGATCTCTTCTCCGGGAACCGCGGCGTAGCCGGGATGGGGCGCGAAGAAGGAGGCGGTGGAATAGCCCCAGTGGTTGCGCATTCCCCGGGAACGGATGGAGTGTTCCGAGACATTCGCGTGCACGGGCAGCAGTTCCACCGCCGTCACCCCGAGCCGCACGAGGTGTCCGATGACAGCGGGTTCGGCGAGACCGAGATACGTACCACGGTGGTGTGGAGGAACATCCGGGTGTCGTGCGGTGAAGGATCCCACATGGAGTTCGTAGACGACGGTTTCCTCCCAGGGCGTTTCGAGCCGGAAGCCGGTGGTGCGGGGTAGATCGGCGGTCACCACGGACAGGGGAGTGTGGCCCAGACTGTCGACACGTGAGGCCCGGCCGAACGGGTTGCCGTCGTGGGAGACCAGCGCACCGTGGTCGCCGAGTTCACCGGCCATCTGTCTCCCCCACGGATCCATCAGAAGCTTGGCCGGATTCAGGCGGACCCCCCGCGCGGGGTCCCACCGCCCGTGAGCCCGGTAGCCGTAACGCTGTCCGGGCTCGACACCCTCGATGATGCCGTGCCAGATGCCGTACGTCTGCTGCGCGAGATCGACCCTGGTTTCGGTTCCGTCGGCGGAGATCAGGCACACCTGGAGCGACTCGGCGTCCGGGGCGTGGACGGCGAATTGGGTTCCGTTGCCCAGAGGGTGCGCGCCCAGTGGAAACGGGGAGCCGGGCAGGCGCAGGGTCGGCGACGACGCGCGTCTCGGGGCGCGGTGCGGATCGAGGGAAGACGACACGCAACTGATCCTGCCGTGAATGCTCGAATCATGTGCGAGAAGATGGGTGCGTGCATCGACCTGATCCTGATCTCCTCATCGACTTCGACGACGTTCTCCTCCGCCGCGGTGGCAACACCCTTGTCGGACCTGTCACCTGGAAGGTGGAGCTCGACGAGCGGTGGGTTGTCCTCGGACCGAACGGGGCGGGGAAGACGTCGTTGCTGCGGATCGCCGCCGCCGAGGTACATCCCACGAGCGGCACCGCTTATCTGCTGGGGGAGCGGCTGGGCCGGGTCGACATCAACGAATTGCGTCCGCGTATCGGGCTGTCGTCCTCGGCTCTCGCCAACCGGGTGCCGCCCGAGGAGAAGGTCAGCGACCTCGTTGTCTCCGCTGGTTACGCAGTGCTCGGCCGGTGGCGTGAGCGTTACGAGAGCATGGATACCGAGCGCGCTGTCGAGATGCTCGAAAGCCTCGGCGCGGAGCATCTCGCCGACCGCTCGTACGGGACCCTCTCGGAGGGCGAGCGCAAGCGCGTCCTCATCGCGCGGGCCCTGATGACCGACCCCGAGCTGTTGCTGCTCGACGAGCCGGCCGCAGGACTGGATCTCGGTGGCCGAGAGGAACTTGTTGCGCGGCTGACCGACCTCGCAGCCGATCCCGAGGCCCCGGCCACGGTCCTGATCACCCATCATGTCGAGGAGATTCCACCCGGATTCACCCATGCGCTCCTGTTGAAGGAGGGCCAGGTGGTGTCGCAGGGACTGCTGGATCAGGTGATCACGGCCGAGAATCTCAGCGAAGCATTCAGCCAGTCGATCAGCCTGGACAAGGTGGACGGCCGGTTCTTCGCGCGCCGGACGCGTGTACCCGGCGCCCACCGCCGGTGAGTGGATCCGCCCCGGGACCCGGAAGGCGTCCGCGGTCACCGGAAGCGTAGGTTCCGGGACATGGTCTCGAAGCAGGAGCAGACGCCGGGTGCCGGCGCCGAGGTGATACCGAAACACGCCTCCACCGTCATGCTGATCCGCGACGACGCAGCGGGTGCCGGGCTCGAGGTGTTTCTGATCCGTCGCGTCAAGGGCATGGCCTTTGCCGGCGGAATGACGGTGTTTCCCGGTGGCGGAGTCGATCCGTCCGATGCCGATACCACGGTCGAATGGGCGGGTCCGCCCGTCGAATGGTGGGCCGAGAGGTTTCAGACCGATGCCGCGCTCGCGAAGGCCCTGGTGTGCGCCGCGGTCCGGGAGACGTTCGAGGAGTGCGGCGTGCTTCTCGCGGGCCCGAGTGCGGAGACGGTGGTAGCGGACACCGCCCGCTACGGGCAGGCTCGGGAGCAACTGGAGAAGCGTGAACTGTCGTTCAGCGACTTCCTGGCGCGCGAGGACCTCGTGCTGCGTGCGGACCTGCTGAGGCCCTGGGCCAACTGGATCACTCCGGTCGGTGAGGAACGCCGGTACGACACCCGGTTCTTCGTAGCTGCAGCGCCGCACGGTCAGATCGCGGACGGCGCCACGTCCGAGGCGGAAGCGGTGACGTGGCGAACACCCGCTTCGGCGCTCGAGCACTGGAGGTCCGGTGGGAGCATCCTTCTCCCACCCACCTGGACGCAGTTGACGGCGCTCACGGATTTCGGATCGGTCGCCGAGGTCCTCGCCGCCGAACCGGAGATCCCGGTGATCCTGCCGACGCTGATCGCGGACGAGGAGCGGTTCCGGGTCGAATTCCCGGGGCAGGACGGCTATTACGAGGCCGGTTCGCATCCGTGGGCGGCCCGGAAGAAGACAACGGAAGCAGGCAAGTAGCCTTTGCCTCATGGCTGAGTTTGTCACCCTCGAGGTATCCGACGGTATCGGTACTATCCGGCTCGCACGTCCGCCGATGAATGCCCTGAACCGGCAGGTTCAGCAGGAACTCAGGGCCGCCGCGCGGCAGGCCACCGTCGATTCCGACGTCAAGGCCGTCATCGTCTACGGCGGCGAGAAGGTCTTCGCGGCCGGCGCCGACGTCAAGGAGATGGCCGAGATGGACTTCGGTCAGATCAGCGACGTCATCGCCGACTTGCAGGCCGACATCGCGGCGGTGTCCGAGATCCCGAAGCCCACGGTGGCGGCCATTACCGGCTACGCGCTCGGGGGTGGATTGGAAGTCGCCCTGTCTGCGGATCGCCGCATCGCGGGAGACAACGCGAAGCTCGGTGTTCCCGAGATCCTGCTGGGCATCATTCCCGGCGGCGGCGGAACCCAGCGCCTCGCCCGGCTGATCGGCCCCGCCAAGGCGAAGGATCTGGTGTTCACCGGCCGATTCGTCGACGCAGAGGAAGCGCTCGCGATCGGACTGGTCGACGAGGTCGTGGCGCCGGACGACGTCTACGAGGCCGCGCGGCGCTGGGCGTCCCAGTTCACCAAGGGCGCCGGCCGGGCGTTGGCAGCGGCCAAGGCCGCGATAGACCAGGGCCTGGATGTCGACCTGACCAGCGGTCTGGCGGTGGAACGGCACGTGTTCACCGCACTGTTCGCCACCCGGGACCGGTCGATCGGTATGGAATCCTTCATCGCCAACGGGCCAGGTAAGGCTCAGTTCACAGGCGAGTAGCCTGGTGTCCCGAAACTAGAACCTGTTCCCTCTTACCAGCGAGTAGGATTTGCCGCATGACTGCAAGCGCCCACGACGACCCAGCTCCGAATCCGCACGCAACGGCCGCGGAGGTCGAGGCTGCGCTGAAGGACACCAAACTCGCCCAGGTGCTGTATCACGACTGGGAAGCCGAGACGTACGACGAGAAGTGGTCGATTTCGTATGACGAGCGGTGCATCGACTATGCACGGGGGCGTTTCGACGCGGTGGCGGGACCCCAGCCGCTGCCCTACGAGCGGGCCCTCGAGCTCGGCTGCGGCACCGGGTTCTTTCTTCTCAATCTGATGCAGGGTGGTGTCGCGAAGACCGGCTCGGTCACCGATCTGTCCCCGGGCATGGTCAAGGTCGCGCTTCGCAACGCGAAGGGTCTGGGGCTGCCGGTCGACGGCCGTGTCGCCGACGCCGAGACCATTCCGTACGAGGACGACACCTTCGACCTCGTCGTGGGTCACGCCGTGCTCCATCACATTCCCGACGTCGAGCAGTCGCTGCGTGAGGTGCTCCGAGTGCTCTCGCCCGGTGGGCGATTCGTGTTCGCCGGTGAGCCCACCACCATCGGTAACTTCTACGCCCGCTGGCTCGGCCGCGCAACCTGGGAGGCCACCACCCGGATCACCAAGCTGCCGTTCCTCGCCGATTGGCGGCGGCCGCAGGCAGAGCTGGACGAGTCTTCGCGAGCGGCAGCCCTCGAGGCCGTCGTCGACCTGCACACGTTCGATCCGGGTCACCTCGAGAAGATGGCGAAATCCGCTGGTGCACAGCAGGTCCATGCCGTGACCGAAGAGTTCGCGGCCGCATTGCTCGGCTGGCCCGTACGCACTTTCGAGGCGGCGGTGCCGCCGGAGAAGCTGGGATGGGGCTGGGGACGCTTCGCCTTCACCGGCTGGAAGACGCTCAGCTGGGTCGACGAGAAGATACTCCGCCACGTGGTGCCGCGCGGATTCTTCTACAACGTCATGATCACCGGCGTGAAGCCCGGTAACTGAATTGGGCTATGCGTTCACTGCGGAGGACGTGGCATTCCTGCAGACTCCCTCCGGGACAGCCGCTCTCGCCGTGGTGGACGGCCTCTCCCTGACAACGTCCACGCGCTTGGCCGACATCGGCTGGGCGCGTACACGTTTCGGTTTCCGTGCGCCGTTGCTGGTGGAGACCGTCCTGTTGCGGCGCAAGGCCGCGGCGAAACTTCCCGGCACCGCGGACTGGTTCTTCACCGACGAGGCTCTGCAGCAGGCGACACCCCGCCATGTCGCAGCCCATCGGGCGCTGCGATTGGCCGGACGGGACGTCCACGACGTCACCTGCTCCATCGGGGCGGAACTGTCGGCGCTCGTCGGTGTGGCCGGAACCGTGATCGGCAGCGACCTCGACGCGGTCCGGCTCCTCATGGCCGCGCACAACGTGCCGGGCGCAGCGGTTCTCCGCGCCGATGCACTCGTGCCCTGCACGCGCGGAACCATCGTCCTCGCGGACCCGGCGCGCCGGTCCGGCGGTAAACGGACACATGATCCCGCTGCGCTCGAGCCGCCCCTGCCGGATCTGATCGACACCTACCGCGGCCGTGACCTCGTCGTGAAGTGCGCCCCCGGGCTCGATGTCGATCGGCTCGGATGGGACGGGGAGGTGGAGGTGGTCTCTCTCGACGGCGGGGTGCGGGAGGCATGCCTGTGGTCACCGGGACTGTCGGGTAGGGGTATCACGCGCCGGGCCAGTGTACTGGGCTCGGACGGCACACTGGAGACGGTAACGGACGCTGAGGACGACGAGATTCCCGAACGGGGGCCCGGGGAATGGATCATCGATCCGCACGGCGCCGTGGTGCGCGCCGGACTGGTGCGGCACTACGCTGCGCGGCATGGGCTCTGGCAGCTCGATCCGCGGATCGCCTACCTCACCGGGAACTCGGTCCCGGAGGGCGTCCGTGGGTTCCGGGTGCTCGATCAGATCAAGTATTCGGAGAAGTCGTTACGTCAGGAACTGTCGCGACTCGACTGTGGGGTGGCCGAGATCCTCGTACGCGGTGTGGACGTGGATCCGGCGGTCTTGCGACCCCGCCTGAAGCTGCGAGGAAGCCGCTCGCTCAGTGTGGTGATCACCCGAATAGGCCGCGCGGGGGTCGCATTCATTTGCGATCCACCACGGGTCAGCGAAGGACGAACAGCTCACCGATGAGGGTCGGGGTCAGCACCTCACCTTTCGGTCCGATGGACGTACCGACGGTGAATCCGGTGGCCCCCGGAAGGGTGTCCTGGTCGAGGGTTTCGCCGGTCGAAGTGTCGAAGGTGATCAGGGCCAGTCCGTCGTCGCCCTCACGGACCACCGTGTAACCTGTGGAACCTTCGGTTTGCGCAGGGACACCCAGTTGCAACAGATCCTTTCGTTCCCAGAGAAGTTCGGCCTGATCGCCGTTGTCCTGCAGGGCCAGGAGATGACCTCCGGCGCCGCCTGCGGGAATCAGGATCCCTTCGGCCGAGGTGGAAGGACTGCCCGCGGCGGCGAATCCGATGTCGTAACTCCATCTGGTGTCGCCGGTCTCGGTGTCGAGGGCCCACAACTTACCCTCGTTGTCGTTGGTGTACACCACGGAACCGTCGGCCGACAGGTCGGGACTGGCGGCGCTCCCGCCGGGAAGGGTGTCGCTCGACCACTCCTGCGTGATCGCCGGATCGTCCCCGCCGGAGTACTTCATGGCGACCAGTTCTGCCACGGGCGCGCCGGGAGCGAAGAACGTGAAGTAGAACTTGCCGGACTCGAGATCGATGGCCGGTGTATTGGCCACCGGGCACTCGGATGATCCGAAGAAGCAGGTGTTCAGTCCCTTGTCGTCGGGCAGCACGGCCACACCCGCTGCGCCGTCGGTCGCGGACGGCGGCGGAATCAGGTCGTAGGGGGCTACCACCTTCTGGCCGGTCTGGGTGTCGAGGACGTTGATCTGGCCGAGTTGGGTGATGAACAGGAGATGGCCGTCGCCGGTGAATTGCGCGGACAGCGGCGTTCCGACCACCGGTGTGCGCCACCGCAGCTGACCGTGCTCGTTGAACGAGTTCATGGCCCCGCTCTCGCCGACGTAGACGTTGGCTGCTCCGTCGACGATGGGCGTGGAGGCCACCACGCCGGGGTTCAGCTGGCGGCACCAGCGTTTGCGGCCGCTCTCCATCTGGAACGAGAAGAGATTGCAACCCTTCTCGGTGCGAGAGGTGAGGAATATCTGACCGTTCGCGGCGACCGACGCGTAGGCGGCGACCGGCCCACCTATCGGCCGGGACCAGGCGAGGGAGATGTCACGGGAACCGGTCACCGGGCTGGTATCACTGTTGCGCGCATCGGCGTGTATCCCGGGCCACCCGCCCGCCGAGAAGATGTCATCGACCTGCGGTTCGCTGCTGCAGCCGCTGACGGCAACAGCCGAGATCGCCGCCAGCGTCAGAACTGACGAACGTAGAACCCGCCGCATCACATCTCCTCGCCTTCCTGTCACGTCCTCTTCGACACACGCTCGGCCCAGAGACTATCCCGAAAGACTCGTACGACCGGCACACCCCGACGAGGCCGCGGTGTCGTAGGCCGTTCCGGGTCTACCGAACACGTCCCGGCACCACCCCGTACGCGGTGGGAGCACCTGAACGTAGGCTGGCACGCTATGACGAGCATGTGGGGCGCACCGTTGCGTTCGAGGTGGCGAGGATCTCGGCGGCGCGAGAGTGAACAGGCCCGGTTCCTCACACTCGCCTCGCTCAGATGGGTGCTGGCGAACAAGGCGTACACGCCGTGGTACCTGGTGCGGTACTACCGGTTGGCGAAGTTCAAGCTTGCCAATCCGCACGTGATCGTGCGGGGAATGGTGTTTCTCGGCAAGCGCGTGGAGATCCACTCGACGCCCGATCTCTCGCGGCTCGAGATCGGCCGCTGGGTACACGTCGGCGACGGCAACGCGATCCGGTGCCATGAGGGATCGCTGCGCATCGGCGACAAGGTGGTCTTCGGCAAGGACAACGTGGTCAACACGTATCTCGACATCGAGATCGGGGCGTCCACCCTCGTCGCCGACTGGTGCTACATCACCGATTTCGATCACCGGATGGATGATGTCAACGTGCCGATCAAGGACCAAGGCATCGTGAAGAGTCCGGTGCGGATCGGTCCCGACACCTGGATCGCCGCCAAGGTCACCGTGCTCCGCAACACGCGGGTCGGACGTGGCTGTGTGCTCGGCGCGCATGCGGTGGTGCGGGGCGACATCCCGGACTTCAGCATTGCGGTCGGTTCGCCCGCCAGGGTGGTGAAGAACCGCAAGGCCGAGTGGGAGGCCGGCGCCGCGGACCGGGCAAAGTACATCGCGGCTCTCGAGGACATCGCACGGAAGAAGGCCGCGAGCGAGAACTGACGGGTGGCGTAGTCGTCTGCCCCTGGGAAGTTCGCCCTCGCTGTGCGGCTCGATCCGGCTTCGGTGGCACCAGACGGTGGGCGGTTCGTCAGCGGCCGGGCAGAGGCCGTTCGGGAATCTCCGGCCGCGCCAAGGGATGCCGTACGCGCCGCTTGGCGCCGGAGTAGACGGACACCGTGTCCTCGGCCACCTTGTGCCAGTCGAAGTCCGAGGTGAGACGCTCGCGTGCAGCCACCGCGCGCTGCTGGGCCGCGACAGGGTCGTCGAGAACCTCACGGACCGCGGACGTGAGCCCGCTGACGTCGCCCGGCTGGAACGACATGCCCGTCACGCCGTCGACGACCGCCTCACCGAGGCCTCCGGCGGTGGAAGTCACCAGCGGCGTTCCGGACGCCGCCGCCTCGAGCGCGATGATGCCGAACGGTTCGTAGCGACTGGGCAGCACGATCGCGTCGGCGCCGTGCAGCCAGCCCAGCAGTTCGACGTGATCGAGATTGCCGAGGAAGTTGACCGCGCGTGCCACGCGATGGGTGCGGGCCTGCTGATACAGCCACGTGAACTGGGTGCCCTCGCCCGCGACGGCCAGCGTCGTGCCGGGGTGACTGCGCCGGATCCGCGGTAGAGCGGCGATCGCGTCCTGGACGCCCTTCTCGTACTCGAGTCGTCCGACGAACAGCAGTCGGGGCGGACCTGAACGCGGTGCGCGTTCGCGGAAGTTCCAGGTGGTGAGGTCGATACCGTTGCGAATGACCGTGATCGGTGGGAGTTGGGGACCGTAGAGGGCGGTCACCTCGTCGTGCATGGAGGCCGAACACGTGATCAGCGCGTCGGATTCGTTGGCCAGCCACCACTCGACGGAGTGCACCTGCCGGTTGATGCGCCCGGACACCCAACCGCTGTGCCGTCCGGCCTCCGTGGCGTGCAGCGTGGAAACCAGCGGCACGTCATAGAATTCGGCCAGCGCGATGGCCGGATGCGCAACCAGCCAGTCGTGGGCGTGCACCACGTCGGGATGCCAGCCGTCGCCGACACCCGGTTTGTGCAGTGCGACTCCCGCACGCACCATCGCGTGTCCCATCGCGAGTGTCCACGCCAGCATGTCCTCGCCGAACACGAAGTGCGGTGGATCCTCGGCGACGGCCACCACGAGAACGCCGTCCTCGATGCGGGTGACGGTGGGATGGGTCGACGCGTCCGTTCCCGACGGCCGTCGCGACAGCACCACCACCTCGTGCCCGGCCGCGGCGAGTTCGGTGGCGAGGTGATGGACGTGGCGTCCGAGGCCTCCGACGACGACGGGCGGGTACTCCCAGGAAACGATGAGAATCTTCACGATGTTCCTCCCGTGGCACGGCCGGGTGCGGGCAGCCGTCTGGCGTCGAGGCCGGCGAACAGCCCGTCCGCGCCGTTCCAGCCCGCGGCGAGTCGCGACGCGAGCGCATCCTTGCCCGCGGCGACGGCCGCGGCGATTTCGCGTGTGGCATGCGCGTGCTTGTGCGCGCGGTCGCGGGCGTATCCCGCGGCCGAATCCTTGCTCACCATGAACGCCCAGTCGCTCGACACCGTCAGGAGCGCCTCCCGAAGCAGCTGGTCGTGGACACGGTTCCGGAGCTCGGGACGTCCGGGCGCCGATCGGGTGCTGCGTGCCTTGTCGACGGTGTCGAGTGCGGTCGACACCACTTCCGCGTTGAGCTGCACCAGATCCGCGACCTGGTCACCTGCCCATACCCGCCAATCCTTGCCGGAGCCCCACGACGAATTCTCGAGTTGCACGGGCTCGCCCACATAGCCTTCGCGACGTGCCTGGTCGAGTGTGCCGACACGGATTCCGGCCTCGGGTAGTGCCCGTAGGACTTTCTCGAGCCACTCCGGGCCCTCGTGCCACCAATGTCCGAACAGTTCGGTATCGAACGCGGCGACGACGAGCGCGGGACGTCCGATCCGCTCGGACTCGTCCCGCAACCGTGCGCGCACTCCGGCCACGAAATCGGCCACGTGCTTGTCGACCGCCGCAGCCGCCAATGCGGGATCGTAGGGTGCCTTGTCGGCCGAGTCGACGGTTCGGCCGGTGACCCGGGCAGGCTTGAGGCCCGTGGCGTGGTCGTAAGTGTGAAAGTCTCGATATGCGCTGTGGCCGGGATAACCGGACTTGGGCGACCACACGCGGTAGCTCACCTTCAGGTCGCGGCCGAATGCCACGACGTCGGATTCCCGGACCGGACGGCCGAGCGACGTGTTGCCTCGCAGCGCGGGGCCGTCGACCATGAAATGCGTGACACCGGCGTGGTGGTATCCGATCTCCATGCCGGGGGTATAGCCACACTCGGGAGCCCAGATGCCGGTGGGCCGGTGATTCCATCGAGCGGCGGCGTCGGCAAGACCCTCGCTCAGGGAGAACGCCCTCAGACGCGGATCGAGCAGCGGCTGGAACGGGTGCGCCAGAGGACCGCCGAGCAGTTCGAATGCACCGCGGTCGAGTAGATCGCGCAGGACCGGCGAACCCCCGTGCCGCCATCGCAGTTCGAAGTCTTCGAGTGCCGCTGCCGATGCGCGGTGTTCGCGGGCGCCGAGATCGCGGTGGGCGTCGTCGGGCATCCCGGCGGCTTCGTGAGCACGGATCTGCCAGTTGCCGAGCCAGTGGTGCATGCCGGACAGGCAGTGGGGATCATCGAGCTGAGCTGCGAGAACTGGGGTGAGGCCCAGGGTGAGGAGGTGGGAGCGCCCCTCGTCGGAGAGCCGGCGCAGCATGGCGGTCAGCGGCAGGTAGGACGCCGCCCACGACTGGTACAACCACTCCTCGCCGACCGGCCAGCGGCCGTGATGGGCGAGCCAGGGCAGATGCGAGTGCAGAACCAGACAGAACATGCCGGGTTCGGTGTCGCCCGCATCGGTGCGGGTGGTCGTTTCGGTCACCGAATCGGATCCTTCACCGCGACGGCCACCAAGTCGAGGCTGTCGTCGATCGTGCTCTCCTGGAGGACGAAATCTTCGGTGGCGATGCCCTCGACGTCCCGGGCCAGATCCTCGGGCCACGGCTGTCCAGCGAGTGCACGTTCGATCTGGGCGTTGATGAACGAGCCGCCGTACTTGGCATCGAGTGCCTTCAGCCGGTCGCCGTGATGGACGCCGGCCATGAGTGACACGGTGAAACCGGCCTTCTCGAGGAGATCGGTCAGTTCGGCGGCGTCGAGTTCCCGGGTGTGGAAAGGGTTGAGCGGTGTGTCGCGCCCCGGGGAGAACGTGATGCGGTTGGGTGTGCTGACAAGAAGCTCACCGCCCGGGGACAGCACGCGGAAGCACTCCCGCAGGAACTGCGCCTGGTCCCACAGGTGCTCGATCACCTGGAAATTGACGATCGTCTCGACCGAGGCGTCGCCGAGGGGGAGCTCCGCGAGATTGCCGTGCAGCATCTCGACCCGGGGGTACCGCGCCCGGACGTGTTCGACCGCCGTGATGTCGTAGTCCAGCCCCGTCACGTGGCGGGCGACCCCGGCAATCATGTTGGCGCCGTATCCTTCTCCGGATCCGGCCTCGAGAACCGTGCGGTCCACGCAGCGCGCGAGCAGGTCGCGGTACACCACCTCATGGCGTCGGAACCAGTAGTTCTCCTCCGGAATTCCGGGCACAGTTCGTTCCCCGGTCAGGGGAAGTGGTGCGTCCTTGCGGTCGCCGACAAATGATTCGCTCACCGGAGCGAGGTTAGTGCCCCTCGGGTTCACAGTGATCCAGGTGGTCCACATCACAGGACTTCAGGGGCTCTTCGGCCTTATGGTGAACAAGGCTTCCGCGCAAGTTACCGGCGGGTAACTTAGCGTGAGGTAATCTGACGCACAGCATTCGTGCGTAGACCTAACGAAGACGAGAGCTCGGCCCACGCGGAGCACCTCACCGAAACCACGCAAGAAAACACAGGAGGTCGACGAAGACCCATGACGAACATCGTTGTTTTGATCAAGCAGGTCCCCGACACGTGGTCAGAGCGCAAGCTCACCGACGGCGACTTCACGCTTGACCGCGAGGCCGCCGATGCCGTGCTCGACGAGATCAACGAGCGCGCCGTCGAGGAAGCGCTTCTGATCAAGGAGGCGCAGGGCGGTGAGGTGACCGTGGTGTCCGCAGGTCCGGACCGCGCCACCGACGCCATCCGCAAGGCCCTCTCCATGGGTGCCGACAAGGCTGTGCACATCAACGACCCGGCGCTCCACGGCTCCGACGCGATCCAGACCGCGTGGACGCTGGCCGCAGCGCTCGGGCAGATCACCTTCGAGAACGGTGAGCCCGCAGACCTGATCATCGCCGGCAACGAGGCCACCGACGGCCGCGTCGGCGCAGTTCCCGCGATCATCGCCGAGTACCTGGGCATCCCGCAGCTCACCCAGCTGCGCAAGCTCACCGTCGCCGACGGCAAGGTCACGGGCGAACGCGAGACCGACGAGGGTGTCTTCGGACTCGAGGCGAGCCTTCCGGCCATCGTCAGCGTGACCGAAAAGATCAACGAACCCCGCTTCCCCTCCTTCAAGGGCATCATGGCCGCGAAGAAGAAGGAAGTTCTCACTTACACCCTGGCCGACCTCGGCGTCGACCCGGACACCGTCGGTGTCGCCAACGCAGGCACCACCGTGATCGCCTCCACCCCCAAGCCCCCGCGTACCGCTGGTGAGCGCATCGTGGACGAGGGCGACGGCGGCAGCAAGATCGCCGCATACCTCGTGGGCCAGAAGATCATCTGACCGCGCCCTCCACAGACCAGCAGACACATACAGGGAGAGTTTCAGACATGGCAGAAGTACTGGTGCTCGTCGAGCACGCAGAGGGTGCCCTGAAGAAGGTCAGCACCGAACTCATCACCGCGGCGCGTGCGCTCGGTGAACCGTCCGCAGTGGTCACCGGCCCCGCCGGCACCGCCGACAAGCTCGCCGATGCCCTCGCAGCGGCGGGTGCGGCCAAGATCTACGTGGCCGAGTCGGACGACATCGAGGGGTACCTGATCACCCCCAAGGTCGACGTTCTCGCGTCGCTCGTCGAGTCGGCGTCCCCGGCTGCGGTCATCACCGCCGCCAGCGTCGAGGGCAAGGAGGTCTCCGGACGCCTTGCGGCCCGCATCGGCTCCGGCCTGCTCGTCGACGTCGTCGATGTGAAATCCGACGGCACCGCCGTGCACTCCATCTTCGGTGGCGCGTTCACCGTCGATGCGAAGGCTAACGGTGAGGTCCCGGTCATCTCGGTCCGTCCGGGTGCCGTCGAGGCGAAACCCGAATCCGCGGCCGGCGAGAAGGTCGTCGTCGAGGTTCCGGCTCAGGACGAGAGCGCGGTCAAGATCACCTCGCGTGATCCGATCGTCGGTGGCGACCGTCCCGAGCTCACCGAGGCGACCGTGGTCGTGTCCGGTGGTCGCGGTGTCGGCAGTGCCGACAAGTTCTCGGTCGTCGAAGACCTCGCCGACTCGCTCGGTGCCGCTGTCGGCGCTTCGCGTGCCGCGGTGGACTCGGGTTACTATCCGGGCCAGTTTCAGGTCGGTCAGACCGGTAAGACGGTGTCCCCGCAGCTGTACATCGCGCTCGGCATCTCCGGTGCCATCCAGCACCGTGCAGGTATGCAGACGTCGAAGACCATCGTCGCTGTGAACAAGGACGAGGAAGCTCCGATCTTCGAGATCGCGGACTTCGGCATCGTCGGCGACCTGTTCAACGTCGCTCCGCAGCTCACCGAAG
This sequence comes from Rhodococcus sp. (in: high G+C Gram-positive bacteria), assembly GCF_049286785.1. GTDB lineage: Bacteria > Actinomycetota > Actinomycetes > Mycobacteriales > Mycobacteriaceae > Rhodococcus_F. The sequence continues at coordinate 2,438 of NZ_JBAQEO010000765.1, read as the reverse complement.
CTGTCAAGTCGCACAAGGGCTGATACCCACCGGCGTGCGGCCCCGTTCCCGTCTCGGGAGCGGGGCCGCAGTCGTCTCTGCGCGTTCATCCGGCCTGCATCGACACGACATCTGGTCGATGCCCCGGCGCCGCCGTGGCTCGGTAGACCTGCGCCATGACAACTTCGTCTGTTCTTCGCGCCGCGAGTGATTCCGCAGATTCTGTTGTAATTCCGCCCAAGTACTCCCTGGTCGTCTCCTCCGACCGTGAGCTTCGGATCGCCGCCCAGCGTCTGCGGTACCGGGTGTTCGCTTCCGAGCCCGGATTCTCGATTCCGCCGGTCGCGGAGGAGCTCGATGCCGACCGCTTCGACGAATTCTGTGATCATCTGCTGGTACGCCATGAGGAGACCGGTGACTTCGTCGGTTGCTACCGCATGCTTCCGCCGGACGCCGCAGCCGATGCCGGCGGCTATTACACCGCGACCGAATTCGACGTCTCGGCCCTCGATCCCGTCGGCAACCGGATCGTCGAGATGGGCCGGGCGTGCGTCGACCCCGCACACCGTTCAGGGTCGGTCCTGAGCCTGATGTGGGCCGGCATCCTCCATTACCTCCAGCTGACCGGCTACCACTGGGTGATGGGCTGCGTGTCGGTCCCGATGCAGGAACACCCCGGCGCCGTGCCGGGTTCCAATGTGCGCGGCGTGCGTGACTTCCTGCTCGAGAAGTACGGCAACGATCCGGCCGCCCGGGCCGTCCCGCACAATCCCGTACGCGTCGACGGGCGGTCCCTCGACGAAATCGCCCCGACGGGCCGGCCGGTTCTTCCCCCGCTGTTGCGCGGCTATCTCCGACTCGGAGCAAAGGTGTGCGGCGAACCCGCGCACGACCCCGACTTCGGGGTCGCCGACTTCGTTGCACTGCAAGGACTCCACAGCACGAACGAGCGATACCTGGAACGACTGCGTTCCGCGTCGGCGACCCTCGAAGCCGGGATCCAGGCATGAGCGTCGTGGTTTCCGGCCAGGAATCGGAGATCGCGCACGCGTGGATGCCGTCGAGTCCGTGTGGGGAGGGGTGTCTGCCGCCGCAGACGGCCACTGTGTCGAATATTACAGTGGCCTGCCGGTGGATTCTGGTGGCGGCCGCGCTCGCGACAGCGCCGTTGCTCACGGCGGGTTGGATACTGCCCCGGTCGCATCGGACCGCTCTGCAGCGGCGTTACTCGTGGATCCTGCTTCGCTGCGTGGGTGTGCGACTGGTGATCGCCGATCAGCGCGGAAAACGGCGGCATACCGGCGGGATCCTGGTCGTCGCCGGTCACGTGTCGTGGACCGATGTGCTGGTGCTCAGCGCCATCGCGCCGGCGAACTTCGTAGCCCGGGCCGATCTTCTCGATTGGCCCGTTCTGGGATCGCTCGCGCGGCGAATGCGAGTGGTTCCCATCGACCGTCACCGCCTGCGCGCGCTCCCGGACACCGTGGCGACCATCACGGGCAGGCTGCGGGACGGGGAGCGAGTGGTGGTGTTTCCCGAGGGCACCACCTGGTGTGGCCGTGCCTACGGGGGATTCCGGCCCGCGATGTTCCAGGCTGCGATCGATGCGGAATGCCCGGTCCAGCCCATTTCGCTGCGGTATACGGGATTGGACGGTGCACTCACCACTGGACTGTGTTTCGTCGGCGACGAGACGATCGGGCAGTCGATCCGGCGCATCATTCGTCACAAGGGGGTCACCGCGGAGATCCGTCTGGCCCGGATCGAGTATCCGGGAGAGTCGCGGTGGGACCTCGCGGCGCGGTGTGAGAGAGCGGTACGCGGGGCCGAGGACATCGATTTCGTGGCGCACGACATCATCGATCCGGCGCCGGCAGCGCCTGGTGAGCGGATCGACGGGACGGAGCGATTGAGCGCCTGAGCTATCCTGGTCGGGTCATGACCTCTGCCCGCAGTGCCGATTCTCCCGTCTACCTGGACCACGCAGCTACCACCCCGATGGTGCCTGCTGCCGTTCAGGCGATGATCGATGTCTTTTCCACGGTCGGTAACGCGTCGTCGTTGCACGGTTCCGGCCGTGCGGCCCGCCGTCGGATCGAGGAGGCGCGTGAGTCCATCGCCGCCGATCTCGGCGCACGACCGTCCGAGGTGATCTTCACCTCCGGTGGCACCGAGAGCGACAACCTCGCTGTGAAGGGCATCTTCTGGGCCCGTCGCGATGCCGACCCTGCCCGGGTCCGGATCCTGGCGAGCTCCGTCGAACACCATGCCGTTCTGGACGCCGTCGAATGGCTCGAGAAGCACGAGGGCGCGCAGGTCACCTGGCTGCCCGTCGATGATCTGGGTCGGGTGTCACCGCAGGCACTGCGTGATGCCCTGGCCGTCTACGCCGAAGAGACCGCCCTGGTCACGGTGATGTGGGCCAACAACGAGATCGGCACGATCATGCCGATCATCGA
>NZ_JBAQEO010000764.1:0-8670 GCF_049286785.1 Rhodococcus sp. (in: high G+C Gram-positive bacteria) | reverse complement strand
CGCTTGGCCATCGCGCACAGTTCGACAACATCCGGCGCGCCCTCCTCGAGCGCGGCCGCCGCCCGCCACAGCAGTGTGCGCGCCGCCTCGAGTTCCGTCCGCATGTCGGCGAGCTGAAACTGCAGTGCCTGCGAATCCAGCAACGCCGAGCCGAATGCCTTACGGTCCGCGAGGTAGTCGACGGTCTTGTCGAGTGCCGCCTGGGCGCCCCCGACCGAGCAGGCCGCGATGTTGAGCCGGCCGCCGTTGAGACCGAGCATGGCGATCCGGAAACCACCGCCCTCGACGCCGAGCAGGTTGGCGGCAGGCACGCGCACGTCCTCGAAGATCACCTGCCGGGTGGGCTGAGCGTTCCAGCCCATCTTGATCTCGTTGGCGCCGAACGACAGACCCGCGGAATCCTTGGGGACGATGAACGCCGAGATTCCCTTCGGACCGCTCGCCCCGGTACGGGCCATCACGAGGTAGACATCGGAAACACCCGCACCGGAGATGAACTGCTTGACCCCGTTCAGCACGTAGTCGTCGCCGTCACGAACCGCCTTGGTGCTGAGCGCCGCCGCGTCCGAGCCGGCTCCGGGCTCGGTGAGGCAGTAGCTGCCCAGTTGGTCCATCGAGCACAGCCCGGGCACCCACTGGTGCCGCTGCTGGTCGCTGCCGAACTTGTCGATCATCCACGTCACCATGTTGTGGATGGAAATGTAGGCGGAGATCGACGGATCACCCTTGGCGAGTTCCTCGAAGATCCGCGCGGCGTCGACCCGGGTCAGTTCGGAACCACCCACATCCTCCCGGATGTAGATTCCGCCCATTCCCAGCGACGCCGCCTTGCGGAGGACGTCCACCGGGAAGTGTTTGGTCTGATCCCATTCCACGGCATGCGGGGCGAGATGCTCCGCCGCGAAGTCACGCGCGGTGTCCCGGATCGCCCGCTCGTCATCGGTCAAGGTGAACATGAAAGATCCGTTCAGTTCATCGTGGGGATGACGAAGTGGTTGGTTTCTTCCTTCTTGCCGGAAGGCCAACGCTGCGTCACGGTCTTGGTCTTGGTGTAGAACCGGAAGGAGTCGGGGCCGTGCTGGTTGAGGTCACCGAAACCGGACCGCTTCCAGCCACCGAAGGTGTGGTACGCGATCGGGACGGGAATCGGCACGTTGACGCCGACCATGCCGACATTGACGCGGTGCGTGAAATCGCGGGCCGTATCGCCGTCGCGGGTGAAGATCGCGACACCGTTGCCGTACTCGTGCTCGCTGGGCAGCCGCAGAGCCTCCTCGTAGTCGGCGGCGCGGGTCACCAGCAGGACGGGCCCGAAGATCTCTTCCTTGTAAATCCGCATCTCGGGCGTCACCTTGTCGAACAGGGTCGCGCCGGCGAAGAAGCCGTCCTCGTGACCTTCGAGGGTGAAACCACGGCCGTCCACCACTGCCTCGGCGCCCTCGTCGATGCCGATCTGGATGTATTCGTCGACTCGTGCGGCGGCATCCTTGCTGACCAGCGGACCGAAGTCGGCGGTCTCGTCGTCACTGCGGCCGATCTTCAGCTTGGCGACCCGCTCGGTGAGCTTCGCGACCAGTGCGTCGGCGGTCTCCTCGCCGACGGGGACGGCGACGGAGATCGCCATGCAGCGCTCGCCCGCGGAGCCGTAGCCGGCGCCGATCAGCGCGTCGGCCACCTCGTCGAGGTCGGCATCGGGCATCACGATGGCGTGGTTCTTGGCCCCGCCGAAGCACTGGGCGCGCTTGCCGTGCGCAGCCGCCGTCTCATAGATGTACTGCGCGATGGGCGTGGAGCCGACGAAGCCGACCGCCTTGACCCGGTCGTCGGTGAGCAGGACGTCCACGACTTCCTTGTCACCGTTGACCACGTTGAACACACCAGCGGGCAGCCCGGCCTCGAGGAACAACTCGGCCAGCCGAAGCGGCACCGAGGGGTCGCGCTCGGAGGGCTTGAGGATGAAGGCGTTACCCGTGGCGAGAGCCGGTCCGGCCTTCCACAACGGAATCATGGCCGGGAAGTTGAAGGGGGTGATGCCGGCGACCACGCCGAGGGGCTGACGCATGGAGTAGACATCGATGCCGGTGCCCGCGGAAGCGGTGAACTCACCCTTGAGCTGGTGCGGCGCGCCGACGGCGAACTCGATGACCTCGAGGCCGCGCTGGATGTCGCCCTTGGAGTCGGCGATGGTCTTGCCGTGCTCGGAAGACAGCAGCCGCGCCAGCGAATCCATCTCTTCCTGCGCCAACTGCAGGAACTTCATCAGGACACGCGCACGCTTCTGCGGATTGAACGCTGCCCACTCGCGCTGCGCGTCGACTGCGTTCGCGATGATCGCCTCGGTCTCTGCCTTGTCGGCAAGCGGGACCCGCGCCTGGACCTGACCGGTGTTGGGGTCGTAGACGTCGCCGAACCGGTTGGAGGCACCGGGTACACGCTTGCCGCCGACGAAGTGAGATAGCTCTTGAACCATTGTGCGAACCCGTTCCTTGCTCGATGATCAGGGACTTCGAAATATATAGCGCATCCTATAGTTGGATGTCCATGTATGTCTAGAATCGTGCATGCCCAGGAGCCCGGTATCACCGGGGGCTCGACTCCAGCGCCCGGAGATATCTCCGCGCCATCAGTTTCTGTACTACCCGGCCCGCGGGGCCACCCAACCGTGTGTACCACCGCCCCGGCCTCGAAAAAGCCGAGATCGTAGCGACGACCGTGCCGTCGTCGCACTGCTCGACGACGAATCTCTCCTCGCCGATCTCGGGATGCCCCTCGAGGGTGCCGTACGCGAATCCCTTCAGACGCGGCTCGTCGACGACGTACACGACCCGGCAACAGATATCCACGCCTATCAGTCCCCTGCCCACATGCAGGTTGACCGTGTTGCCCGCCACCGCGGAAGGCGTGTCCGGCCGCACCGTCAACCCGGCACCGCGGTGCATGTTCCAGGTGAAGAGCGTCTCGACCGCAGCCTCGAACACCTCCGGACCGGCACCGATCGTCTTGTGCTCGCTCAGGTATCGATACCCCTCGGGACACCGACCCTCTCGACTCGCACCCACCTCCGGATAGGTGTATGCGCGCAGGTCACAGGGTGTGCGAATGATGGTCGAATCCTCCCGCTGGACGGCGTTGCCCGGTCCGATCGCGATGCCGACCCAGTCTAGTAGCGCCTGGCGACGCCGGACGGACGATTCTGCAGCAACCTGCCGGCTCCGCCACAGGTCCGGGACAGCCATGCAGAGCAAGCTTCGCAGGTGCCGAGAGCTGGTCGGGAACATCAGCGCAACAGCCGGTAGAGCGCCGTCATCTCCTCCACCGTGGCATTCACTTCCCGTTCGTCCTCGCTGACCGATCGGACGGCCTTGCGCAGCAGCAGGGGGTCGAGATCGTCGATCGCCGGTCTGAACGGGACGTCGGGTAGCGCTGGGAGGCGCGTCGCGTCACCGAACCAATCGCCGGTGTCGGAACCCGACTCCTCACCGCCCACTCGGTCGATCAGCGCCTCCAGCGAGACTCCCCGCAGCGTGAGGATCTCGAGCGGATTCTCGTCGATCCGTTCGGTGGTCAGATACGCGACCGCTGCCGCGTGTTTGCACGGCCAGCCGTCGTCCGGGCACGTGCAGTCGTAGTCCAACGCGGAGGAACCGGACGGGAGAAGGAGTGGTCCGAGAATGTCCGGCACGTCGCCACCGGCCAGCATCGCCAGGCTCCCGGGCTGTCTGCGAACGAGTGCAACCAGTTCGGCGATCTCGGACTCGTCGAGCGGATCGATCGAGACGGTGGCGACGAACGGCTGGAGCTGGCTTCCCTGAACCTCGCCGGTGACCTTCCCGCTGCGGATGTCCAGAGAAATCACCTGGCCGCTACGCGCGTAGCTCCGGCCACGCGACATCCGGCCCTTGTCGGCGACGAATTCGATGATGTCGACCAGTTCCCGTCCCCACCACGTGCGTCCGAATGACCCGCGTTTGGACCGCGCCTCGAGACCGCCGGCCACCGGTCGCCGTTTCGTGTACTGGCCGAAGTACGGGCCGCGTTTTCGCTCGTTCACTCGCCCACTGCCTCGTCTCCGAGTCGCAGCAGCTCGCCGAGTTGCTCGGTGCTCATCTCTGTCACCCAGTTCTCGCCCGTTCCGACAGCGAGATCGGCCAATTCCTGCTTGGTGGCGATCATCGCGTCGATCCGCTCCTCGAGCGTCCCCACACACACCAACTTCCGGACCTGGACGTCGCGGCGCTGACCGATTCGGAAAGCCCGATCCGTGGCCTGGTTCTCCACCGCAGGATTCCACCACCGGTCGAGGTGCACCACATGGTTGGCTGCGGTGAGATTGAGCCCGGTTCCGCCGGCTTTCAGCGACAGCATCATGATCGGCGGACCGTCCTCCGACTGGAAGGCGGCGACCATGTCGTCCCTCTTCTGTTTGGACACACCGCCGTGAAGGAAGGGCACGGGGGTGCCGAACCGCTCCGACAGGTACGGGGTCACGAGATCACCGAATTCACGGAATTGCGTGAACAGCAACGCTTTCTCGTCGTCCGCGAGGACGGACTCGAGGATGTCCTCGACAAGCCCCAGCTTGCCGGAGCGGTGCTGCCCGCGCCGCGTGACGGCCGATCCGTCGCGAAGGAAATGCGCGGGATGATTACACACCTGCTTGAGCTTGGTCAGCGCCGCGAGAACGGCGCCCTTGCGCTTCATTCCCTTCTTGTCCCGGATCTGCTCCATCATGTCGTCGACCACCGCGCGGTACAGCGCGGCCTGTTCGGCGGTGAGATTGGCGCGCACGGTCATCTCGAACTTGTCGGGCAGGTCGGCGATCACGAAAGGGTCCGTCTTGACCCGGCGCAGGATGAACGGAGATGTGACGGCGCGGAGCCTGGCCAGGGCGGTCTCGTCCTTCTCGCGCTCGATCGGCACCACGAAACGCTTGCGGAACATCGCCTCCGACCCCAGGATCCCGGAATTGGCGAAGTCGAGGATGGACCGCAGTTCGTCGAGCCTGTTCTCGACCGGTGTTCCCGTCAGCGCCACCCGGTGCGCGGCCGGGATGCTCCGAGCCGCCCTGGCCTGCGAGGTCTTCGCGTTCTTGATGTGCTGCGCCTCGTCGAGCACCACCCGACGCCACTCCAGCTCCTTTAGTTGCGTAAGGTCGCGGGCCATCAGCGCGTACGTGGTGATCACCAGATCGCTCTGTGCGACTGCCGCGGACAGTTCCTCGCCGTTCAGCCGTTGCGGACCGTGATGCACGAGGACCCGCAGGGTGGGAACAAAACGGGCAGCCTCCCGCTGCCAGTTGCCGACGACCGACATCGGGCACACCAGAAGTGTGGGCGTCGTGGCGTTCTCGTGTGCGAGGAGGGCAAGCAGTTGCAGCGTCTTGCCCAGCCCCATGTCGTCGGCGAGGACGGCGCCGAGTCCGAGCCTGCTCATGAACGCCAGCCACTCGAGACCGCGCTGCTGATAGGGCCTCAGTGTCGCCACCAGGCGTTCCGGGACCGGCACATCCTCGGGGCGAGTGTCGCCGTCGACGAGTGCGGCCGCCCATCCCGTAGCGGTGACCTCCTCCACCGGAAGGTCGGACAGATCGTCGGAAAGGAGATCCTTCAGCAAGTCGACAATGGCCCGATCGCCGCTGCCGTGCCGCTCCGCCACGTAGCGGGCGGCCCGCGACAGTATCTCGGAATCGGCCTGCACCCATTCGCCCCGCAACCGTACGAGGTCGCTCTTCGCGTCGACCAGCCGAGCCATCTCGGCAGCCGTCAACACGGTGTCACCGAGCGCCAGCTCCCAGTTGTACTGCACCAGCTGGTCCTTGCCGACCGACCGGCCCTCCGCGGCAACCGGACTGCCCGGGGCGCTCACCCGCAACCGCATCGACGGCGCTGCAACGCTCCACGCCCGCGGCAGCAGCAGGCTGATGCCCTTCTCCTTCAACGCGGCGGCGCCGTGACCGACGAGATCGATGACCACAGCGGTGGGCAACATCAGGTCGAGACTGTCCGGATCGCTCGGGACATCCTGCAGTCGCGGATAGGCGGCCACCGCCTCCGTCAGCTTGCGGACACCCACCTGGAGAAGACTCGCCTCTACCCGGTGTAGCCGAACAGGCTCGGGCGCCTCTCCGTCCGGACGAAGACACACCTGAAGTCGCCACAGGGCGACATCGGGATCCCATTCGCCCTCCGCGTCCACGTCATCCGGTTCGAGGAGCCGCAGAACCAGCTCCGGCTCGTCCACCGAGAGGCTGTCGCGCCACCGGTCGAGCGCCCCGGACAGCTGCGCGGTGGCGTCGTCGAACGGCGTCCCCTTCCCGAGGGCCTCGACAAGGGGATGCGCCGCGTGCTGCCGGTCCCCGGAAGGACGGCTGTCGAGAACTCGACGGGTGACCGGATCGGTGAGCTCGCTGACGACATCCTCGAGTACCGCACGGGCACTCGTCCCGTACCGCTGGACGGGTGGCATCGCCACCACGAGCTCGGTGAGCCAGGCCCGCTGCCGCTCACCCCCGAGCAGTTGCCATCGAGGCCACCAGGCACCCTCTGCGCGGTGCACCTCCGGCACCACCCGTCCGGCTCGCACCCACCGCTCGATGCCTCGGGCGACATGCGCGAGGTAGAGCAGATCGCCGGAGACCCGCACGTCCCGCGCCGATACCGACAGCAGTAACTCCGCCGCGTCCGGGGGAGCCATCGCCACCGCGGGCCACTCCACGAGTTCGATACCCGACGGCACCGCCATCGGCACCTTCACCCGATGCCGGAACCTGCGCTGCAACACCCCGCCCACCGGATCGGTGGCGCCCTCCGCCGCCGGATCCTGGTTCTCGGCCCACAGCATCAAGCCGGAATCCGGACTCCAGAGGCCATGCAGCATGAGACCATCCAATCAGTCGATACCGACATCGCGGAAATGCCCGGCACGGACGTGTAACCTCCGCGGCCGCCGCGCCGATGAACGGGGTGGCGGCTGTCCATCGAGGTACATGGGGCTACCCGGATCGCTGCCTTTCGGTATCCGCAGTGATCGGAGGAAGAAATGGAAATACTCACACAACTCGTCGGGATTCTCGCGATGTTGATGGAGCTGATGGGAGAAGGCCAGGGAGGTGGACTCGGGACCGGCTCGTTCGGCTCCTGACCGGACCCCCGTGAACGGCTCACCGAATTTCTTCGGTGAGCCGTTCACTGTGCCGAACAGGGCGGAGTGAATATTTCCACCCGCCCGCGTTTCCACCTCGCCCGCGCCGGTGAGGCACTCGAACTCGTGGAGTCGGGACATGCTGGTGGCAAAGTGGTGATCGAAGTCGGCCGGTTCCCGGAGTGACTCGACGGAAGAAGGTCATCAATGATGAGCGATCAGCGACCGGACAGGTCCGAGACGGACCCTCACCCGCCTGCCACGGCGCGGGCACTGATCCTCGAACTCGCCGCCTTCACGGAAGGGCGTCACGCCGCCCTCGCGGAAGAATTCGTCGCGTCGATCACGAGCGAGATCGAAATACTCGGCCGAGATCCCGACCTGCGGCAGCTGTTGACTGCGGGCGTCGAGGAGACCATGGCCATCACCATGCAGATATTCCGTCACGGGACCGATGTCCCCGAGGTCGAGCCGTCCCCCAACACCCTGACCTATGCCCGCCTCTTTGCACAACGTGGCATCCCGATCGCCTCACTCGAACGAGCCTTCCGCCTCTATCAGGACAAATTCCTGCGCTGGTGCGTGGAGGGACTCGCCTCGCTCAGTGACGACAAGACGGACATCACTCAGGCGACGCTGGCGATCATGGCGGTGGTGTCGGAGCATATCGACAAGGTGTCCCAGCAGTTGCTGAGCATCTACGACCGGGAGCGAGAAGCATGGTTGCTCAACCGCAACACCAGTCGGTCCGCGCGAATCGACGACATTCTCGCGGGCCGTCCGGTCGACATCGGAGCAACCGAGAGCACGCTCGGATACCGGCTCGGGCAGCATCATCTGGGCATGATCGTGTGGATCGACCGGAGCGAACCTGCCGACGATCTCCTCGCCCATCTGGAGCGATCGGTGAACGCTCTCGCCGACCAACTCCGGTACAGCAGTGCACCGCCACTGTTCGAGCCGCACGATGAGCGCACCGGTTGGGTATGGCTGCCGCTGGGTAAGCACACAAGGGTCGACGGTTCCGAGTTGGCGGCAGCCGCCGAAGGCTGGGATCACAAGATCAGGGCTGCCATCGGCACACCGCAGGCAGGTGTGGACGGGTTCGTACGCACACACAAGCAGGCCACGCAGGCGCAGCTGGTGGTCGAGGCCTCCCCTCTGAGCGAACCCAGGGTCGTCACCATTCGTGACGTGGGCGCCGTGGCGTTGATGTGTTCCGATCTCGGCGCCACCCGCGCCTGGGTGGGCGACGTTCTCGGTCCGCTGGCCACGGACGACCCGGCATCCGCGCAACTCCGGGAGACCCTCCGGGAGTTCCTCTCGAGCGGCGGGAGCTTCACCACCACGGCGACGACCATGCACATGCACAAGAACTCGGTGGCGTACCGAGTGCACAAGGCCGAAGACCTCCTGGGCCGGAGCGTGCGGGAGCACCGCCTGGAACTCGAAAACGCACTTGCCGCGTGCCGCTGGCTGGGAAGCGGCGTGCTCATTCCCTCGGAAGGCTCGGCAGCGTCGGGCTAACCC
>NZ_JBAQEO010000763.1:0-5668 GCF_049286785.1 Rhodococcus sp. (in: high G+C Gram-positive bacteria) | reverse complement strand
GCCCGCGGAGCACCGCGGGCAGGGCCACTGCTGTCGTCGCTTTGTCGGTTCAGGCCGTCGCTGCATCCTTCGCCGCGCTATTCGTGATTCGCTCGGCCCCCAGGACCGCGTCGGATACGTCGTGGGTCTGCCCCGTGAGGGTCGCGGAGTCGAGGACGTATGCCGTTTCCCCGTGGACGGAGACGTCGAGTCCGTCGTACTCGTTGTCGGGATGGGCCCGGATTCCCATCACCTTCTTCAGCGCCAACGCGATAATGACTGTCACGACGAAGCTGTACGCGAGAACTGCTGCCACGGCCACACATTGGCGCCAGAGGACGTCGAAGCCGCCACCGTAGAAGAGTCCTGCCACGCCGTTGGGGGCCGCCGGGTCTGCAATGAAGCCGATCAGCACCGTGCCCAAGACGCCGCCGACGAGGTGAACCCCCACCACGTCGAGTGCATCGTCGTATCCGAGTCGGTATTTCACCGATACCGCCAGGCAGCACACCGCGCCCGCAGCCGCTCCGATCGCCAGCGCGCCGAGGGGGGAGACCGCGCCACATGCCGGCGTGATAGCGACGAGCGCCGCGATCAGCCCGGACGCGGCACCCAGTGAGGTGGCACGACCTTCGCGCAGCTTCTCGACTATCAGCCAGGCGCAGATGCCGGCGCAGGCCGAGGCGATGGTGTTCAGAACGACGACGGAAGCGCTGAGACCCGCTGACAGGGCGGAGCCGCCGTTGAACCCGAACCAGCCGAACAGCAGGATGCCGGCTCCGAGCATGGTCAGCGGAAGGCTGTGCGGGCGGGGCGGGGCGGGGAATGTCTTGCGGGCGCCGAGCACCAGCACGAGGGCGAGGGCCGCTACACCGGCGTTGATGTGGACGGCGGTGCCGCCTGCGAAGTCGATGGCACCGAGAGTGTTCGCGATCCATCCACCGATTACGGAGCCGTCCTCGGAGTCGAACGCGAAGACCCAGTGCGCGACAGGGAAGTACACGAACGTGGCCCAGAGTCCGGCGAACACCATCCAGGCGCCGAACTTCATCCGGTCGGCGAGCGCGCCCGAGATGAGGGCGACTGTGATCGCCGCGAACAGTAATTGGAATCCCGAGATCAGAGCGGGTGGCAAACCGGGTTCGGTCGGTGCCTGCAGTAGCGAGCTCGAGCCGAAGAACTCGAGTGGGTCGCCGAGGATACCGGCCCCGCCGAGGGAGTTACCGAGGACGGCGGAGTAACCGAACAGGATCCACAGCACGCCGACCACGGCGAAGGCGCCGAACGTCATCATGGCCATGTTGAGTGTGTTGCGGGCGCTGACCATTCCGCCGTAGAACATGGCCAGCCCCGGCACCATCAGGCTCACCGCCATGAATGCCGCCAGAATCCAGGCGGTGTCGGCCGCAGCGACTGCTTCATTCATAAAGTCGTCCCCTTAGATGGAGTAATGACGCGACACGGAAGGTGTCCGCCAGTGGGAATCATTGTGTAGCTGTAGTAAACCAAAGATAAGATTGCGAAAGTTGGTGGCTCGGTGACGAATGTGTTAATTAGCGCTGGTTCCGCAAGGGCCGGATCTGACACCGAGGGTGGAGATCGCTGCGCTGTGTCAGTTGATCTAGCATCTCATCAGTAGACGCGATAGCTGAGGAGAGGCCTTGCTTGCGGATCGAACGGCGCGCATCATCCACTGCGCGGATCGCCGGACCGCCCGGTGGGCCAACGGGCTGGGGAGCACTGCGGAGATCGCCACCGGTGTCGCCTCCCGGTGGCGGTTCAGTGTCGCGACACTCCAAGCGAATTCGACATTCTCATGCTTCTCCGGTGTGGACCGGATATTCACCGTGATCGGCCCGCACCCGGTGTCACTGGACTTCGGCGCCGCCCCGACAGTGATACCGCGCCTGAGCCCGACGTCGTTCGCCGGAGAGAGCGGACCCGACTGTGTCGCGGCGGGGCCGACGGAGGCGTTCAACGTGATGGTCGACAGGTCGAGCGCTGCGGCCGCCGTCGAGATCATCGATGCCGGCCTACTCTTCGACCTGAACGCCGACGAGCGAGTGGCCGCACTCTTGCTGGTCCTCGACGGGCGGTTGACGACGGACCTCGGGCCCGTCGGGCAAGGTGATTGCCTTCTCGTCGAGCGGGGATCTGTCACCACGTCCGGAAATGCGTTGATCCTGAAGGCCGAGATTTTCGACCGCCCGTGAAGGCCCGCCGGGAGCGGCACCGCATGCGCGAACTACCTTGCGGTCGAGAGGATCCTGCGTAGGCGTTCGATCGCGCGTTCTGTAGCTGGACGATCCTTGGCGACGAGCTGGTGCATGATGAATCCTTCGATTGCCGAGTAGACCAGCAAGGTCAGGTCTTCGTCGGCGGTGATGCCCAGGCGGGTCAGCGCCTGGGACGTCGCCTCGAGGTAGGTGGCGTACAGCAGCTTCACGTGTGGGTCGAGGCGAGGCGTCCGCCGGGACTCGAGCATCAGTTCGTACTGGAAGACCTGAAGGTCGGGATCTCGGGCGACGAGGTCGGTGAGGTGCTCGACGAAGTTGTCGAGCGACGAGCCTGAAGTGATGCCGTCGAAGATGCTCGCACTCTTGTCGAGCGCGTAGCGGAGCGCGGCATCGATGAGGGCATCGGTTGAGCCGAAGCCACGCAGGACTGCGGCGTCGGCTTCGGCCTCCAGGGCGACGGCCTGGGTGGTCAGCCCGCGCAGGCCGTCGCGGGCGATCACGGAGACCGTCGCGCGTGCGAGGTCGAGAGCCCGATCGTTCGGGGGTGCCGCCCGCCGCGGTCGCTTGTCGGTCAGCGTCACGTTTCGACACCCCCATGTGTCAGAAGCCATCTCATGCCGGGTTCACGGATGCGGCTGATGCCCTTGTATTCGGCCATGTCCACCGGCAGGTCCTCGAGAACCCTGTACAGCCGCTCGCCCCATTCCGGAACGGAGGCGACGTCTCGGAACGACAGCAGATACGTCCGGATCAGGAACATGACGGCGCCGGAGTGGGCGAGCCGGATCAGATGCTGCACTTCGGTTCTCAGGAAGAGGCGGTCACCGACCTCGTCGAGCGGACCGTCGGCGAGGGTGCGCCGGTCCTTCCCCCACTCGGGATAGGTCTCGGTCGACGTGTCGAGTTTGCCGTCCACGGTCAGCGTCCAGTTGGTGCGCCGGTAACTTTGGCCGGGCCCGAGCCGCATCAGGAAATTGTGTGCGCGGGTGATGATGTTCTCGCTGTGAATCCGTGGGACGGGGCCGTGGATCTCGAGGAAGCTCATGCCCACGTCGAATCCGAAAGACCAGTCCGCCGCGAACGTCACCAGTCCGGCGTCGCCCCACAACGCGCCCTCGCGCTGATCGAGGAGCACGACGTCTTCCTGGATTTGGTTGCAGATGTATGCCAGCGGCGGCGCAGGCAACGTGTCGCGGTCACCGAACACGAAGCTGTGTTCGATCCCGAGTAGGTCGTTCTTCCACAACCACCCGTCTCGGCGTTGTTCGAGGGTCATGGTGTCCGGGTATTCGTCGGCGAGGGTGCGCATCAGGGTGAGCATCGCGTCCCAGGCGGCGGGGACCATGTGGGGCAGGCACTGGTGCCTCGACGGGTCCTCGACCAGGATTCGCTCGCGCTCGGCGAGCTCTCGGTGGTAGTGGCCGTCGATGTCGATGCGGTTCTCGCCCCAGCTGCCGGCCACGGTGTCGGTGGAGTTTCCGGCCGGCTCGACGTTGGTGCTGTAGCGGTACCGGTCGCGGGGGAGGGGAAACGGAAAGTGTGCGATGTGGTCGGCACGCGCGTCGGTGGATGTCACAGCTCGATCTCCAATGTGTCTCCTGCGGAGCGTGATACGCACGGCATGATCGAATCTCCGGCGGCCTTCTCCGCGTCGGTCAGGAACAGGTCGCGGTGTTCGATCCGGCCGCCGCGCACTGTCAGCCGGCATTCGCCGCACACACCCTGGCGGCAGAGGTTCGGGACGTTGATTCCCTTGTCCAGCAAGGCTTCGAGAAGGCTCGTGCCGGAGGGCACGGGAACGACCATTCCGGTGCGTCCGAGGTTGACGGCGAAGGGCGTTCCTTCGGGCAGCGGGCCCGCTCCGAACGCCTCCGAGTGCACCCGATCCGGCGGCCAGCCGCAGTCGCGGGCCCACTCGGCCACCGCCGAGATCATCGGCGCGGGACCGCAGGTGTAGACGTGGGTTCCGAGTGGCTGGTCCGCCAGCTTGGCGACCAGGCAGTCCTCGAGCTCTACCGGCGTGGATACCGTCATCACCCGGTCGCCGCAGAGAGCAGCCAGTTCGTCGGCGTGCGCACCCAGTTGGTCACGGAAGGAATAGATCACTTCGAACGAACGACCCCATTCGAGGGCGGCCCGGACGTGCGACAGGATCGGTGTGACGCCGATTCCGCCCGCGATCAGCAGGTGGTGCCGAGCATTGAGCACGGGGGCGAAGGCGCTCCGCGGAAGGCTCACCCGGATTCTCTGCCCCGGCGCGAGGCCGTGGACCCAGCGTGAACCGCCGTGGCCGTTTTCGTCGAGCCGGACCGAGATCGCATAGTGGTCCGGCTCGATCGAGGGACCGGTGAGCGAGTAGGAATTGTGCCGACCCTCGGCCCAGTTGACCGCGATATGACTGCCCGGGGTGAATGACGGCAGGGTGCGGCCCGCCGGATCCGCGAGCACGATCTGACGGATTCCCGAGCACAACAACCGTGCCTCGCGGACCGTGAGAACCAGTCCGCCCGTAATGCTCTTGCCCGCAACTGTTTCGAGGGTCATGGTCATGGCAGTTCCTCCGCATCCGCGCGATATCCCAGGTACGCGCTGTGGCGCCGGGAGAAGTGGTAGTAGACGGTGAGTTCGGCCGCACACCCCGCACACTGTGTCCGACCGCCGATGGCCACCGGCACCGAGTGCGACGTCGTGCGGCAATGCGCGCACAACACGTCGCGCACCCGAGCATCAGCGGTGTCGTCGCTGATCACCGCGGCGATCTCCGCGGGCAACGCGCCCGCGGAGATCAACCGAGCCCGCACTGCTCCCACCGTCCGCTCGGAACCCGCCACGACGAACCGCCATCCGATGCGCGCTTCGGACAGCAGTTCGTCGAGCATCCCGAGCCCGGATCCGTCCACGTCATCGACGCTCGACGTTCGAGTGGGGACAGGGGCCACTCGCTCGATCAACTCGCGTATGGCCGGCGGGCTGACCGAACTGTCCGAGATGAGCACGTAGCGGGTGACGACTGAGCCGGCGGCCAGGTCGTCGACGGCCGAGTAGTCGGATCGCCAGCGCGGAACACTGGTCGACTTCATCGATACCGCCATGGCGGATCAGGGGGCGAAGGATCGGTGGCCGACGAAGTAGGCCAGTGCGCGGTCGGGGGTGGTGAAGCGGATCCGCGAGCCCTTTGGGAAGAAGATGGCATCTTTCGCCTTCGCCACCTCGACCTGGCCGGTGTCGAGGTTCTCCAGGGTGAACTCACCTTCGAGGACGACCTTCATCTCGTCGTAGGCGTAGTAGTAGTCGAGTGGGGCGTCCGTGCGCTCGAGTTCGAAATAGCCCGCCGACATCTCTGAGCCGCCCGGGTTGGAGAAGACGTCGTCGATGAACCCCTTGGTGCCCGGGTATTCCGAGACCGGCATCTGCGGCAGGGTCTGGTGGAATCCGGCGGTGACGCGAAAGGG
>NZ_JBAQEO010000762.1:0-2159 GCF_049286785.1 Rhodococcus sp. (in: high G+C Gram-positive bacteria) | reverse complement strand
CGGTGATGCTGCTCGTCTTCGCCGGACTGGCGCTGGTGTTCAGTCAGTACCGGTTCACCACGGCCCACGACTATCATGCGACGTTCACCGACGTGTCCGGGCTCGCGTCCGGCGCCAAGGTGCGGATCGCCGGGGTGCCCGTCGGGAAGGTCGACACGGTGGCCATCGGCAAGGATGCCCTCGCCGACGTCGATTTCACTGTGGATTCGAAGTACACGCTCTTCGAAGGAACGAAGGCGACGGTCCGCTACGAGAACCTCACCGGCGACCGCTACCTCGAGCTTCTCGAGGGGGCAGGTTCGGCGGAACCGCTGCCCGACGGTGGCTCCATTCCTGTCGAGAACACCTCGCCTGCACTGGATCTCGATCTTCTGCTCGGCGGATTCAAACCTCTCCTGCGTTCGCTCAATCCCCAGCAGGTCAACGATCTGTCGGAGGCGTTGGTGCAGGTGTTCCAAGGGCAGGGCGGAACGCTCGTGTCACTGCTGGGCAGCACGAGTTCGTTCACCAACACACTTGCCGACCGCGACCAGTTGATCGGGGAAGTCATCACCAACCTGAACGAGGTGCTCGGAACCATCAACAATCGAGGGGACCAGTTCGGGACCACCCTGGATCAACTGCAACAACTGGTCAGCGGCCTCGCTCAGGACCGTGACCCGATCGGTGACGCGATTCCGCGGATCGCCGGTGCCACAGGAGATCTCGCCCAGCTACTCGAGGGCGCTCGGCCCCCGCTGCAGGGCACGATCGCAGAGGCGAATCGCACCGCGTCGCAGCTGCAGATGGGCGAGGACGACCTCGAGTACGTGATCCAGAACCTGCCTGCCTCGTACAAGAGACTCATCCGGATCGGTACGTACGGCAGCTTCTTCCAGATGTACGTCTGTGCAACCAAGTTCAAGTTCTCCGGACCGGACGGCCAGGATCTGGTGGTCAATATGCCCGGCGGTCAGAACACGGGGAGGTGTGCACCGCAGTCATGAGAAGTGAACGTAATCCGGTTCAGGTCGGCCTCATCGGACTGACCCTGGCGATCATGACGGTGATCGCCACCCTGCAGTACGACCGTCTGCAGTTCCTCTCGGGAGGAATCCGGTACTCGGCGTACTTCGAGGACGCCGGGGGTCTGGCCAGCGGCGACACCGTGACGATGGCAGGCGTCGACGTCGGCAAGGTGGCGGAAATCGAACTCGACGATCAGAGCGTGCTGGTCACCTTCAGTATCGAGAGCGACGTCGAACTCGGCGACGCCACCGAGGCGAACATCAAGACCAACACGATCCTCGGAAAGAAGGCGTTGTCGATCACCCCGCTCGGTCACGGCACGATGCCCGTCGGTGGAACTATTCCGGTGGAACGCACAACTTCTCCGTATTCACTCAACGACGCGCTCGGCGACCTCACGACCACGGTGTCGGAACTCGACACCGATCAGGTCAACAACGCGCTCAACGCGATGTCGGGTGCCCTCGAGAACACTCCACCCGAACTGCGGACCGCGCTGGACGGAATGACCCGCCTGTCGGAGAGCATCAACTCCCGGGACGAGACTCTCCGGCAACTACTTTCGCGTGCGGAGAGCGTCACCGGTATCCTGGCGGAGCGCAGCGGACAGATCAATTCGCTGATCGTCGACGGCAACGAGTTGTTCGGCGAGCTCGATCGGCGCCGGGCCGCGATCGGTCAGCTCATCGTGAATATTTCTGCAGTGTCGCGACAGCTGACGGGTCTGGTCCAGGACAATCAGGAGCAGATGAAGCCGACGCTCGACAAGCTCAACTCGGTAGTCGACATCCTGCAGAGGAACAAGGACGACATCTCCCAGGCTCTCGACGGTCTCGCGCCCTATGCGACGCAGCTCGGTGAATCCGTCGGTAGCGGTCCCTTCTTCATGGCGTACGTCTACAACATCGGCCTCAGCAAGGCGTTCCAGGGGCTCAGTGACGCCATCACGTGGCCTGAGCACCTGCCGAACGATCTTCAGTCGTACTTGACGCCGCCCCCGTCCATCGACCTCAGAAGTCCCGACGGTTCGAGGACTCGGGTACTTCCCCCGGAGGCACCGCGATGACCGATCGACAGGAGACGAACGATCGGTCTCCCGACTCCCGGAAGAAATGGTGGATCCGCGGCGGGATCGCTGCCGTCGTGGTGGC
>NZ_JBAQEO010000761.1:0-11766 GCF_049286785.1 Rhodococcus sp. (in: high G+C Gram-positive bacteria) | reverse complement strand
CGTGTCACCTCCGGTGGGGTGTGGGCTCACGGAAATTTCCTGTTCGTAGGTGTTCGACGCGGGAATCGCACGTTTGGTTCCCTCGCTGCCGGATATCCGGGTGGTTCCGTGAAGTTCGGCCTGCATCAGGCCCCGAACCCTCTATTCTCTATTCTTGACCGGATGCCCCCGATAGTGTGCAATCGGGAGCCACACAGGGCCGGGGAAGAGGGATTATTATGCGTCGACAAGCACTCTTCGCTGTCGGTTTCGCGTTGTCCGTGTCCCTGCTGGGGCCGGGGCCGACCGCGATCGCCGATCCTGCGGCGACAGCTCCGGCGGCACCGCAGGGGAGCGGTGCTGCACATGTCGACAAGGTCGTGAACCTGACCCCTACCCGCAGCGCCGTGTTCATCAACTCGGCGGCCATGAATCGGGTTGTACAGGTGCAGGTGCTGCATCCGGCGAGCGGTGGCCCCCGTCCGTCGCTGTACATGCTGGACGGCGTCAGTGCCGGCGCGGAGTCGGACTTCCGGGAAAGTACCTGGACTCAGAAGACGGACGTGGTCGGGTTCTTTGCCGACAAGAATGTGAACATCGTGCTCCCGATCGGCGGAACCGCCAGCTTCTACACCGATTGGCGGCTGCCCGACCCGACTCTGGGCGTCAACAAGTGGGAAACGTTCCTGGCGAACGAACTGCCGCCGATCATCGATGCCGCCTTCGACGGCAACGGGGTGAACGCGGTCGCGGGTGTCTCGATGGGTGCCACCGGTGCAGCCAATCTCGCCACCCGCCACCCGCGGCTCTACCGCGGCCTGGCCGCGTACAGCGGATGCCTCGACAACTCCCAGCCCGGTTCGCGCGACGCGGTGCGGGGCACGATCGCGTTCAAGGGTGGGGATCCCGTCAACATGTGGGGTCCGGAAACCGATCCCGCCTGGATGGCGCACGATCCCACGCTCAATGCGGAGGCTCTGCGGGGCAAGCAGATCTACATCTCCACCGGGAACGGGCTGCCGGGTCCGCATGAGGGGGCGGCCGGGGGCGACCTGGCATCCACTATCGCGGTGGGTGGGCCGTTGGAGGCCGCCGCCGACGTGTGTACGCGCACATTCGAGCAGCGTCTCGACGCGCTCGGCATTCCCGCGACGTTCGTCTATCACGACTACGGCACGCATTCGTGGCCGTACTGGCAGGACGAACTGCGAACGTCGTGGCCGGTGCTGAAGGTAGCGCTCGGCGTGTGATGTCGCGTTCTAGCCGATGACGCGGATGCGGTCGGTGGACGGCGGCGCCACGGGGGATCTCGACCCCAGGTAGTCGATGAACGCGTCGAGATCGCATCCGGCGTGGAGAGCCTCGGTGTAGGTGTGGAAGGCGTCGAATCCGTCGCCGCCGTCGGCAAGGAACTTGTTGACGGCAACGCGGTACGGCGCCTCGGGCACTACCGGTTCACCGTTCACCCGGATGTCGGAGATGCGTTCGCCGACAGGCGCCGAACGGTTCATGGCGTACGTCAGCGAACTCGACGGTGAAAGAATCCGCTCGGTGATCGTGCCGTCACCTCGGGGCTGGAATTGCTGTTCCAACGCCTCCTTCAGCGCCGCACCGGTGACGGTCAGGACCTCGAGGGAGTTGCCGAACGGCTGGACCGAGTAGGTCTGGCCGTAGGTGACCTTGCCGTCCGAGCCTGGCACGAGGTCTTCGCGGATTCCCCCGGGGTTGGTCAGCGCCACCTGCGCGGCCCGCGATGCACCGGCCGCCAACTGGGCGTCGGCGATGGCGTTACCCAGGGCTGATTCACCGCTGTCCGTTTCTTCCCGGCTCAGCGCCTCGGTCAGGGACGCCACCCGCGCCCCACCGACCTCGGCTGCCCGGTCGGCGGCGCGATCGGCGAGAGCCCGAATATCCGGATCCGACGGGATATCGTGCGTGACAATCTGATTGAAGGACGATGTTCGATCACGAAGTACGTCGCGGGTGGTGCGATCGATCGTCACGTCGACCACCGAGACGATGCGGCCGTGGGATGCGCCCTGCATCACCATCCGGGGTAGCCCCGCCGGGTCGGGGAACGAGCAGTTGTACTGCTGGTGGCTGTCGGCGGTGAAGATGACATCCACCTTGGGTGACGCCTGCAGGGCGAGGTTCCGGACGGGCCCGGATTCCACCTCGCACGAGTTGGGGCCGTTGTCGGCGACGGGTTCGGCGCCCTTGTGCAGCAGCACCGCGATGGCCCGCACCCCGAGGAAATCGAGAAGATCCGCGGTGCGGTTGATCGCGTCGAGTTCGTCGGTGAACCGGAGGCCACGCAGTCCCTCGGATGCCACCAACTGTGTGGTGTCGGCGGGCATGGTGGCGACGACCCCTATCGGGATTCCCTCGACGTAGTCGACGCTGAAGGGCAGGGTGGCGGGCGCCCCGTTGTCGAACTGCATGTTGGCGGCGAGTAGTGGGAATTCGGCCCCTGCGAACGTGTCGTCGAATCGGCAGCCGTCGACCGGATGACAGCCGCCGGACTGGAGACGGCGGAACTCGGCGAAACCCTCGTCGAGTTCATGATTGCCGATGGCGGAGGCGTTCACGCCCATGCGGTTGAGCAGTTCCACGCTCGGTTCATCGTGAAACATTGCCGATTCGAACGAGGACGATCCCCAGTTGTCGCCCACGGAATACAGCAGTGAGTGGTCTGCCTGCCCGCGCAACTGCTTCACATACGACGCCAGATAGGCCGCACCGCCCGCGCGGACCAGTGAACCGTCGGCCTGCTTCACCTCGCTGCGCACGCCGGGCGGGGGTTCGAGGCTGCCGTGCAGATCGTTGAAGGCGAGCAGGCGCACCGAGACCGCCGCTTCCTGCGCCTGCGCCACCGAGAGACCGGTCGACATCGCGAGAATCGCCGAGAGTCCCACCGCCGCGAGAGCACGGCACAGCGCTGCTCGACGACGCATATCTGTGGACTCTCCCTTCGGCGAACTTCACCGAGTGTGTCAACACGGCGTCACAGCTGTTATGCCTGCGCGTAACAGTCACGTCTCAAACGGTCATACCCGTACCGCGACGCCGCCGAGTCGCCGTGCTTCGGCGCCGGTCGCGAACGTCAGGAAGGCGTCGTTCTCCGCGGGATCGCCGATGGTGACGCGTACACCGTCATCGCCGTAGGGACGCAGCAGCACACCGGCCTCGGTGCTGGCGGCCGAGAACGCGCCACTGTGCCGCCCCAGCGGGAGGTAGACGAAATTGGCGGCCGACTCGGGGACGGTGTAGCCGGCGGCGAGCAACGCGTCCCGCACCCGGTTCCGCTCCTGCACGACGAACTCGGTGCGCGCCAGCAATTCGTCGGACGCCTCGAGTGAGGCGATGGCCGCGGCCTGCGCAATGGCGCTGACGGCGAACGCGATGTGAACCCGTCCCAGTGCGGTGACGATCGAGGGGTCGGCAACGGCGTAACCGACCCGGATCCCGGCCAGGCCGTAGGCCTTGGAGAACGTGCGCAACACCACCACGTGCGGACGTCCGCGGAAGAGTTCGATGCCGTCGGCGTCGGACCGGTTGTACTCGAAGTACGCCTCGTCCAGTGCGACGACGATGTGCGGCGGCACGGCGTCGAGGAACCGCTCGAGCTCGGCCTTGGTGAGTGCGGTACCGGTCGGATTGTTCGGGTTGCAGACGAAGATCAGGCGCGTGCGGTCGGTGACGGCGGCCAGCATCGCGTCGAGGTCGTGGCCGTAGTCCGGGGTGAGCGGGACCTTGACCGGTACGGCCCCGGCCACTTGCGTCACAACGGGATACGCCTCGAACGACCGCCAAGCGAAGATCACTTCGTCGCCGTGGTGGCAGGTGGCCTGGACCAGTTCCTGGCACAGGCTCACGGATCCACAACCGACCGCCACGTTCTCCGTCGCGACACCCACATGCTGGGCGAGTGCGGCGATGAGGGCGACGTGACCGTTGTCGGGATACCGGTTGGCGTTGGCGACCGCATCCACGATGGCGTCGCGCACGCTCGGGAGCGGGCCCAGGGTCGTCTCGTTGCTCGCCAGCTTGATCGCGCCCGGAAAATTCTTCCCGGGAACGTAGGCGGGTATCGATTCGAGGTCTGGCCTGGTTCGCGGAGTCACCAGCCGATTATGCGCTTCGCGATCTGGTGCTTTGTCGACGAGTCCGTGCCAAGGTGGGGTTATGTCGCGAATCTTCCGGGACAGTGCAGTGCTGCGGTCGGTCGCTGGTGAGCCGGTGGACCAGAGGAATTCTGTGCCGCTGACCGCCGTGGAACCGGACGGTCCGGCGCGGGGCGGGATTGTGATCCTGCACGAGTCCCGTGTGTTCAGTGAGCCCCTCCTCGCCCTCATGCGTTCCCTGGCATTGGAGGGGTGGGTGGTAGTTGCGCCGCACCTGTTCCATCGGGAACCGGCACCCTCGAGCACCGAGGTGTTCGGTGACTCCCTGTTCGCCGACTTCGACGCCACCTTCGACTGGCTGATGGCCCGCGGCATCTACGCGGACTGCGTGGGTGTTCTCGGCTTCGACGACGCCGGGACGGCAGCGCTCCTCGTCGCCACCACCCGTCCGGTGGGTGCGGCCGTCAGCGTCGCTGCCCGCGGCATCGTCCAGTCGCTCTCGGACGAGGCACCAGCCCTGATCGACGCGGCACCGGATCTGCAGGCACCGTGGCTCGGGCTGTACGGGGAAGACGACCCGTCCACTCCGCCCGAGCACGTCGCGATGTTGCGTGAAGCCGTCGGCAAGGCATCAGTCGCCGCCCTTGTCGTCAGCTACGCCGGACTCGCTCACCGCGCCGACGAGCCACCCGAGATGCCCGGGGAAGGCATAGAAGACACAAACGCCCCGAACGCCGAATCCATCGTCGACGCACAGACCCGGATCTTCGACTGGTTCGACAGCAACCTGCGCTGACCACGCGTTTTGCCATTGAGGTCGAAAGGTGTGTAATCTTTCGCTCCGGCGGTCCGAAGGGATCGGAACCACCCCAGGGAGGCGTGCCAGAGCGGCCGAATGGGACTCACTGCTAATGAGTTGTCCCTTTTACGAGGGACCGGAGGTTCAAATCCTCTCGCCTCCGCCACGCCGGTGCTAGTTGGCCGGTACGTGTGACAACTGAAGATGTGTATCACCTGAAGATTTGTATCAACTGAATAGCATGCGCCCGTAGCTCAACGGATAGAGCACTTGACTACGGATCAAGAGGTTAGGGGTTCGAATCCCTTCGGGCGCACAAGAAAACCCCCGCCACTGCGCGTAACGCGCAGGGTGGGGGTTTTTCGTTGTCGGTTGCGGCCGGAACCGATCCCGAGCACATGAGCAGGCGGGTAGCCTCGCCATCGAGGACGGCTGGAACGCCGACGCTTCGATATTCGAGCAATGAGCAGACGAGGCAGGAACCATGGCAGTCGCCCCCATCCCTGTGGACCAACGTTTGATCGGCATCGATTCGCGGCGTTTCGCGTCGATCGAGAAGGCGCTTGTCGAGCTGATCACCAACAGCGACGACAGCTACTCGAGGCTGGAGAAGCGTGGCGCACAGGTCACCGGCCGAATCGATATCCGCTACGAGCGGCATCAGTCGGGTGCGATTCTGCAGGTCACCGATCAGGCGGAAGGTATGTCATTCGACCAAGCGTCCCGCATTTTGACGTACGGAGGCGCGCACAGCCCCCTGTCGAGGGGTGAGGGTGACGGCCGCGGGTATTTCGGCCGCGGTCTGAAACAGGCCGTCTTCGGGCTCGGTTCCGGCTTGCTCGAGACCATCAAGGACGGACGGCTGACCCGCATCGAACTCTTCCGTGAGGAGAACGGCGGTTACCTCTACGACGACAGCGGTGCCGACCAGCCGGCGTCAGATGCCGATCACGAACGCTTGGGGATCGTCGAGAGCGGCACCCGGGTGACGATCGTCGTCGAGAACCCGCACGTGATCGTCTCCCACTTCCAGACCGCGGTACAGGCGATTGCCGACAACGTGTATCTGCGCGATGTGATGGCGCGACGCACCGTGGAAATCGTGCATGTTGCGCGCGGCCATGAGATCGAGCGCAGCGGACGAGTGCGATTCGAGGAGCCTCCGGCGATTGTCCTGATCGGACCCGACGCGGCTGAAAGCTTTGTTTTCGAAGGTGTGGAATATCCCTTCACCATCACTCTGAAGCACACCAAGGGTGTCGAATTGAGGATGACGGGAGACGAGCGCACGAACGGACTCGTCGTCGTCTCGGGGCTGGCCGTGCTCGATTGTCAGCTGTTCGAGTACGAGAATCAGGTGGGTGCCGAGTACCTCTTCGGCATTGTGCGCTGCCCGGGGCTGATCGAGCGGCTCGGTCAGGGCGAACCGATCATCAGCGACGAACGGGAAGGCCTGAATCACAAGGACAACTTCGTCGTCGCGTTGTCGCGGGCCGTGAGCAGATTGCTGTCCGAGCACGTGTTGGCCGAGCGGGAACGACTGAAGCATCTCGATCGTGCGTCGACCTCCGACCGCACCGCGCACATGATCGATCGGTTGCTTCACCGCATGAGCGAGTCGGCGGTTCGTGACCTGGGTATCGGATCGGCGCCGAAGCCCAGACCTGCCCTGACGACCCCGCCGGCATCCCCGCCTGCACTGCGCTTCACGACGCCCTTCTACTACCGTCGGCCCGGCCATCCGTTTCACGTCGCGCTGCTCGTCGACAGTGCGCAGCTTTCCGATGGTGCCCCGCTGACGATTGACTGCACGTTGCCCGATTCGGTGAGCATCACACCGGATCCCGAGGGGATCCCCGTGGAGAGACTTTCCGGTGTGGAGAGGCTGGAATGGACCATCGAGAGCGATTCGCCGGGGGACCGGGGCGACATCCTGGTGCGGTCCGGAGCGTTCTGGGCGTGGTGTGAGATCGTCATCGCGGAGCACGAATCGTCGGCACCGCGTCATCGAAACGAATCGCGTCATCGAGACGGATTGCATCGGAGCCACGCGAACGGGAAGACCTCGCCCCGAGACCACGGTGAGGACATGTTCGCCGGGTACGAACTCCGCTATCTCGAACACGAACTGGATCGAGCCGTCTACAGCGCAGCCGAACGCAAGATCATCATCAACACCGGCGACCCCACAGTGCAGCTGTATCTCGACGGGCGAGGGCGATTCCGGGATGCGGCGAGGCTGCTGCTGGCAGAGTTGTTCCTCGAAGTGATTGCTGATGAGCTGGCCCGGCGGTCGGTCGAAAGATCGGGACGACAAGGCGATCTCGATGCCTTTCGCGAAACCAGACAGGACATCATCCGGCGCTACGGAGCGGACGTCCACAAGTCGTTCATCTAGCCGATCTGTTTGCGCAGTGTCTCGAGGCTACGGGCGAGCAGGCGGGAGACCTGCATCTGCGAAACCCCGACACGGGCCGCGATCTGAGTCTGGGTCAGGTCGCCGTAGAACCGGAGCACCAGCACGGTTCGTTCGAGATCCGGCAGCGCTTCGAGAAGTGGCTGCAGGGTGACGTTGTTCTCGACGTGCCCGAGGACGGGATCGAGGTCGCCGAGGGTGTCGGAGAGCACCGTGTCGCCTCCCGCGCTTTCCCCGTAGGGGTAGTCGATGGACAACGTCTGGTAGGCGTTGGTCGCCAGAAGTCCTTCTGCCACTTCCGTCTTGTCGAGTTTCATCGCCGTCGCGATCTCGCTGACGCTCGGCGAGCGGCCGAGGGTGTATGAGAGTTCGTTGGCGGTCGCGGTGATGGAGAGGTGGCGTTCCTGCAGGCTGCGCGGGACGTGCAGCGCCCAGCCGGTGTCGCGGAAGTGGCGACGGACCTCGCCGGTGATGGTGGGGACGGCGAAAGCGACGAAGGTCGACCCCTTGTGTACGTCGAAACGGTCGACCGCTTTGACCAGCCCGAGCCGGGCGACCTGGATGAGGTCGTCGAGCGATTCACCGCGATTGCGGAAACGCCGGGCGATGTGTTCGGCGAGCGGCAGACAGCGCTCGACGGCCCTGTCGCGCAGCGTTACTCGACGTGGATCATCGGCATTCAGAGAACTGATCGTCTCGAACAGCGGATGGACGTCGTGGTATTGGTCACGGTCGCGGGTGAGCGCCGGAGCAGCGGCCTGCTCGACGACGGCTGCTGCCCTCACCGGCGTCCGCTGCGGCTGGGTTGGGAAAGCACGGACGGTCGTTCGTGTGGGGGGTTCGGCAACTGCGGTATTCATGCGTTCAGTCCCTTCGTGCGGCGACGTCGGCCTTCAACTGTGGGGCCGGAGGCCGGGACGGACTCGGTCCGCGCCATCTCGACGTCCTGGGTGGGTCTCCGATGAACAACGAGCGGTCTGCGTGGGTTCGTGCCGGTGACGTCATCGGTTCCTTCTCTCGCAGTCGGGGATCGTCCGCCGGGCGGGGCTCTATTCGACGAGAGCGATGGGGCGATCGGGGTCTTCGTCGGTTGCGAACATCGCCTCGATGCGGGCTTTGATCTCCTCGGTGCTCATCGACCCACCGACCGGGAGGCGGCGGGTGGTGGTGGCGAAGGAAGGCGGAGTCTGCATGTTCCGGAGCTTTCTGTTCGAGTCGAGCGGTGTCCTTGGTGGCGAATAATCTGTTTCAATGAAGATAGATTTGTTCTACATGGTGAACGGGTAAAGCTCAAGTGGTCCAGTCAAGATCTATTGCGGGTTCTCGAAGGGAACCGGCTTCTGTAAGGCCGCGTTCACCGTCTCGAGCAGCGGGTACATGTGATGTCCGCGACCGCCGCGGACATGAGAAAAGCCGCCGGCACCCATGGGTGTCAGCGGCTTCGTGTCCTGTCCGGGCACGCTGCGCAATGCAGGTCTGACCCGGTCCAGGAAGGTGACGGTGCCCGCCAGTGCGCCTCTCGGCAAGTGGTCGCACGAAGCGACATTTCTGGTGTGGTACCCGGGGCATGGATCGGGCACCGTCAGCTACTTCAACGGCATCGCCTCAGTTGGTATTCCGAGCCGCACACGCACGTCTGTCGCCTCGGTCACATCACAACGTGGCAGTGCCGGGAACGGTGGCGCCGGGGGTCACGAACTCGGGCTGGTCGAGAAGCCGCAGCCAGGTTCCGTCGGGTTGCCTGCGAACCACCTGGGCGCGCGCTCCGGAACCGTCCTTCGGTGGGGTGGAGGTGAGTGCGATGTCGCCGCTGACCAGGGTGGGGAGGGGCTGTTCCAGTTCGAAGTGCGGCCGGTGCGCCAGCACCGATTCCCACAACTTCCGGATGGCGTCGCGGCCCACGGTTCGGCTGCCGGGTGGGTACGCCATTACTGCATTCTCTTCGTAGAGGGCGGCAACGCCTGCCGCGTCACCGGCGTTGGACCGTTCGACGAAAAGTCGAGTGAGGTCTTCGGGCGTCAGGGCCTTCTCGTTCGCGGACATGGCTTCCTCTCGCGGGGGTGCGTCACAGTCACCCTCCAGGTTCGGTGCCGGGCTACCGGAAGTCCAACTCATTGTTCTGCTGGAAAGTAGAATTTCTGGTTATGGAATTGAGGCAGCTGGAGTATTTCGTCGCGGTGGCCGAAGAAGCGAACTTCACGCGCGCCGCCGAGCGGGTGCACATCAGCCAGTCCGGGATCAGTGCCCAGATCCGTCAGCTCGAACACCACTTGGGTGCCACGCTCATCGACCGCTCCAGTCGCATGGCCAAGCTGACGCCGGCGGGCGAGGCGGCGCTCGGCCACGCCCGTGCCGCGCTCGCGTCCGCCGAGCGCGTGCGGCAGGCAGTGGACGAGGTGAACCAGGTGCTCCGCGGACGACTGGTCGTGGGAATGGTGACGGCGTGCACGGTCACCGGACTGTTCGACGCACTGTCCTCGTTCCACCGAGCGCATCCGCGTATCGACCTCACGCTGATCGAGGACAGTTCCGATCGCCTCGTCGAGCGAGTGCGGAGCGGCGGAATCGATCTCGCACTCGTCGGAATCGCAGGCGCACCCCCGGCAGAATTGGACGTCCACCCGATCGTCAGCGAGGGGCTCGTGGCGGCGGTGCCGCCGGACCACCCGCTGGCGCGGCGATCACGGATGACCCTGGCCGAGCTCGGGGACCATGCGATCGTATGTATGCCCGAGGGAACGGGCATACGGACGGTGTTCGATCAGGCTTGCACGGCCGCGGGCGTCACACCCGAGATCGCCCTGCAGGCCAGCGCACCCGACACGGTGGCGGACCTGGCGCGACGCGGCCTCGGGGTGGCGATCGTGAGCGAATCGATGGCCACCGCGTACGACGGTCTGACCGCGGTCCCGCTGACCGACGTCCACATCCCCGCGGTGCTGGCGCTGGTCTGGAAGAAGTCCAGCAGTCCCGCGCTGCGTGAGCTGGTCCTGCACACGCGGCGCGCCTTCGGTGATCCCCGGCTCGAACAGGTTGCCACTGCTTCCGGCAACGATGTCCGCAGTACGCCGACGTGATCGTCGAGGCGGCGCGCTCGCGCGTGATGTCCTACTAGTCCGTGTAGTAGAGGAGAGTATCCTCGAATCGTGGATTCACCGACGACCGTAGCCGCGCAGGTACGCGGTACTTTCGTGGGTGCCGTGTCGGCGGTTGTCAGTGCCGTCGCTCACGCGATCGGCCACGGCGGCTCGTTGCCCGACGAGAGCGCGGTGGTGATGCTCGTCATCGTGTGCGCCGCGCTCGGCGCCGCGGTATCGGCGGTGCCGGTGCGTGCCCGGGAGTCGCTCTTCCTGCTGTCCACCCTTGCCGCCGGCCAGGTGATCGGCCACGCGACCCTGATGATCGCGTCCGACCACGCCACCGGCTTCCGGCCCGGACCGGTGATGATCGCCGCCCACATCGCCGCGATCGGTGCCGCAGCACTGCTGATCCGCGGCGCCGAGCGCGCTTGCGGACTCGCGGTGGCGACTGTCCGCCGTGCCGTTCTCCTGGTCTCCGCCTCCCCGCGTGTCGAAATCCGCGGCTGGTCCTCGACCCCTCTCTACCGGGCACGGCTGAACCTCTGGCTGCTGATCAGCGCCGCATCGGGCACTCGGGCGCCACCACTTCGCGCATAGTGCACCCGCGGCAGTGATCTCACCAGGTTCGCTGTCGTCGGCGCCTACCCACATTCACCCCACCCGCGGTCGCAACCGGCGGGCTCCTGTTCGGCGTTGCCCTGCCTCGACGGCTGGGGACGCCGCCCCTCCTCGTCGGTCGCGCGGCCACGGCCGCCTCCGAAAAAATCGAAACGAGTTCACCATGTCGATCTTGTCCTCCCGTCCCGCCGGTTACGTGGCCGGCGCCCTGTGTGCGGGGCTGCTGCTGGCGGGATGCTCCACATCCGAGAATGATTCCTCGACCGAGGCGGACTCCGTGACGGTGTCCGACCAATGGGTCAAGGCTGCGCCGAGCGGAATGACCGGCGCATTCGCGGAACTGTCCAATTCGGGTGCCGACGACGTGCAGATCGTGTCGGTCACCAGCCCTGCCTCAGCGCGGGTGGAGATGCACGAGATGGTCGCCGGACCCGACGGGACCATGGTCATGCGTGAAAAGGAAGGCGGAGTGACCCTTCCCGCCGAATCCACCCACAGCTTCGCGCCGGGTGCCGATCACTTCATGCTGATGGACCTGGCGGGCCCGCTCACTCCCGGCTCCACCACCGCCTTCACCCTCACGTTCGCCGACGGCTCGACAACGACGTTCGACGCGCACGTCCGGGACTTTGCCGGCAACAAGGAGAACTACGTCCCGTCCGGTTCGTCCGAAGGCGCGGCCACGACCACCGCACCCGGGCACGGTGGCTGAGCGGGCAAACCCGCGCGGCCGAGGCATCAGCCGGCGGC
>NZ_JBAQEO010000760.1:0-1908 GCF_049286785.1 Rhodococcus sp. (in: high G+C Gram-positive bacteria) | reverse complement strand
GGCGTGACGACGGCGTGTCCTTCGAGGTACCCACCTCACCGAAAACTACTCATCGCGGGGATCTGAGCTACCGCGGCCTTGTTGCACTATCTGCGCGGCTACGGCATTGAGTTTGGTGTTCGTTTGCTGGGAGAGCGCGGTGAGCAGTTCGAATGCGCGGACTGCGTCCACGTCGAACCGCTCCATGATCATTCCTTTCGCTTGACCGATGATGCCTCGGGTCAGCAACGCGGACTGCAACTGCTCTTCGGTCCTGCCGGCGTCGAGAGCCAATGCGGTACGACCACCGGCACCATCCGGCGCACCATTGTCTCGGTCCCCGCCCGGATAGCGTTCTCGGCCCGGCGCCTGACGCTGCACCTGCCGACAGACTGGCCGTGACCGCGACGTCGGTGGCGTGGTTAGGGGGACCGCCGTTCTCCGGCCAGCCCGTGCGCGCGGGCAGATGACGCCGAACGCGAACGGTTGGGCCGGCCGCGGTCCGGCTCCATCTGCGACTGGTGTCGACCACCGCGCTCCCGAGGTAGTGAGGACCGGCGGGCCGAGATGCGGAGGTCAACACGCTTCGTTCCATAGCAGCGCATCCGGTACCGCATCGCCCCAACCAACAGCTGCTTCAACAGCATCCGCCCTGATCGCCCGCGAGTGCTCGTATGAGCCAGACCATCCGGCGCCGGGCCGCAGGCCAGAGCGCGCAGAGGATCAGCAGGATCGCCGTGAGCGGGGCCAGCACGACGACGAAGTGCACCAGCAGGACATGCGCGGGTAGTCCGTTTGATTGTCGACACGTGTGGCTCCCTGTCGCCGTCACGGTGACGGACCTCGGTGATGGTTCCGGAATGGGTATCGGCTGGCTCGGACGCTCTGGTGAAGTTCATGCCAGCGGGCACTGTGGTCGAGCGGCCCGGCACACGGTGGCGTCCGGACTACGGTCCGCCCTTCGCGGCAGTCCCGGGTGACAGCGCGGCGTTGCAATCAGATGCCCGTGACCCCGGCGAGGTGACCGATGCCGTAGGTGACGACCATGGCCAGGGCGCCACCCAGGACGATTCGGGTGACCGTGCGGGCATGGCCGGCCCCGCTCAGGTACGCGCTGAGGTTTCCGGTCAGCGCGAGTGCGAGCAGGACCGCGCCGAACGTGACAGGGATCCGTACCGACGCCGGTGTCAGCGTGACCGCCAGCAGCGGAAGCAGAGCACCAATTGTGAATGCGACCGCGGACGCCAGCGCCGCATGCCACGGGTTGGTCAGCTCGTCCGGGTCGATCCCCAGTTCGGCATCGACATGCGCTGCGAAGGCATCGTGAGCGGTGAGTTCTTCGGCGACCGTTTGTGCAGTGGTCGAGGTGAGGCCTTTGCCTCGGTAGATGGCGGCAAGCTCCGCCAGTTCCTCCTCCGGGCTCTCGAGTAGTTCACGGCGTTCCTTGGCCAACAGTGCCCGCTCACTGTCACGCTGCGAACTGACCGAAACGTACTCACCGAGCGCCATCGCCACCGCGCCCGCAGTCAGACCTGCGATGCCAGCAGTGACGACAGTGCCGGTCTCGGTTGTCGCCGCCGTCACGCCAACAACAATGCCGGCCACCGACACAATGCCGTCGTTGGCGCCGAGCACGGCTGCCCGCAGCCAATTCAACCGCGACGACAACCCCGAACTGTGCGGCTCCTGCGCGTGTAGCCCCTGAACCCCGACCGCAGCATCCCTGGTACCTGTGTTCATGCCGCAGAGGGTAAGGGTCCCACGGGCCTGTCCGCCAGCAATGACAGCCTCACCGAAGTGACGCCTTCTTTCCTGTCAATTATCAAGTATGGCAAGGCTTTCCACAGTGATTCGAGCCACAGATGTGGCCTTGCCGGCGGTCGCCGCAGCGTCGTCATCACAAGGGCGCGGCCAGTTTCAGCCGTATTC
>NZ_JBAQEO010000759.1:0-1723 GCF_049286785.1 Rhodococcus sp. (in: high G+C Gram-positive bacteria) | reverse complement strand
CCCTGTAGTGTGCCAGGAGTCGGCGCTCCACGCGACGTACGTGCGCATAGCCAAAGGGGTCAAACAGTGTGCCGCGCAGGAACTTCCCCTTGGCGAGCACTTTGAGCACCCCGTGTGTTCGAGGAGTGAGGCCGATCTTCTTTGTGCGGCCGAGAGCCTTCAGCGTCGGGGGATGGAGCTTGTATGTCAGCTTCCGGCCACCCGGCACTTTTTCTTGTACTGCTTCGAGAAATGACGGGTCGGTGAGCATTCGCGCGACCTCGTATTCGTCCTTGTAGGCCATCAGCCGGTGCATTCCTGTTGCTACAGAGTTGCTGAACTCCGTCCGGTCACCGAGGGCGCGTTCGGATTCCCACGCGGACTGCACGGCAGCGATGTACTCTGCCGCGACCCGATCGCCCTGATAGGCGACCAACTGCGCCGCGCGCCGCTCGAGAAGCGCACGTGTCGGTCCGGACACTGTGGTGGTCCCGAGCAGGTGAGCGGGGATTGCCTTATCGCTGCGCCCCGCGGCGGTGGTTGCCGACGTCGCGGCCCGGAAAGCTTCGGGGTCTTCCACTGCCACTCGCCCCCACCGGAAGGCCATCTGGTTGGCGTTGACTGCGACGCCGTTGATGGAGATCGCCTCTTCGATCGAGGCAGCGGGTACGGGCAGTCCCCCGGCCTGATACGCCGCACCTACGAGGAGGAAGTTCGCGGCTGCAGTATTGCCGAAGAGCGTCTGAGACGCCGCAAGCGCATCGAACGATATCACTGCCCGGGCGGACACCTCGAGGCGTTCGAGCAACGCGTCCTCGTCCGGATACGCAACGGATCCGTCGTAGACCATGTCGCCCGTGGGGGTCTTGCTGGTGGATGCCACCGTGATCGTGCGGTCCGCACTCCCGTATCCGGCATACCTGGAGTCAGCGGCGGTGAGCAGATCGAATGCCAGAACACAGTCCGCCGACGCCGGACTGATGCGATTCGTCGATGCGACCGGTTCCGTGCTGATGCGCAGATGGGAGACAACCGGGCCCGCCTTCTGGCTCAGTCCAGTTTGGTCGAGTCCCTCGACGTGAAGTCCGGCCCGCAGTGCAGCCATCCCTAGCACCTGATTCACCGTGACGATGCCGGTGCCGCCGACGCCTGCAAGGAATACGTTGTGCGTCCGGGTTATCGGTGCAAGTTCGGTAGCGTGACACGCTGGGGGCGAGGGAATTGCCGGCCGCTCGAGGGTTACACCCGACTCGGGCAGTTCGACGGTGACGAACGAAGGGCACTCCCCGTCGAGGCAGGAATAGTCCGTATTGCACGTGGTCTGGTCGATCCTGGTCTTGCGCCCGAATTCGGTGTCGACCGGCTGCACCGACAGGCAGTTGCTCTTGACCCCGCAGTCACCGCATCCTTCGCAAACTGCCTCGTTGATGATCACTCGCGTGCGCCGTGTGGGTAGCGTTCCACGCTTGCGTTTGCGTCGTGCTTCGGCCGCGCATTGCTGATCGTAGATCAGTACGGTCACGCCCTTGGTCTCACGAAGAAGGCGCTGGGCTTCGTCGAGTCGGTCTCTGCTCCACAACAGCACGCCATCGGCGAACTGTGCGCCCTTGTGTCTTTCGGGTTCTTCGGCGCAGACCACGATCTTCTTGACACCCTCCGCGGTCAGCTTGTGGGTCAACTGGGGAACCGATAATCCCGCTTGGGCAGGTTGAGCCCCGGTCATATCTACTGCGGAGTTGTAGAG
>NZ_JBAQEO010000758.1:0-5218 GCF_049286785.1 Rhodococcus sp. (in: high G+C Gram-positive bacteria) | reverse complement strand
GTCACAGATGAGGGAGGCCATAGAGGCGGGGGTCAAAGAACTCTGCGGGCTTCATATCGTCGTCGCCAATGCCGGCATCTGCCCGCTCGGCGGAGACGTTCCCCGTCGCGCGTTCCTCGACGCCGTGGACGTGGACCTCGTCGGTGTGATCAACACGGTCAGTGCCGCCTATCCGCATCTGACCGGTGGGGCGTCGATCATCGCCATCGGATCCGTCGCGGCGATGATGAAGGGCGGCACGGACAACCCGGCAAACGGTCCCGGCGGAGCCGGCTACACCCACGCCAAGCAGGCGGTAGGGCGATTCGTGCACGATCTCGCGCTCCAGTTGGCTCCGGAATCCATTCGCGTGAACGCGGTACATCCGACCAACTGCAACACGGACATGCTGCAGAGTGAACCGATGTACAAGATCTTTCGACCGGATCTCGAGTCGCCCACTCGCGAAGACGCCGAAATCGCCTTTCCAGCAATGCAGCCGATGCCGATCGGGTATGTCGAGCCAGCCGATGTCAGCAACGCGGTCACATTCCTCGCCTCGGACGAGTCGCGGTACATCACCGGCCTCCAGATGAAGGTCGACGGCGGCGCCGTCCTGGCGCACACGCTTCCCTACGCGAACTCCTGATCGCTCATCGCGTCACCTCGCAGTTTCGATCAACAAGCTCCGCAACGCTTCCAACGAAGGATCCGCATAATCAAGAAATATCCCCACCTCTTCATTGACGGCGCCTGGGTTCCTACCGAATCCGGCGAAGTCCAGTCAGTCATCAATCCCGCGACGGAAGCGGTGATCGGGACCGCACCGATCGGCTCTCGGGCCGACGTCGTGCGCGCGATCGAAGCCGCACGCAAGGCCTTCGACGAAGGTCCGTGGCCCCAGATGTCGATGCGTGAGAGGTCGGCTGTCATGCTCCGAATGGCAGAGGGGATGGAGAAGCGATTCGAAGAGCTCGTGCAGCTCAACATCGCCGAAGCCGGTGGGACCCGAATGGGAGCGGAAGGGTTCCAGATCGGTATTCCGATCCAGCACTTCCGGGACATGGCCGAGCGAGTGATGTTCACGTATCCGATGGAGAGGCCCGTCGCCCCCTACGTCGGAGCCGGTATCGGGCAGGGTGTCGTTCGGCGTGAACCGTTCGGGGTGGCAGCACTCATCTCGGCCTACAATTTCCCGTTCTTTCTCAACGTGATGAAGCTGGCTCCGGCATTGGCCTCCGGGTGCACCACTGTGCTCAAGCCCGCCCCCACTACCCCGTTGGAAGCCTTCGTGCTCGCCGAGATCGCTGAGGAAGCCGGGCTGCCGCCGGGGGTGCTCAATATCATCCATGGCGACGTCGATACCGCCGTGGAACTTACGACGAACCCATTGGTCGATCTCGTCAGCTTCACCGGCTCGGACGTCGTGGGCCGGAAGGTACTCGAGCAGGCATCACCGACTATGAAGAAGGTCGTTCTCGAACTCGGTGGCAAGTCGGCCAACATCATCTGCGAAGACGCCGATCTGGGAAAGGCGATCCAATCGGTCATCGCCGGCATCATCGTGCACGCTGGTCAGGGTTGTGCGCTGCTTACCCGCACGCTGGTGCACCGCTCTCGTATGGACGAGCTCGTTGCCATGATCAAAGAAATCCTGTCGGGGATCAAGGTCGGTGACCCTTCGGAGCCGGACACCGTGATGGGACCGCTCGGCAGCGAAGCGCAGCGTGCCAAGGTCGAGGACCTGATCCGTACAGGCGTCGAGGAAGGCGCCACGATCGCGTACGGCGGCGGCCGGCCGGCCGGACTCGACAAGGGCTTCTTCGTCGAACCAACCCTCTTCGTCGATGTCGACAACTCGATGGCGATCGCACAGCGCGAATTCTTCGGCCCGGTCGGCGTGGTGATTCCGTTCGACGACGACGACGAGGCTGTGCGCATCGCCAATGACAGCGACTACGGACTGGGCGGTGGCGTGTGGGCGAACGACCCGGTTCGCGCGTACGCGATCGCGAAGCGCATTCGGGCCGGCTACGTGACCGTCAACGGCGGTGGAGGCGGGCTGAGCCCGCACACGGCGTTCGGCGGATACAAGCAAAGCGGGCTCGGCCGCGAGTGGGGCGAAGCGGGTCTGGAGGAATTCCTGCAGATCAAGACGATCGCCTGGGGCGTCGCCTCCGGCTAGCGGGTCACGCACCTGTTCGACGAGAGGGACTGATATGACATACGTCATCACCGAAGCCTGTGTCGATCTGATGGATCGCTCGTGTGTTCGCGAATGCCCCGTGGACTGCATCTACGAAGGCGAGCATCAGCTGTTCGTCAACCCGCACGAATGCATCGACTGCGGGGCTTGCGAGCCCGCCTGCCCACACGAAGCGATCTACCACGAAGCGGACCTCCCCGGGGAACATCAAAGTGCCGCACAGCGGCAGAACGAGGTGTTCGTGTCACTGGGCCGGCTCGGCGGCGCAAGGAAGCGGGGCAAGTTCGGCGTCCATGGAGTGGAGACCGAATGACACCCATTCGAGTCGGCTTCATCGGTGTCGGGCAGATCGGGGAACCGATGGTCGAAAGGCTCCTGGCGGAGGGACATTCGACGATGATCTACGCGCGTCGGGCAGAGGTCCGCGATCGTCTCGCCGCCCACGGTGCCGAGGTGGTGAGTCAACCGGCGGAGCTCGCCGCGGCGGACGTCGTGATCACCTGCCTGTTCACCGACACCCAGGTCCTGGACCTCTGCGGCCCGATCATCGAAAAGATGCGTCGTGGTTCCACTTTCGTCTCTCACACCACTGGAAGTCCGAATGCTCTGCGTGCGCTGAACGACATCGCACAATCTCGGGGAGTCTCACTTGTGGAGGCGCCATTCAGTGGAACAGCACAGGCGATCAGGGCGAGGCGGCTGACCGTGTTGGTCGGCGGGGACCCGCGAGCAGTCGACGCGGCAGCCGAACTGGTTGCGGCATATGCGGTCAACATCATCCGCACGGGAGAGATCGGCACCGCCCTGCCGGCGAAGCTGCTCAACAACGCTCTCTTCGCGGCCTGCACCCAGCTCACCCTCTCCGCGCTGAAGGCCGCTACCGCAGTGGGCATTCCAGAGTCGACCTTCCTCGAAATTCTCTCCGTGAGCAGCGGGGGAAGTGCGGCGGCTCAGTACATTGCTGCGTCCGGCCAGAGCGCGGAAGTCTACAGCTCAGGACTCCCCCGATACCTGCGTAAAGACATCGAATCCGCACGGATCGCCGCCGCCGACATCGACCTCGACATCAGCACCCTCCTCGCCGCCGTTCGGCTCGGTCCCCTCGACTTGGTCGACGGCGCAAAGGACACCGATGCTCTCGAAAGGGTGGCGGCGACATGAGCGGTCGGGTTGCGGGAAGGGTTGCGTTGATCTCCCGTGCCGCCGCCGGGGCCGGGCCGTCTTCGGTCTCCGACCAAAGCAAGTAAGTGACAGCACACGAGTTCACCATCGACGCCGGCGTCACCCGGTTCGGAAATGAACGTGAAAAGGAACAGGACAGATGACAGCACACATCGATCTCGGTAAATGCACCGGACATGCCCGGTGCTACCAGACGGACGCGGAACTCTTCGACATCGACGACAGCGGATACGCCCTACGCTCCGAAGTCGACATTCCGGCCGGCTCGGAGCAGGCAGCGCGCGAGGCCGTCGCTGCGTGCCCCGAACGCGCCATCAGCCTGCACTGACACCACTCTGCACTGACACCACGAGGAAGACCAGCGGAATGTCTGCATCCCATCGCCCGTTGCGAGTCGCTGTTGTCGGTGGCGGCCCATCCGGACTGTTCACCGCCGACGCATTGACCTGCAACGAACACTCCGACGTCACAGTGGACATTCTCGAACGCCTGCCCGTGCCCTTCGGACTGTTGCGGTACGGGGTGGCACCCGATCACCCCAACATCAAATCCGCGGCCGACACGTTGCAAGAGGTGCTCGACCGATCGTCGGTGAATCTACTGTGCAACGTCGAGATCGGTCGTACCGTTGATGTCGACGATCTCCGCAGACATTACGACGCATTGGTATACGCCACCGGCGCCGACGCCGACAACACCCTCGCCATTCCGGGTGAGGATCTGGCCGGAAGCCACTCCGCGACCTCGTTCGTGAAGTGGTACAACGGCCACCCCGAAGCCGGCGCCTTCGACCTCGCTCATACCCGCCGCGTCGCCGTTGTCGGAGCGGGCAATGTCGCTCTCGACGTCACGCGGATCCTGGTCAAAGACCCGGGCCAACTCGCGGAAACCGACATCCCGCACGACACCCTGAACGCATTGGCTGCAAGTGCGGTCACCGACGTCCACATCCTCGCTCGGCGTGGTGCGGAGTGCGCGAAGTTCACCACCAAAGAGCTTCGAGAACTCGGCGAACTGTCGAACGTGGACGTGATCGTCGACGCAGACCAGATTCCGCCCGATCCCGACGACGGATGGCCTCCCGTAGTCAAACGCAACATGAAGGTCCTCCGTGACTGGGCCGGGCGGGAGACCACCAGCGCCCCGCGGCGGATCTATTTCCACTTCTCCACTCGCCCGACCGACATCGTCGGCACGGACACCGTGGAAGCCGTGCGCGTCGAGCACACCGTCGCGGGTTCTGCCGGGGACGGAAGGCACGACATCCCGGTCGAACTGGTCCTGCGTGCCGTAGGGTATCGCTCCCGGCCCATAGCCGGGATTCCCTTCACGCAGGTCACCTCGACCATCCCACACGAGAATCATCGCGTTATCCGTGACGGACGCGCGCAACGCGGCGAGTACGCCGTCGGATGGGCCAAACGCGGACCGACAGGCATTCTCGGCACCAATCGCGCTGACGCCGAGGACACCGCCGCGGCACTGTTCGCGGATCGTGAACGCCTGCTCGCCGCACGCCCCGACGACCGGAACGGGATCGCGGATCTCTTGCGGGAGCGCAGCATCCGCGTCCTCGACAAACGAGGATGGACGGAAATCAAGTCCCGGGAGCTCGAGCACGGTGCCCGACACGGGCGATCCCGAGTCAAAATCCGAAGCTGGAACGATCTGGTCGAAGCCGCAAACCCCGTTCCCAGTTACCACTGATCGAATCCCCCACACCGCTAAGCCTGAATCCGTGGATGTGTGATTTCGTGGGGTTTCTAGGTTCGCTCGGCGTGGGATGCCTGTGGCGGGCATGGGTGATCCGCTGGCCCGGATGCCAGCTCATCCACGTTGGTAGGTGTCCTC
>NZ_JBAQEO010000757.1:0-10340 GCF_049286785.1 Rhodococcus sp. (in: high G+C Gram-positive bacteria) | reverse complement strand
GCCGAGGACCTCACGGCTCTCGGCGAACGGACCGTCCGTGGTGATGGTGCGCTTGCCTTCCTCATCGACTCGCACCCTGGTGGCGGTGGTCAGATCAGCCAGCGATTCGCTGGCCACCGCAATGCCCGCCTCCGTGACCTGCTTGTCGTAGACCATCCAATCCTCGACGGTGCATTGGGCGGCCGCGTCGGCCGAAGCAGCGTTGATCAGCATCAAGTACTTCATGGTTCGACTCCTGGTGTGCGGTGTCCTCGCACGGCGGTTGCCGTACAACATGACGACGAACGGGACACTGTCGGATCGACACGTCTGCTCACACTATCGAGGAAGTCGGTTACTCAGGCCGGTGTGTGGCTGAGGATGTGAAGCGCTGCCGGCACCGCGTCGATGGTCACCGGCAGGGGACCCACCCGGTCTCCGTCGGCGTAGGCGGTGATGCCTTCGCAGTCCAGCCGGACTCTCCGCGTTCGGTAGGTCTGCACGTCGGGAAGGTCCACATGTGTGCCCTTGTAGACGCGGGGAAAGAGCCGGATCAGCCTCGATCGGCGGCCGTAGTCGACCACGGTGACGTCGAGCAGTCCGTCGGTCTTGTCGGCGCCGGGACAGATCTGCATGCCGCCTCCGTACGATCGGCCGTTCCCGACGGCGACGAGGGTGGCATTCACCTTCACCGTCGAATCGTCCAGATCGATCCTGTACCGAAGGGGCCGGAGCTGGGTGAGTTCCGCGAGCATCGCAAGGTTGTAGCGCATCGGACCCTTCGGCCACGTCATGCGATTCGCGCGATCCGTGACCAGCGAATCGAAACCACTGGCGATGATGGTACCGGCCCATACGACCGTACCGTCGGTGAGTGTGATCCTCGCGAGGTCCGATTCCTGCACCTCCCCGTCGGCGATCACGTCGGCGGCCGCGACGGGATCGCCTACGGGAATACCGAATTCACGCGCATGATCATTGCCGGTGCCGGCAGGAATCAGCCCGATCGGCGTCCCCGACTGCGCCACGGCCTGCAATCCGATGCTGATCGCACCGTCCCCGCCGACGACGACGAGAGCATCGGTACCGCCGGCCACGGCCCGCTCGGCGAGGGAGCGGGCGTGATCGGCGTCCGTTCCGATGATCTCGGTGACGGCGACGCCGCGTTCGCGCAGACGTGCGACCCCCTTCCGGCCGGCCGTCGGCGCATGGCCGTGCCCTGCCAGCGGGTTGATCAGTACCGTGACCTTCTCGATCGTCTCGTGCGTGCTCATGGAATCAGCTTGCCCGGGTTGAGGATTCCCGCGGGATCGACCGTGTTCTTCACGGCGCGGAGAATGTCGACGCCGAGATCTCCGATTTCGTCCCGCATCCACGGACGGTGATCCACTCCGACCGCATGATGATGCGTGATGGTTCCGCCGGCTGCGATGAGCGCGTCACCGGCCGCTGTTTTGGCCTTGCGCCACTGGCCGATCGGATCATCCGTCTGCGCACAGACAACGGTGAAATACAGCGACGCACCCGTCGGATACGTGTGCGAGATGTGACACAGGACAAGTGGTGGCGTGCCCTGTCCGGACAGTGATTCCGTCAGCGCCGAGGTGACCGCCGTGCGCAGCGCCGCGAGGTTGCCCCAGTTGGTCGCAGTCTCGAGTGTCTCGCACAGCGCGCCGGCGTCGAGGAGGGAATCGCGGAGATAGGGAGCGTCGAAACGGCCGTGTTCCCAGCCGTTTCCGGGCTCCTCGCCGAGCGAGGTGCCGCCGTGCGCCTTCAATACGGCTCGTGCCTCCGCCAGCCGCTCCGCCGTGTGTTCGGTACTGCCCTCGAACGTGGTGACCGCCAGGCAACCACCGGCGACGGACTGCTCCCCGATCCTGTCCGTGGTGGCGAGGTTGACGCCGGTCTCCGCCTCGTCGGACAACCGCAGCACCGTGGGAACCGCGCCTTCCTGTACCAGTGCGCGTAGCGCTGCGGCCCCCGTCCCGAAGTCGGGGAAGTTCCAGCCCTCACGCACCGTGGTCTCCGGGACCGCATGCACTCGGACGCGGGCCCTGGTGATGACCCCGAGCGTTCCCTCCGAGCCGACGAACAGCTCACCGAGATCCGGACCGGCCGCCGACGCCGGTGCACGACCGGTGTCGAGGACGCCCCTCGGGGTCACGACCCGCAGCCCCTGCACCATGTCCTCGAAGCGACCGTAACCGGCGGAGGCCTGGCCGGACGACCTGGTGGCGGCAAACCCGCCGACGGTGGCAAACATGAAGCTCTGCGGGAAGTGTCCCAGCGAGAAACCGTGTGCCCCGAGCAGTTCTTCGGCCCGCGGCCCGGTCACTCCCGCTCCGAGTGTCGCGATACCGGATTCGGAATCCAGCTCGATCAGGTCGTCGAACCGGCGAAGGTCGAGCGACACGACGGTGTCGAATCGTTCCCGCACGGGGTCTAGTCCGCCGACGACGCTGGTTCCACCGCCGAAGGGCACCACCGCGATCGCGTTGTCGGCGCAGTACCGGAGAACCGCGTACACCTCGTCGTCGGTACCCGGGGTGACGACGGCATCAGGCGCGTCCTGCGCTTCGGTGCTGCGACGACGCAGCAGGTCCAGCGTGCTCTTTCCGCCGGCACGCAGCAGCCGGTCGGCGTGCTCGGTGCTGCAGTACTGCTCGCCGACGATGCCGGCGAGCTCGGTGCGGTGACTGTCGGACAGCGCACTCGGGACGAGCGGGACCTCCTCCATCGTCCGGCCGGAAGGCTCCCGGATCGTGACTCCGAGTGCCTGCTGCAGCAGCGCCCGGATGCCGTCGGAAAGAACCTTGCGCTTCTCGGGTGCGCCCCAGCGATCCCACTGCATCGGAGGCGTCGATCGATCGATGCTCATGCGTTATAGTGTTACACATTATGTAAGAGTGTAAATAGGACTTGCTACCGGTCGCCCCGCTCCTTCCACACCTGCCGGAGAGGCCGCAGCACCACTCCCATCTCGCGCCGCGTCTTCCCGCGGGTCACGAGAACGCCGGTGATCGCCACGATCCACACCGGATACTGGACGAGCCACGCCACCCGGAACGCCTCGAACGAATACCCGCCGAACGCGTCGAGAATGGCGCCCATCGCCTGAATCACCAGCAGCGAGGCGAGGAAACCGCCGATGTTGACCATGCCCTGCGCCGTTCCCATGCTGGTGCTGGGATTGAACATCCGGGCATAGTCGAATCCGATCATCGAGCCGGGACCCCCCACCGAGATCACCACTACGAGCAGTACGAGCAGCCACATCGGCGCAGGACCGGGCACGGCCAGCACAACGGACCAGATCAGGGCGTTGCTGACCATGATGGACAGCACCAGGTAGGAACGCCGCATCGGGAACCGGCCGCTCAGAATCCCGATGACGGGACCGGACACGATCGCCGAGATCACCGACAACGTGAGCAGCGCACCCGCCTCACCCGCGGACAGCCCCTGCGCCGACCGCAGGTACGGCACGCCCCACAGCAATGCGAAGGTGGTGATGGAGAACTGTGTGCCCATGTGGGTGAAGAAACCCAGCTTGGTGCCGTGGCGTCCCCAGACGGCTCGGATCTGGCGGCCCACCTCGCGGATCCCCGCGGGGACGGCCACCACCTCCAGTCCCGGTGGTGCGTTACGGACCACCGAGACCGCGAGTACGAACGACAGCAGACCGAGGGATGCGGCACTGCCGTAGGCGAAGTTCCAGCCGGGACCGCTGAGCAGCAACATCAACGGGAGCGCCGACAGGATCTGACCGATCTGCCCGAAGATGCCGGTCAACTGTGAGATCAGCGGCACCTGCCGCGGCGGGAACCATTGCGGTACCAGACGCAACACCGAGATGAACGTCATCGCGTCGCCGACGCCGACGAGCACGCGTGCGGCGATTGCCACCGGCAGCGATTCGGTGAGCGCAAGCATCAGTTGCGCCGACGCCATGATGAGGGCGCCGGACGCGATCATTCGCCGCGAGCCGTATCGGTCGAGCAACAGACCTGCAGGAATCTGCATCCCCGCATACACGATGATCTGCAGGACGACGAAACTCGACAACACACTCGGACCGATCGAGAACCTGTCCGTTGCGGCCAGTCCCGACACCCCGAACGAGGTTCGATGCAGGACGGCGACGATATATGCGACAACCCCGACGCCCCACACCAACCACGCTCTGCTCATTGCAGATGAAGTTACTCCCTGCCTGCGGATACCCACTTCTGGTCGGCCGATCGGGCACCCGACGTGATGTCGGCGAGCACGTCCAGTCGGGCGATCTGATCAGCGGACAGTGTGAGCTGGAGGGCCCCGGCGTTCTCGGTGACCCGGGCGGCGAAACGGGTGCCGGGAATCGACACGCTCGGCAGGCCGAACTCCCGGCCCTTCGCATCGAGCCAGGCCAGCGACACTTGCGCGGGGGTCGCGTCGAGTTCGGCAGCCACCTCGCGGATGACGTCGAGCACCTTCAGGTTCGCGGGCAACGCATCGTCCCCGAATCGGGGGAACCTGCGACGCAGGTCCTTCTTTCCGAGCGACGCGGGGTCGTAGGTTCCGGTCAGGAAGCCGCGGCCGACCGGCGAGTACGGCACGAAACCGATACCGAGTTCGGCCGCGGCAGGAACAACCTTGTTCTCCACGTCCCGGCTCCAGATGCTCCACTCGCTCTGGATCGCGGCAATGGGGTGCACCTTCGATGCGCGCCGCAGTTCTTCGCCGGTGGCTTCCGACAGCCCGATGTGCCGGACCTTGCCTGCCTTCACCTGCTCGGCGATCGCACCGACGGTGTCCTCGATCGGCACCTCCGGGTCGACGCGATGCAGGTAGTAGAGGTCGACCGTGTCGACACCGAGCCTGGTCAACGATTCTTCGAGTGCCTGCGCCACGTATCCGGGTTTTCCGTTG
The DNA here is from genome assembly GCF_049286785.1 of Rhodococcus sp. (in: high G+C Gram-positive bacteria). Lineage (GTDB taxonomy): Bacteria > Actinomycetota > Actinomycetes > Mycobacteriales > Mycobacteriaceae > Rhodococcus_F. The sequence goes on along the minus strand of NZ_JBAQEO010000757.1, from coordinate 5,450 downwards.
ATCCCGCGCTGCCCGTCAGCGATGTTGCCGACCAGGCCGAACTTGGTGGCCAGCTGTACCTCGGCGCGGCGGTCCTTCAACAACTGGCCCACGGCCCGCTCACTCGCACCCTCGCCGTAGACGTCGGCGGTGTCGATGAACGTCACTCCGATGTCGACGGCATGGTGCAAGGTAGCGAGCGCTTCGGCCGGGTCGACGGGACCGTAGACGGGTGCGACGGACATCGCGCCGTAGCCCTGGGCGCTGACGGTGAGTCCTTCGGACAACTGCACTGTGGGAATCGAAGTCGGGGGAATCGAAGTCGGGGGAATCGAAGCCGGGGGAATCGAAGTCATGGGGTCCATCCTTGCCGAAGGTACCGGCCGCCGCATCGCGTGAAATCGCCGTGATCGAAATCCCGAAACCCCTACGCTGAGAAACATGGCCTTCAACTGGTTCGAGCTGCAACGCACGGCGCACCGCGAATTCGGGACGCGGGTTGCGGCCATCACCGACTGGAATGCACTGACTCCCGACCGGGAGTGGGACGTGACCCAGCTGGTTCGGCACGTCATCGAAGAGCAGCAGTGGGTTCCCCCGTTACTGGAAGGCAAGACGGTGGCGGAGGCCACCCCGGAGCTCCTCCCGCTGCACGGCGACATGCGCGCCGAATGGCAACGCTATTCGGACGCCGCCACCCGGGCATGGTCGTCCGCGGACCCACAGATGCAGGTGCACCTGTCCTACGGCACGGTGCCACTCGAACCGTATCTGCGGCAGCAGACCGCGGACGTCACCATCCACGCGTGGGACCTCGCCCGGGCAACCGGTTCCGACGAGTCTCTCGATCCCGCACTCGTGGAGGCCGTCTGGTCGGACCTCGACGCGCAGCGCGACATGCTCGCCGAGAGCGGTCTGTTCGATCCCCCCGTCGACGTCCCGGACGACGCCCCGCTACAGGACCGTCTGATTGCGCTCACCGGCCGCGATCCACGACCGTCCCGCCTACGCTGACACACATGAGTAGCCCAGATCCGAAGCCCCGTAGCCGCGACGTCACCGATGGACTCGAGAAAACCGCCGCCCGCGGGATGCTCCGCGCAGTGGGCATGGGTGACGAGGACTGGGCGAAATCTCAGATCGGCGTGGCATCGTCCTGGAACGAGATCACCCCCTGCAACCTGTCTCTCGACCGGCTCGCGAAGGCCGTCAAGGACGGGGTTCACGCCGGCGGCGGATACCCCCTCGAATTCGGGACCATCTCCGTCTCCGACGGCATCTCGATGGGCCATGAGGGCATGCACTTCTCGTTGGTGTCCCGCGAGGTGATCGCCGACAGCGTGGAGACCGTCATGCAGGCCGAGCGCCTCGACGGATCCGTTCTGCTCGCCGGCTGCGACAAGTCGCTTCCCGGAATGCTCATGGCCGCCGCCCGCCTGGATCTGGCCAGTGTCTTCCTCTACGCGGGAACGATTCTGCCGGGCATCGCGAAACTGTCCGACGGCAGCGAACGCGATGTCACCATCATCGATGCGTTCGAGGCCGTCGGCGCCTGTTCGCGGGGGTTGATGAGCCGCGAGGACGTCGATGCCATCGAGCGGGCCATCTGCCCCGGCGAGGGCGCGTGCGGCGGCATGTACACGGCCAACACCATGGCCAGTGCCGCCGAGGCACTCGGCATGTCGCTTCCCGGCAGCGCCTCCCCGCCGGCCACCGACCGCCGCCGCGACGGATTCGCGCGGCGCAGCGGCGAAGCGGTGGTCGAACTCCTGCGACGCGGCATCACCGCCCGGGACATCCTCACCAAGGAGTCGTTCGAGAACGCCATCGCCGTCGTGATGGCGTTCGGCGGCTCCACCAACGCGGTGCTTCACCTGCTCGCCATCGCGCACGAGGCGGAGGTGGAACTGACCCTGGACGACTTCTCCCGGGTCGGCGCGCGCGTTCCACATCTCGCCGACGTCAAGCCGTTCGGCGCGCACGTCATGAAGGACGTCGACCACATCGGCGGAGTGCCGGTCATCATGAAAGCCCTGCTGGACGCCGGAATGCTGCACGGCGACTGCCTCACCGTCACCGGCCGCACGATGGCGGAGAATCTCGCGGAGATCGACCCGCCGGACCCGGACGGCAAGGTGCTCCGCGCGATGACGTCACCCATCCACCCCACCGGCGGCATCACCATCTTGAAGGGCTCGCTCGCACCCGGCGGAGCGGTGGTGAAATCGGCGGGCTTCGACTCCGACGTGTTCACCGGGACCGCCCGAGTCTTCGAACGGGAGCGAGCGGCCATGGACGCGCTCGAGGACGGCACCATCACGAACGGTGATGTCGTCGTGATCCGCTACGAGGGGCCCAAGGGCGGCCCCGGCATGCGGGAGATGCTTGCGATCACCGGCGCCATCAAGGGAGCGGGACTCGGCAAAGACGTCCTGCTGCTCACCGATGGCCGCTTCTCCGGCGGCACCACCGGCCTGTGTGTGGGACACGTGGCCCCCGAAGCGGTCGATGCCGGGCCCATCGCCTTCGTCCGCGACGGTGACCGGATCCGATTGGACGTCGGCGAGGGCACCCTGGATCTCCTGGTGGACGAGGAGGACCTCGCCGCCCGGCGGGACGGGTGGGAGCCACTTCCTCCCCGGTACACGCGGGGTGTCCTCGCCAAGTACACGAAGCTGGTGGGGTCCGCCTCCGGCGGCGCCGTCTGCGGCTAGATAGGCCGGAACCCTGCGCCGGGGCCACCTGTGGCATTCATGCTGTTCACGATCGACACCATGGTGGTCCCGACCTCGGGACCTACGCAGGGCGCGAGAAGGTACGCATTCACCATCGCGACCAGGGTCGTGCCGACAACGATCGGCGCGCCCGAGTCACCCTCGACCACGCAGGCCTGTGTCCACGTCTCCTGCGTCTGCATGAGGTCACCCCACACGATTCCGCAGGTGTTCCCGGTGGTGCGGCCTTCTTTACACGCCACCTGAGGGAACATTGCGGGCGCTCCGATGTTGGTGATGGTGACGCCCCCGATTCGATTGACCGGGATCACCTCGGCCCGATCGAACTCGATCACCGCGTAGTCCAGGACGGGGTTCGAGACGACGAACCTGCCGATGACGCCGGCGTCCTGGTTGGCTTCCGACACCACCGCCGAGCCCGGACCGCCGCAGTGGCCGGCCGTCAGGCCGACGAGTCTGCCCCCATTGTCGTAACCGATCGTGGTGAGCGAACACAACAGTTCGTCGTTCACGATGATGCCCGAACCACCGCCCATCACGGCCGGAGACGCTGCGGTGGCCGAACCCACCGCGACGAAACCGAAAATCCCCAGTATGGCCGCAACAACCGCCGCGAATCGCTTCAACATTTTCAGAACCTTCCCGGAATGAACCCCGACGGCCGCGTGTCTCTCCAGAATCCCACCCCGCGGACGCGCTGCGTGGCGGAATGAGGGGACTTACTCGCCGAGCGCCTCGAGAGTCTTCCGGGCGTCTTCGAGTTGACGACTCAGTTCCTCCACACGGGCGGCGGCGAGATTGCGGGCCGCCACGATGATCGAGTCGACGGCCTCGATGGCGGTCTCGTCACCGAGTTCACGCACCGCGCGTTCCACGGCATCCGGTGCCACCGGAACGGCCCTGCCGGGACGCTTGGCGCCGTGCGCGACGGTGACACTCCAGTCGTTGTCGGCTCCGGCGTGGATCGTGACGCTTACGCCGGCGGGCACCTTCTTGCTCGGACGCTTGGCCGGGGACGCGGCGGGCTTGGATACGGCGGGCACCGGAGTGGACGAAGCGACCGGCTTCGGTGCCGGAGTCGCGGAGACCTCGAGTCTCGGCACCGGGCCGGGTTCGAGTTCGTGATGTACCGCGGGCGCAGCCGGCACCGCGGGACGTGGGGCGACCTTGGCTGCCGGGGTCCGTCGCATCTGAAGCTCCTCTGCCTCGAAAGGAAGCTCGTCGTCGACGCCCTTGGGTCGAATCATCACCGTATTGCCCTGCACCGAAAGCGCTTTCGCCGAGGCGCCGGCCTCGAGTCCGAGACTGGGCATCGCCTCGCGCAGATACACGGTTGCTCGCCGACCCTCCGCGATGGCTGCGGCGAGAGTCTCGAGATTCTCCGCGGTGAGGTGATCCGGCACGCTGGCGCCGGAACGTCTACGGGGCGGCATGTTGCAGTCCTTTCGGGAAGCTTCCTGGTTACGCTCGTGAGCACCGCAACTCTCGCACACCGCACCGACGTTTCCGCATCGGCGGGAGGGCGCGGTGGCAGATTGGGGGAACGACGACCGGGCACGCACGAGACAGGTGAGTGGAACGCATGACCTCGGAACTACCGGAGATCGAGCCGAGCCTGCTCCGCGACATCCAATCCGACCTCGAAGAATCCCTGCTCGGCGGTCCCCGCACCTATACCCGGACCGACATCGCCTCGTTCGCGGGAGTCTCGATCGAGCGAGCCGACCGGCTGTGGGTGGCCATGGGATTCGCGGCCGATACCGATCCCGGCGGTGTGATGTTCACCGAGGGGGACGCCCTCGCCCTGCGCACCATCGCCTCCCTCGTCGAGAGGGGCATCATCTCGAGGGAACGAGAAGTGGCCGCCGCTCGTGCACTGGGCCAGGCGATGTCGCGACTCGCCGAGTGGGAGGTATCGCTGATCAGCACTCACATCGTCGACCAGCTCGCGGACTCCGTCGACAGCGATCCGCAGGCCATCCGGGAGCGGGTGCGGGCACTCAGCACCGAGATCCTGCCCGCCGTCGAATCGCTGCAGGGGTATGTGTGGCGCCGGCATGTCGCCTCCACCACCGGCCGCAACGTGGGGAATCCGGGCGAGGAGGTGACGAGCCGGACCCTCGTGGTCGGTTTCGCCGATATCGTCGGGTACACGTCCTTGACCCGCGAACTGGAAACCCGGGAACTCGCCGACATGCTCGAGCGATTCGAGTCGATGTCGGCGTCCGTGATCGGACGTCACCTCGGCTGGGTGGTGAAGACGGTCGGGGACGAAGTGATGTTCGCGGTGGAATCGCCGGCCGATGCCGCGGAGATCGCACTCGGATTGCAGGAACAGGTGCTGTCCGACGCGTCCGATCCGGCCCTGCGCGTGGGTCTCGCGATGGGTCCGGTGCTGGTGCGGTTCGGCGACCTCTACGGTTCTGTTGTCAACACCGCGGCGCGGCTGACCGGCTCGGCGCGCCCGGGCACGGTGTTGATCGACGACGAACTTGCCCGTGAGCTGGCGGACAGTCCCGGTTACCACCTCAAGCAGCTACGCCCACGACGTGTCCGTGGGATTCGGAGACTCGAACAGTTCGTGCTGCGCCGCAACCGGGACGACTAGCTGTAATTCGTGGGGACGTTGTGAACGCCGACGCGGTCGATAGGTGACTTGCCGTCGAGTCCGGTGTGGGGTCGGTGGTGATTGTAGTGATGGAGCCAAGCCTGGTACGTGGCCGAGCGGGCCGCGTC
>NZ_JBAQEO010000756.1:0-1821 GCF_049286785.1 Rhodococcus sp. (in: high G+C Gram-positive bacteria) | reverse complement strand
ACGGTCACGTTGGTGTGTACCCCGCTGTTCCACATCGGTGGCGTGTCCAGCGTGCTGACCAATCTGATTCTCGGTGGACGCCTGGTTCTCACCGTCGGCAAATTCGACGCCGGCGAGATCCTGCGGCTGATCGAGGCGGAGCGGGTGCAGTCGTGGGGTGGAGTGCCAACCATGGCCGTCCGTGTTCTCGAACATCCTGATTTCGACTCGCACGACTTGTCCAGCCTGCGTTCGTTTCCATTGGGTGGTGCGCCCTTGCCTGCAACATTGCTGCAGCGGATGACCGCCAAGCTGCCGCAGCTGAAAAAGCGTGGACTCGCCAATACGTGGGGGATGACCGAGACCGGTGGGTTCATGACGGTTGCGGGCAATGCCGACCTCGAGGCTCGCCCGGGCACCGTGGGCCGCCCATACCCCGTGGTCGAGCTGCGGATCGGCGATCCCGATGCAGGTGGCTCCGGCGAAGTGCTGGTTCGCGCCCCCACGGTCATGCTGGGCTACCTCGGAATCGACGACGGAACGGTCGACGACGAGGGATGGCTGCACACCGGCGACCTCGGCCACGTCGACGACGAGGGCTACCTGTACCTCGACGGCCGCAGCAAGGACATCGTCATTCGAGGTGGTGAGAACATCGCGTGCGCGCACGTGGAGCAGGGCTTGCTGAGTCATCCCTCGGTCGTCGAAGCTGCGGTATTCGGGGTTCCGCACGACGATCTCGGTGAAGAACTGGCTGCCGTGGTCGTTCACCGAGCCGGTGAACCAGTCGACGCCCAAGCGTTGCGTGAGCATTGCAAGGACACACTCGCGTACTTCGAGTTGCCGTCGTTGTGGCAGATCGGTGACACCCCGTTGCCGACACTGGCGGGCGAAAAGGCGGACAAGAAGTCGATTCGAGCGGCGTTTCTCGAGTCGGCACGGAAGGGATGATCATGCATCTGAGTACTGCGGACGAGTACTTCACCCATCAGACGTCCCTGCCCCACGCGATGGTGGCCACGAGTGATCCGTCGTGGCGAGAGCGGTACTGGGTCAGCTTCCAGGACACGGAGAGCGGCGACACCGTTCTCACTGTGGGCCTCGGACGGTATCCGAACCAGGACGTGATGGAAGGGTTTGCGTGCCTATCCCGGAACGGCAGGCAAACCAACGTGCGCATGTCGCGTACGTTGCTCCCCGACAGTCATGGGATGCAGATCGGACCGTTCGCATGTGATATCCGTGAGCCGCTGAAAGAACTGCGATTCACGCTGGACGACAACGATTCCGGTCTCACTTTCGACATCGCGTTCGAAGCGAGCTTCGAACCGGTCTTGGAGGGCAGGTTCTTTCAAGTCAGCCGGGGACGCGCCAATTACGATGCCGTCCGCTACGTTCAGCACGGCCGAGGGGCCGGGTGGATTCGCACCCCCGACGGCGACACGATCGAGGTGACGCCGAAGCGATGGTGGGCCGAACGCGACCACTCGTGGGGCACACGGCCGCTGCCACGTGCCGACGGTCAAGCCCCGGGCGTACGGCCCGAATGGCGGATGTTGTTCTTCGCTCCGTTGCAGCTTCCGGACTTCGGTGTGCACCTGTATGTGCAGGAGTCCGAGCCGGGACGTCCGGTGCACCTTTCGGCGGGAATCGTCGGACGTACCGATGATCGTGGAGACGACTTGGTGATCACCGGCGTGGAGCACGATCTCGAATGGGAGAAGGATGCTGCCGCACCCACATTGGTGGGTGTTCGGATGTCGCTTCTGCTGCATGGTGGGGATCGGATCGATCTCGACCTCACGGCGCGTCCCGGTCGGGCGCATCTGCGCGGCGGTGGCT
>NZ_JBAQEO010000755.1:0-1509 GCF_049286785.1 Rhodococcus sp. (in: high G+C Gram-positive bacteria) | reverse complement strand
GTCAAACATCCCTATCACCGGAATGCGTCCTGCATCGGCCGCCGTCCTGTCGTCCTCTCGGGCGACTCCACCCCGTCGCCCTAAGTACACGGTATTGGGCTAAGCCTCGATCCACCGATGTATCTGCTGGGCAGCCGAGTGTCGAACTGAAGAAGGTGCCTCCTGAACTGGGATGATTTGAGTTCTCACACAGCAAATCGGTCCACTCCTGGAAAGGCACTTCCGGAGAAAGTGTCCTACAAATTCGTCGAGGGCCCGGCCGTCTTCGACGAGAACAACCTCGTGTCCTCTGCAGGTCTGGTGTCGGTCATGGCGTTGGCCGACCAGACCAGGCTGCGGGAGCCGCTCGCCGACAAGGTCTCGATCGCTGATCCGAAGATCGCGTCGGGTGCCGCAAACCCGGCACCGAAACTGGCCACGTTGATAGCCGGGGTGTGCGCCGGAGCTGACTGCATCGACGACATCGACATCTTGCGAGCGGGTGGCATCAAGCACCTCTTCGCCAACCTGTACGCCCCTCGACGGTGGGAACTTTGCTGCGCGAGTTCATCTTCGGCCACGGTCGCCAACTCGAATCGGTGTTACGTGAACACCTCATCGAACTCACAGCCCGAGCCGACATCCTCCGGGTAGCGCACGGGTGTCCATGCGTCGTCGGCGATTGTGTCGAGGGCTCTCTGGACGGCGGTGTTCTTGCCCGCGGATCGACACTGCGCCGCAAGATCGTCAACATCCCAGCCTGATTGTGTCGACCGCAACGAAAGCCGACCTTGCGATTACCGACGCACTGGCCGTGGTCGGACGCATGGCTTCGATTGTGGACCAGCACCATCGGCCACCGCGCGCGATCCATCCTCAGAAACCTGACCGAATCGCCGACAACGGCCCGACCGAGACCAATCGTGGAAAAGCTGGGCAAACCATCCTCGGTCAGACCGCGGTCGTCGAGGAACTGCCGGGCCGCCTCGTCGAGCAGCGCGGCCAATGCGGGGGGGGTGAGTGCGCGCCGGAATGTCGGCCAGTTTCGCGCAGAGGTCGTAACCGGCCGCGAGGAACGGGGAACGGTGGGCGCACGGCCCGGCCGAAGGCCATGGCCCTTTCACCCGAAGTGCGGCGGTGATGTGCGGCCACGGACTCGGCCCGTGGCCGCCGAGGACTGAGCGCGGTCAGTCCGCGACCACCGTCAACTCGATGCCGCTGCCACGGCGGATCGTGTTGTAGATCGGGCAGGTCGAGACGAACCGCTCGCCGAGAACATCCGCCGCGGCCTGGTTCACGCCGTACACGGTGATCGTGGCGCGGGTGAAGTCGTACCGTGTCGGATCCTCGCGTCCGCGGGCGTGGGCCGCCTCGACGGAGATGCCGGTAACGCGCAGTCCCAGTTCCTGCGCGTTCGCCTCGAAGTTCGCCATCGCACAGGATGCGAGTGCCGACAGCAGCAGTTCACCGGCCTGGATCGACTCGCCCGGCCCGAAGCGCGAATCGGTGACCAGATGGTTGGTGCGGGCG
>NZ_JBAQEO010000754.1:0-1987 GCF_049286785.1 Rhodococcus sp. (in: high G+C Gram-positive bacteria) | reverse complement strand
CGGCATAGACGTACGCCCTGGTCGCCTGGTACATGGCCTCATACTTGCTGAACTCGCGGCGGAACAGATCCGAGTCGCCGACGACCGTGGCATAACCGGGACGCGCTTTCCCCGAGACGATTCGGACAATTTCCTCGAGTGCCCGCTTCGCCAAACCAAGCGCCACCGGTGCGTGCCCACCGACACCGATACCGAGAAGTCCCAGCCGATACACGGGTTCGGGACGGACGGGGATGGTCGAGAAAGTCTCCATCGTGAACTGATCCGGGATGAACCGGTCCTGAACCGTGTAGTCGTAGCTGCCCGTGCCGACCATACCCATCACGTTCCAGTTGCCGAGGAACTCGACCTCGGCACGCGGCAGAAATCCGACGCGGCAGTCGCGGGTGCCGGCCGCGGCGACCACGGGGTTGCCATCGTCATCGTGGACGACGAAGCCCGCGCCGATCCAGGTGGCGTGCGCAGATCCACTTGCGAACTGGTATCGGCCCGTGACGCGGTAACCGCCCTCGACTTTCACGGCCTTGCCGGTCGGCATGATCATGCCTGCGGTAATGCCCCGTTCGGGGCCGACGAACATTTCCCGGGCGCCCTCGTCGTTCATGAATCCGACCGCGACACCGGTGCTGAAGGCGTTCGCCATCAATGCCCAACCCGTCGAACCATCGGCGCGCGCGATTTCCTCGATCACCTGGAGGGCTTCGACGATCCCGCACCCGCCGCCGCCCAGTTCCTTCGGGACGAGCATCCAGAACAGTTCGGCTTCGGCCAGTGCTTCATAAACTGGTTCGGTGATCGTCGTGTCGCGCTCGATCGCATCCGCTTCTCGCTCGATGATGTGCGCGATCGACTTCGCCCGAGCCACATAGTCGATGGCCGCGGAGGCGGTCTGATCGGTGAGGACGGTGCCTGTTCGATCGATGGTCTGCGTCATGGGGAATGGCCTTCCTAGGTATGCAACTCGGTATGGCGTACTGCGTACACCGGATGCGAGATCGCGGTATGACGTGAATCACAATGTCCGGTCCGGTGGGCTCCACACAGGCGGGTGACCACGTGGTCCACTACGTGGTCACCCATTCGGGTATTCCAGCGGACGTGAGTGCGGAGGCTGACGCCCCGGCGGACCGACCTCGCCCGGTTCCGAACGTTCGTTAGGCAGAAATTCTCGTTGCCTCTACTCTGGAGCCGTCGATCGGTGATGGGGATGGGAACATGATGCGTGCTGCCAAGGGCGCGGCTGTCGGAGTCAGCCGGCAGGCGATCCTGGACTCCGCGCTGTGGAACATGAACGAGCGCGGCTACCACGGCACGTCAATGCGCGACATAGCCCGTGACGCCGACATGACGGTGGCTTCGATCTATCACCACTTCAAGTCCAAGCAGGAGATACTGCAGGACATCATGACTCGGGCATTGCACGACGCCATCGCGATGACTCGCGGTGCGTTGCTGCGTTCGGGCGGGACACCTGCCGAACAGCTCCAGGCCGTCGTGCGTGCGTGGATCATGTTCCACACCACGCGACAGGCCGATGCGCTCGTCGGCGCGACGGAATTGCGGAGCCTCGATTACGAGGGTCGTCGTCTTGTCGTCGCTTTGCGCGACGAGCAGGAGAGCATCTTCCGTGACGTCATCTTCCGAGGCGTGGAGGAAGACGCCTTCACGACCCCACTGCCCCAGGATGCGGCGCGGGCCATCATCCACATGGGTCAGTCGGTATGCACGTGGTGGCGGGCCGATGGGCCCATGAAACCCGCGGAACTGGCGGACCGGTACGCAGATTTGGCTCTGGCCATGGTTCAGCCGGCGAAGTCGTTGTAATACGACAGGTTTGTCTTCGGACGTGTGCCCGAGTGCTCGGACAACGCGTGGACCTGCACGTCTCCGGTCTCCGCACGGGGTCGTTGCCGCAGTGAGATGCCTCCGTCATCCAGCATTTCGGTCAAGGTGAGATTCGGGTCGGGTGCGCGACGCCCTAGTGAAC
>NZ_JBAQEO010000753.1:0-11081 GCF_049286785.1 Rhodococcus sp. (in: high G+C Gram-positive bacteria) | reverse complement strand
TGCAGGGTTGCGACGCCCTCACCATCACCTCGGATTATCAGAGCACGTCCGCCGAGATCACCGGGACGGCCGAATCGATCACCGGCGCCGTTCCCGGTGACGTCCGCCCGCAGATGGTCGGCCTCTTCACCGATCTGCAGGGCGCGGCCCCGGGCAATCTGGAGGGCACCGCCCTCGCCGACCTCGCCGTGAACGTCGACCTCGACTCCCGCTTCTCGTCCAGTCCCACGCTGCTCAAGCTGCTGGCGATGATCCTCTGCGTGCTCGCGACATTGTCGTCGCTGTACGCACTGCACCGGGTGGACGGCATCGACGGACGCCGCGCCCGGCGTTTCCTGCCCGCACGGTGGTGGAAGTTCACGGCCGTCGACTCCGTCGTGATCGGGACGCTCCTGCTATGGCACGTGATCGGCGCCAACACCTCCGACGACGGCTATCTGCTCGGCATGGCCCGGGTCTCGGAGCATTCCGGCTACATGGCCAACTACTTCCGCTGGTTCGGTGTCCCCGAGGCCCCGTTCGGGTGGTCCTACGAACTGCTCGCCGCGCTCGTCAAGGTGAGCACGGCCAGCATGTGGATGCGGTTGCCCGCCCTGCTCGCCGGTCTGATGTGCTGGATGGTGATCAGCCGGGAAGTCATCCCCCGGCTCGGGGTCGCGGTGCGTCGCAACAGAACCGCCCTGTGGACCGGCGGACTCGTCTTCCTCGCCTTCTGGCTGCCATATGACAACGGTCTGCGTCCCGAACCCGTCATCGCGCTCGGCGCCCTGCTCACCTGGTGTTCCATCGAACGCGCCATCGCCACCGGACGTCTCCTTCCGGCCGCGATCGCGGTGCTCATCGCCGCCTTCTCCCTTGCAGCTGGGCCGTCAGGCCTGATCTGTATCGCCGCACTGGTCGCCGGAGCCCGGCCCATTCTGCACATCGTGATCACCCGGGGTCACCGGGTGGGATTCGCCTCTCAGATACTGCCGGTCCTCGCGGCAGGCACAGTCGTACTTGTCGCCGTCTTCGCAGATCAGACGCTCGCGACGGTCCTCGAATCGACGCGCGTCCGCACCGCCGTCGGCCCCAATGTCGCGTGGTTCGACGAACGCATCCGCTGGGACGCCCTTCTGGGAATCTCACCGGACGGCTCCCTCGCTCGGCGCTTCGGCATCTTCGTGATGCTGCTGTGCCTCGTGGTGTGCGTGATGCTGATCCTCCGCAAGGGGAAGGTGCCCGGCACCGCGATCGGTCCGTCGCGCCGCATCCTCGGCATCGTGTTCGCGTCCCTGCTGCTGATGATGTTCACCCCGACCAAATGGACACACCACTTCGGCGTGTACGCCGGCCTGGCCGGTTCGGTGGCAGTGCTCGCCGCAGTCGGGGTCGGGGCGTCGAGTATCCGCTCCAAACGCAACCGAACCCTCTTCGCGGCCGGAGTCCTGTTCATTCTCGCCGTGGCATTCACCGGTTCCAACGGCTGGTGGTACGTCTCGAGCTACGGCGTCCCCTGGTGGGACAAGCCGCCGATGATCGCCGGCAAGGGCCTTTCCACGCTCTTCCTGGGGCTCACCGTGCTGGCACTCTTGCTCGCCGCCTGGTACCACGTGCGCGAACCGTACGAGAAGGACGCCGGCCGGGGCGGCAAGCGCGCCCGGATGCTCGCCCCTTCACCGCTCACCCTCGCCGCCGGAGCCGTCGTGCTGTTCGAGGTGCTGTCTCTGCTCAAGGGCGCGGTGGCGCAGTATCCCGGCTACTCCATCACCAAGGGAAACATCGAGTCGCTGACCGGCGGCACCTGTGGCCTCGCCGACGAGGTGCTGGTGGAAACCGACCCCACCGCCGCGCTGCTGCCCCTGTCCACCCCCGTCACGGACCCGATGGGTCCGGGGGCATTCGGGGCCACCACCGCCGAGGGCTTCACCGCCAACGGCATCGCCCGCGACCTCACCGCCGACACCGAGAAGATCGCGACCGGAGGAGCCAACACCGTCGACACCGAGACCGGCGAGACGACGTCCGGCACCAGTTCCGGCACGGGCGGCGGCACCGAGGCGTCCGCCGGTGTCAACGGCAGCACCGTCACCCTCCCCTTCGGCCTCGACCCCGCCCGCACCCCCGTGCTCGGCAGCTACCGGACCGGGGAACAGGCGCCGGCCTCGCTCGTCACCGGCTGGTACGGGCTTCCGGAACGGACCGACGACGCCCCGATCCTCACGATCTCGGCGGCCGGACGCATCCGATCGGTCGACGCGGACGGCGTGGTCACCCCCGGTCAGAGTCTCACCGTGGAGTACGGAACGACCGGCGCCGACGGCACGGTCACCACACTCGGCGCCATCGTCCCGATCGACATCGGACCGTCCCCGTCGTGGCGCAACCTGCGGATTCCGCTCGATCAGATCCCCGCCGAGGCCCAGGCCGTCCGGCTCGTCGCCGACGATCCCGGCACCGACCCCGACCAGTGGCTCGCCGTCACCCCGCCCCGCGTTCCGGCGATGGACACGCTGCAGACCGTGGTCGGATCCACCGACCCCGTTCTGCTCGACTGGGCGGTGGGGCTCGCGTTCCCCTGCCAGCGTCCGTTCGACCATCGCCACGGCGTCGCCGAAGTCCCGCAGTGGCGCGTGCTGCCCGACCGCATCGGCGCCGAATCCACCAACGCCTGGCAGGACGGATTCGGTGGTGGCCCGCTGGGCTGGACCGAGCAGTTACTGTCCGCGAGCACCCTGTCCACCTACCTGTCGAACGACTGGGATCGCGACTGGGGATCACTCGAGCGCTACACGCCGCGCGACCCGTCCGCAGAGACCGCACGGGTCGACACAGAACAGGTGACCACGTCCGGCACGTGGTCCCCCGGCCCCGTTCGCTATCGATAGGAAGGTCTTTCCTCCGGCAGGTGCGGGTTCGCCTTCACAGGTTCCTGACATACCATCGTCTACCGTGCCCGACGTCGTGACAGCCTCCATCTCCGAACCAGAAGCCGCAACGCCGCCTGCCCGACAGGACCGGCGGCGTGAGTACCACACCGCTCGTCTGGTCGCGATCGTCACCGGCCTGATCGGCCTGGTGCTGGCAGTGGCCACGCCGTTCATGCCCGTGGAGCAGACCACCGCGGCGGTCAACTGGCCGGAGAACGGCGTCGTCGGCAACCTCGAGGCGCCCCTGATGGCGCAGGTACCCGTCGAACTCGCGGCCACCATCCCCTGCTCGGCCGTGGCCGAACTGCCGGCGGCGGGCGGGATTCTGCTGGCCACCGCACCCGCGCAGGGTGAAGGCGCAGCCCTGAACGCAATGTTCGTGCGGGTGTCGGACAGTTCCGTCGATGTGCTCGACCGCAATGTCACCGTCGCCACGGCACCGCGTGCACAGGTGGAGTCGGCTGCCTGCTCGGAGATCCGCATCGTCTCGGACATCGACAAGACGTCCGCCGAGTTCGTCGGCCTCACCACCGTCGCCGGGGACCCCGTGGCCGGACAGCTCACCGGTGATCTGCGTCCGCAGGTGGTGGGCGTGTTCAGCGACCTGCCCGAGGGCGCAGCCCCCGCCGGACTGTCCTTCACGATGGACGTGGAGTCCCGGTTCTCGTCCAGTCCCACCCTGATCAAGCTCGTCGCCATGATCGTGGCGCTTCTCGCCACGGCCATCTCGCTGGTCGCACTCGGCAGGCTCGACGGCACCGACGGACGTGGGCACCGCAACTTCCTGCCGTCGCATTGGTGGAAGTTCACCGGACTCGACACGGTCGTAGTGGGCACGCTGGTGCTCTGGCACTTCATCGGCGCCAATACCGCCGACGACGGATACCTGCTCACAATGGCACGGGTCTCCGACCACGCCGGGTACATGGCCAACTACTTCCGCTGGTTCGGTGTGCCCGAAGCGCCGTTCGGCTGGTATTACGACGTCCTCGCAGCCATGGCCAAGATTTCGACGGCAAGCCCGTTCATGCGCCTGCCCGCGCTGATCGCCGGCATTCTCTGCTGGATGGTGATCAGCCGCGAGGTGGCGCCACGACTCGGCCGCTCCGTGCGTCGCAACAAGGTCGCGCTGTGGACCGGCGGCCTCGTATTCCTCGCGTTCTGGTTGCCGTACAACAACGGTCTGCGTCCCGAACCGATCGTCGCCCTCGGCGCCCTCCTCACCTGGTGCTCCATCGAACGCGCCATCGCCACCGGACGCCTCCTCCCCGCCGCCACGGCAGTACTCATCGGCGCCTTCACCCTGGCAGCGGCACCCACCGGACTGATGTGTATAGCCGCACTGCTCGCCGGTGCCCGGCCGCTCGTACGCATCGTCGTCAAACGCCACCGCCAGGTGGGTACGCTGCCGTTGCTGGCACCGATCGCGGCCGCCGGAACCGTCGTCCTCGTGGTCGTGTTCTCGGACCAGACCCTCGCCGCCGTACTCGAAGCCACCCGCGTGCGCACCCTCATCGGTCCGAACCTCGAATGGTACAAGGACTTCCTGCGGTACTACTACCTGTTCGTCCCCACCGTCGACGGTTCCGTCGCTCGCCGGTTCGCGTTCCTCACGATGATCCTGTGCCTCTTCACGACGCTGTTCGTGCTGCTGCGGCGTCGTCGCATCCCGGGTGCCGCCACCGGACCGTCGTGGCGCCTGCTCGGCGTCGTGTTCGGAACGATCTTCTTCATGATGTTCAACCCCACCAAGTGGACCCACCACTTCGGGGCATACGCGGGCATCGCAGGATCACTGGCCGCACTCACCGCCGTCGCGGTGTCGGCCTCCGCGCTGCGGTCACGGCGCAACCGCACCGTCTTCCTCGCCGGGCTGCTGCTCATGCTGGCCCTCACCTTCGCCGGGATCAACGGCTACTGGTACGTCTCGAGCTTCGGGGTGCCGTGGTTCGACAAGACGGTCTCGATCGGCGGACGCGAATCCAACACCCTCTTCCTCGTCCTGTTCGGTCTCGCCGTCGCCGTCGCGGCCTGGCAATACATGCGCGAAGGGTTCGCACCGCCACCCGCGCGACCGAACACCGAAAAGGGCAGACGGATCAGAAAATTCGCCGCCGCACCCCTCACCGTCGTCGCCGGCGCCATGGTGCTGTTCGAGGTCCTCTCACTCGCGAAGGGTGCGGTGTCCCAGTACCCCGCGTACTCGCTGGCCCGCTCCAACGTCAGCGCTCTCGGCGGCCAAACCTGCGGCCTCGCCGAGGACGTCCTCGTCGAAGGCGACACCAACGCCGGAAACCTCACGCCCATATCCGATCCGGCTGTACCCCTCGCCAACCCGGCCGACCCGCTGGGCGGGGCCGGCCCCGACGGATTCTCCCCCAACGGCGTTCCGGACGACCTCACGGCCGATTTCGTCGAGGTCAAACAAGGAATGGGCAACACCGACAATCAAAGCGTCGGGCCCAGCTTCGAAACCGGATCCAGCGCCGGAACCAGCGGTGGCACCGGGCGCGTCGGCATCAACGGCAGCAACGCCAAACTGCCCTTCGGACTCGACCCCAGCCGCACGCCCGTCATGGGCAGCTACCAGGAAGGCGTCCAGGAACCGGCCACACTCATCTCCAGCTGGTACGCGCTTCCCGAACGCAGTGACGAAGCCCCACTCATCGTCATGTCGGCGGCCGGACGCATCTGGTCGGTCGACTCCTCCACCGGAACCACCACCTACGGGCAGTCCCTGGTCCTCGAATACGGCAAACGCCAAGCCGACGGCACCGTCGCCGTCCAGGGCACCTACCTGCCCAAGGACATCGGACCGGCCCCGTCGTGGCGCAACCTTCGCGTCCCGATCAATGAACTCTCACCCGACGCCGACGCCGTACGGCTCGTCGCCAACGACCCGAACCTCACCGGCGACCAGTGGCTCGCGTTCACCCCACCACGCGTCCCGAATCTCGAGACCCTCAACTCCACGATCGGCAGCACCCAGCCGGTACTGCTGGACTGGGCTGTCGGGCTTCAGTTCCCGTGCCAGCGGCCGTTCGACCACCGGTACGGGGTGGCCGAGATGCCGAACTACCGCATCCTCCCCGACCGTCCCCTCGCGGTCAGCTCCACCGACACCTGGCAGTCCGCAGAAAACGGCGGCCCCCTCGGCTTCACCGGACTCCTCGCCGGCGCCACCTCCATCCCCACCTACATGCGCGACGACTGGGGACGCGACTGGGGCTCCCTCGAACGCTTCGACCGCTACCACCCCGACGCCACCCCCGCCACCGTAGATACCGGCACCGCCACCCGCTCCGGCATGTGGTCCCCCGGCACCCTGCGGGTGTACTGACCCGCCCCGACGCCCCCTCTCCCCGCCTCCCCGCCCAATGTCACAGTGGTTCAGTCTGATTGAACGAATGTCACATTGGGTGCAGGGCGCAGGGTGGCGGCAGCGCACGGGTAGCGGTGGCGGAGTCCGGCGGCAGGGCGGACTTATCCACAACCAATGGTCTATCCACAGGCCAATTTCCGACCTGGGATGATGCGCGCATCCTCCCCGAGAAGACGGCATGCTCGCGCCATGCGACGTGGAAACTGGGCCGATGATCTCTCCGCTATTGCCGCACTCAGCCGGGACGGTGTGATTCGGGGAGCCACCCTGGAACAACTGGGTGTCGCAAAAGGAACGATCTCGTCCCGGTGCAGCGAAGGCGGTCCGTGGCAGCGGATCCTGCCCGGAGTGATTCTGCTGCACAACGGTCCGCCGACGACTCTGCAACGCAACATCGCGGCGCTCGAGTACGGCGGACCCGACGCAGTGCTGTCGGGTCACGCAGCGCTGGCCACTCTCGGCTATCCGCAGTCGGCGTCGAGAAACGATGTTCTCCTGCTCGTTCCGTCCACCCGGCACCGCCGGGAATGGTCGTACGTGAAGGTCGAACGGACATGGCGGATGCCCGAACCCGTACACAAGGGCCTGTTGCGTCTCGCGCCGCCGGTGCGGAGCCTTCTGGACGCGGCACGGCGTACCGCACAGCCCGACAGCTGTCGCGCGCTGCTCACCAGCGGCATTCAGCGCGGTGACGTGACGGTCGGCGAACTCGTCCACGAACTCGCCGAGGGCAGCGATCGCGGGAGTCGCCTACCTCGTGCGGTACTTCGCGAACTGAGCGAGGACGCGCATTCCGTCGCCGAAGTGCATGCGCAGAAGCTGTACGCCACCAGTGGTCTACCGCAGATGCACCACAACGTGGACCTGCTCGGGGCCACCGGCGAGTGGATTGCCCGACCCGATGGATGGCTCGACGACGTGGCCATGGCATGGGAGATCGACTCGCTGAAGTACCACTTCTCACCGGAGTTACACGAGGCCACGGTGATTCGACGGGCACGCATGCAGAGAGCTGGGATCATCGTGGTCACTCACCTGCCGAAACAGATCCAACACGCGCCGGCGACGGTACTCGCAGACCTCCGGGCAGCGCACGAACTGGCGGCGTCGCGTCCCCGGCCGGCGGTCTTCGTCCACACCGAACGCCGTCGGTCGGCGTGAATCCCGCACACCCCCGCGTCCAATGTCGCATCGGTTCAATCAGACTGCACCGGTGTGACATTGGGCGACACGCGCGGGGCACGACGGGCGGCACGCGCGGGAGGGCGGCGGTTAGATCGGCAGAAGGGGATGCTTACGCGGGTTGCGTGGGGTGTGCTTGTCGCGCAGTAATGTCAGCGCCTTGCGGATCTCGAGACGGGTCTGCGACGGTTCGATGACGGCATCGATGTAGCCACGCTCCGCAGCGATGTAGGGCGTCGCGACGTGCTCGTTGTAGAAGTTGATCAGCTGCGCGCGCACTGCGGGCGCGTTGTCACCGGCCGCTTCGATCTGACGACGGCCGATGATGTTGACGGCACCTTCGGCGCCCATCACCGCGATACGTGCTGTGGGCCAAGCGAAGTTGACGTCGGCGCCGAGCTGCTTGCAGCCCATCACCGCGTAGCCGCCGCCGTACGCTTTGCGCACCACCACGGTCACCTTGGGGACGGTTGCCTCCACGTAGGAGAACAGGAAACGGCCACCACGCTTGATAACGCCGATTTTCTCCTGCTCCACACCGGGAAGGAAGCCGGGCGTATCGACGACGAACACCAGCGGGATCTCGTAGGCGTCACACATGCGGACGAAATGTGCTGCCTTGTCCGAACTGGCTGCGTCGAGTGCGCCCGACAGGTACAGCGGCTGGTTGGCGACCACACCCACCGACCGTCCGTCCACACGGGAGAAGCCGGTGATGACATTGGACGCGACCTGTGCACCGATCTCGTGGAATGTGCCGTCGTCGAAGATGCGCAGCAGGATGTCATGCATGTCGTAGCCGGCGTTGTCGGCGTCGGGCATGAACGCATCGAGCTCGAGGTCCGTCGCGGTGGTCTCCGGCTCCAGACCGGGATTGACGACGGGGGGCTTCTCCTGGCAGCTCGACGGCAGGAAGCTGAGGTACTCCCGCACCCATTGGAACGCGGCTTTCTCGTCCGGCGCCACATGGTTGATGTTGCCGTATTCGGCCTGCTTGCGGGCGCCGCCGAGTTCGTCGAGGCTCACATCCTCACCGGTGACGGATTTGATGACGTCCGGTCCGGTGACGAACATGTACGACTCTTCGGTAGCGACCACGACATCGGTGTTGACCGGCGCGTACACGGCACCACCGGCGCACTTGCCGAGGATCACCGAGATCTGTGGGCACATCCCGGACAGCGGTTCCTGCCGGCGACCCAACTCCGCGTACCAGGCGAGTGACATCACGGCATCCTGCACCCGCGCGCCGGCGGATTCGTTGATACCGACACAGGGGCAACCGATCTTGGCCGCGAACTCCATGATGCCCGCCACCTTGCGGCCGAACATCTCACCGGCTGCTCCGCCGAAGACCGTCTGGTCATGGGAGAACACCGCAACGGGACGGCCGTCGACGGTCCCGTGCCCGGTGACGACACCGTCGCCGTACGGGTTGTTCGGATCGCCGGGCATCTTCGCGAGCTTGCCTACCTCGACGAAACTTCCGGGATCGAGCAGCATGTCGATGCGGTCACGCGGCGACGGGAGGCCTTTTTCGGCGCGCTTGGCAAGGGCCTTCGGAGAACCAGGCTCCTCCGCCTTCTGCAGCTTCTCACGCAGTTCGGCCAGCTTCTCCGCGGTCGTCGTCACTACTGTGCTCCGGTTCCGGTGGCCTCGATGGCCGCCAGCTTCTTGGTGAGGTCGGCTCCGACCTTCGCGATATACGGCTCGTCCACGATCTGCAGATGATCGCCGCCGACGTGAATGATTTCGAGGTTCTTCACGGCGTCACCCCAGCCTCCGTCGGGTTTGCGCGTCTTGAACGCCGGCTCGAGCTGCATTACATCGTCGTGGTAGCGGTCGGCCAGGTACAGCACGACGTCGCCGTCGTATCGTTCGAGTTCGGCCGTCTGGATGGCCCGGTTGTCGAGCCACGACGTGCGCTGGTGCTCGATGATGCCGCCGGGGATCTTGGTTCCGCTGAGTTTGAGGAGTTCGGTGAGGATCTTCACCTGCTCCTCGTCGGTCTTCGCCGCTGCCAGCTTGTCGTAGGGAAGCGGGTAGTCCACGTTGTACGTCTTCTTCGCGAAGGCCGCGTACCGCTGCCAGCGCTTACGGATTTCGTCCGGGGTGTCGGGGATGTTCTCGCCGGCCATGACCGTGTCGACGAGTCCGACGATCCGGACGTCGGCGCCCTCGTCACGGAGCAGTTTCGCCACCGCGTACGCAAGGACACCACCGAGCGACCATCCGTACAGCACGTACGGACCCTGACCCTGGATCTCCTTGATGAGCGGAAGGTACTCTGCGGCGCGCTTCGCGATCGGACCCTCGGTGCGTTCGAACCCGTACATCGGCGTGCCCGCGGGCAGACGCTTGAGCAGCGGCTCGTACACGACGGTGGAGCCGCCGGCCGGGTGGAACACGAAAACCGGTACGACAGTGGAACCTTCGGGACGGGGACGCAGGGTGCGCACCAGACCGTCGATCTTGCCGGAGTCCTCGAGGAATCCGCGCACCACGTTGGCGAGTTCCTCGACGGTCGTGGCGTCGAGAACGTCGTCGAACGTGATCTCACCGCCGGCCCGCTCGGACAGCCGCGCGGCGAGGGCTTCGGCCTTCTCGTCCGTGAGGATCGGCAGCGTGTTGAAGATGCCCTTGGCGGATTCGCCGGTGATCACTGCCCACGTCGCGAACGTCAGACGCTCGGCGGCATCTCGCGGCGGCACATCGGAGCCTGCCGCATCCGCGAACGCCTCCTTGCTGTCCAGCGCGGTGGGCGCGGGAGCAGCGGCCGCCTCCAGAATGGCCTCGGCCTCCGCTTCTACCGACGTGTCCTCGCGATCGAGCGCGGCGGCCAGCGTGTCCTCGCTCGCCTCTGCGGCCTCCGCTGCCGCCTTCTCCGCCTTCTGCTGATCGGCCAGGGCCTGCACCTCTTCGCGGTTCTCGACCGCGTAGCGCAGGTACTTGGCCACCTCCATCAGGTTGGCATCCTTGACGGCCTGCAGTTGCAGCTGCGGGATGTCGAATTCGTACTCGACCCGGTTCTTGATCCGGACGGCCATGAGCGAATCGAGACCGAGCTCGATGAGCGGGATCTCGGCGGGAAGGTCCTCGGGGGCGTAGCCCATGGACTCCGCGACGATCAGCGCAAGACGTTCGTCGAGCGTCTGCGATCCGTGGGGATCCCACTTGTTGCCGATGTCCTCGACGACCTCCGGCAGCTCCTCCACCGAATCGGCGGCTGGAACGGGCACGGCCACAACAGGTTCGGGCAGCGCCTCACCCGAGGCGACGGTGGCGTCGAACAGGAGGGTGAACGACGGCCCCGTCTTGGCGTGCACCTGGAGGGACGCCCCACCGGGGTGCGGAGTGAGCGTGGTCGTGACGGTTCCCTCGGCGGGAACGTCGGCATGCGGGATAGCCGCGGCGAGCGTCACATCCGAAAGCACCTGCGACGCCGCGGCGGTGACCAGAGCGGGCACGTCGGTGACGACGTCGGCCTGCACTTCCCACACGTGCCGGCCGTCGGGAAGCGAGACGTGCGAACCCGGAATGCGGGTGCTGCCGCTCGATGCGACGCGGGTCTCGAGCCAGTACGGCTTGCGGATCCATGAGGTGCGCGG
>NZ_JBAQEO010000752.1:0-4946 GCF_049286785.1 Rhodococcus sp. (in: high G+C Gram-positive bacteria) | reverse complement strand
GCACCGCCCTGCTCGGAGTCGGCGGACTCGCCGCGGGCGTGGCGCACGCTGCGCAGGCGGGGGACAGCACACAGATCGGCCGGGTGCTGGTCGCCGCCCTGGCTCAGGCCCCCGCGGTGTGGGTGCTCGCCGGGGTGACCGTCGCGGCATACGGCATCTCCCGGCAGGGCGTCGCGGTGGCGTGGTCGCTGCTCGTGGCGTTCCTGCTGCTCGGCGAGTTCGGAGCCCTGTTCGATCTGCCTCGCGCCGTGCAGGACCTGTCCCCGTTCACTCACATGCCCAAACTCCCGGGCGGAGAGATTGTCGCCACACCGCTGCTGGTGTGCACCGGTGTCGCAGCGGTGCTGGTTGTCGCCGGACTCGCTGCGCTGCATCGACGCGACATCGTCTGATGGGAGGCCGGTCTCCACAGCGAAGTTCGGCGCCCGGCTGGGAAGTGTGGTGCCCCCGGCAGGATTCGAACCTGCGACCAAGAGATTAGAAGGCTCTTGCTCTATCCCCTGAGCTACGGAGGCGCGCAGAAAATCTTACCCGTTGCTACTGATGTCCAAGATCACCTGGGTGCCTGCCGCGCCGTCAGCCGATCGACGTCGGCCCGCCGACGTCGGACCCTCGCGTCTCCGACGGCGCGTCGTAGGTCCTACCCTGGTTCCATGGCTACACCCCAGCTCGCGGCTTCCGATTCGGCGTCGAAACCCCCCACTCGGGACGATTCCACCGTCCTGTTCATCGTCGGTGGGCTCATCGCGGGTCTCGTCGCGGCGATCGTGGTCGGGCTTTCCGCTGCTCAGGCGCTGGTGCTGCTGGGAATACCGGATCCGGGCCCCATCACCACCTACGGTTTGCCCGCGCTCAGGGCCGTGTCGGAGATCGCCGCCGTCATCACCATCGGCTCGTTGCTGCTGGCGGCGTTCTTCGTTCCACCGCAGAAGTCGGGGGTGCTGGACGTGGACGGCTACCGTGCCGTCCGGACGGCCTCGCACGCGGCGATCGTATGGGCGGTGACGGCCTTCGTGCTCGTCCCGCTCACGCTGTCGGATACCTCCGGGCAACCTTTCAGTGAAGCGGTCAAGCCCGACAACATCTTCAACTCGATCGGTCAGGTGGAGTTGGCCAGTGCGTGGCGCTGGACCGGAATCATCGCCGTCGTTCTCGCAATCGCGGCACGGCTCGTCCTGCGGTGGTGGTGGACGCCGATCCTGCTGGCGGTGGCTGTGCTCGCACTCATGCCACTCGCGCTGACCGGACACTCGTCTTCGGGCGGTTCGCACGACATGGCCACCAACAGTCTCATTCTCCACCTGGTCGCGGCGTCCCTGTGGGCCGGCGGACTGTTTGCGCTCCTCGCCCACGCACGTCGGCGCGGCGCCCACACCGATGTCGCGGCCAGGAGGTTCTCGGCGGTTGCAGCGGTCTGTTTCGCCGTGATGGCCGTCAGTGGCGTGGTGAATGCACTGGTCCGCGTGCCGTTCGGTGACATCGTCGATACCACCTACGGCCGGCTCGTGGTCGCGAAGACCGTCGCGCTCGTCGGGCTGGGTGTGTTCGGGTGGGCGCAACGGCGGCGGGCGCTGCCCGCTCTCGCCGCTGATCCGCAGAACAGGGGAAACCTGATCCGGTTCGCCGGGGCCGAGCTCCTCGTATTCGCGGCGACGATCGGTCTCGCCGTGGGGCTGGGCCGGACGCCTCCGCCCGCTCCGGACAGGGCACCCACCCTCACGGAGGTGGAACTGGGCTACAACCTCTCGGGTCCGCCCACGTTCTCCCGTCTCGTCATGGACTGGCGGTTCGATCTGATCTTCGGCACCGCGGCGATCGTTCTGGCCGTCGTCTATGCGATCGGACTGCGGAAGCTGAAGCGGCGTGGTGACGGCTGGCCGGTGGGCCGGACCATCGCCTGGATGACCGGATGTGCGGTGCTGTTGTTCGCGACTTCCTCGGGTGTCGGACGCTATGCACCGGCGGTGTTCAGCGTGCATATGGGAGCCCATATGGCGCTGTCCATGCTCGCGCCGGTCCTGCTGGTTCTCGGTGCCCCGGTCACCCTCGCCTTGCGCGCACTCGATCCCGCAGGAAAGAACGGGGTGCCGGGCCCGCGGGAATGGATCCTGATAGCCCTGCACAGCAGATATTCGCGTTTCGTCACCCACCCCATCGTGGCGGCGGTGCTGTTCGTGGGCGGTTTCTACGCGCTGTATCTCGGCGGGATCTTCGGGGCGTCCGTCGACTCGCATTCGGCGCACATCCTGATGAACGTGCACTTCATCCTCAGCGGTTACCTCTTCTACTGGGTGGCGATCGGAATCGATCCGGCGCCACGTCAACTCCAGCCCGTCACCAAGCTCGCGATGGTGTTCGGCTCCCTGCCCTTCCATGCGTTCTTCGGCATCGCCCTGATGAGCACGGGGGCGGTGATGGGGGAGTGGTTCTACCGTTCGCTGGGACTCGGCTGGAACTCCGACCTCGTCGGCGACCAGCAGCTGGGCGGAAGCATCGCGTGGGCGACCGGCGAGATCCCCCTCGTTCTCGTGATGATGGCCCTGCTCATCCAGTGGTCCCGTAGCGACGACCGCACCGCACGCCGGGTGGACCGCGCCGCCGAGCGTGACGACGGCGCCGACCTGGCAGCGCACAACGCCATGTTCGCCGAGCTCGCCCGCCGCGATCGTGAGGCCGAGAAGTAGCGGTCCGAGCACACCCCACCGACACGTTTGTAGCTGGAGACCTCATTTTCGCCGAGTTGTCCCCATCCCCTGAAGTTGTCCACAGATTCCCGGAGAAACCGGATTCGGCATCCTGTCGCGTCAAGCTGGACGAACGAACAATCGGGCTGGAACCGAATCAGGGGGGAACGGCATGTACGAAACACACGGCACCGTCGTCGGAACGATCATCACCGCTCCGGTCACACGATCGAACTCGGACGGAGAGGAATTCCTCAGCTTCCGGATGGCGAGCACTGTTCGCCGTCGTGACTTCTCGACCGGCGACTGGAGGGACGGAAGCACGCTCTACCTCACCGTCACCTGCCGGCGCCGGTTGATGGCCGGGGTGGCGCAGTCACTGGCGAAGGGCGATCCGGTGATGGTGACCGGCGAGATGCAGACCAGCGAATACACGTCGCGGGACGGTACCGCGCGGTCCGATCTCCAACTACGGGCCACCGCCATCGGACCCGATCTGTCCCGATGCACCGTCACGGTCGAGCGGGAGCGACGAGCGGCGCCGGACGCGGTGGGGGACGCGACCGCTGTTCCGGACGCCGACTCCCTCGTCGCCTGATCGGCTCCGAACCCGTGCAAATGCGGGTTCGACGTATACCACCACTAGGCTGGCCCCATGGCTGAGTTCATTTACACGATGTTGCTGTGGACCCTATACATAGATCGTTACTAATGTCAATGGCAGACGCTGTTCTGGCTGGCTGAACCGCATAATTGAGCATCGGTCGTTGTTGCCTTTCCGCTACTCACACCAGTGATGTTAGATGACGCGCGGGGGATATGCGGGAGTCCCCCGCAAGCCGATACACTCCTGGCATGGGCTCCATTCAGAAGCGGACATACACCGAAGGGAAAGCGCCGAGATACGTTGCACGTGTCCGCGTCGGTGGCCGTGAGGTGTCCAAGAGCTTCGCCAAACAAAGTGACGCCCGCGACTGGATTCGTGAACGTGAAGGGCTCAGCCCTACTGGGAAGCGTGTCGATAACAGGATGCTCGGTGTCGTCCTTAAAGCCCACATCGAGCACTCGGCTACCGATTCCACGCGCGGCGTGCGATCGCATCTGCTCGCGAACCTGGGGGACTTGCAGTATCGGAAGCTGGGCGATGTCACATCCGACGATGTTCGGCACTGGCACACGTTGCTCGCTGAAGGCAGGCCGTGGGCGGATGGTAGACCGCTGTCGAACAGTTCGATACGGACTCTCACGGGCACGCTCAGCGCTGTCTTCAACGATGCGGTGGCGCAGGGTCAGTTGCCCCGGAACCCTGTCACGAGTGTGAGGCGTAAGGGCACGACGAATCAGGCTGTGGAACCCCACCAGGTGCTGAAGATTGACCAGGTGCGGGCGCTCATCGATGCAGCGGAGGAACCGTTCGCGACGATGATCGAGCTGGGTGCGACGAGTGGGCTGCGGGCCGGGGAGATAGCGGGTCTCCGCGTGAGGTCCGTTGACTTCGATCGTCGGGTGTTGGATGTCACCGAACAGGCTGACGGGCATCACAAAGCCTTCGGGTGGCGTCCACTGAAGTCAGAGAAGTCACGACGCACCATCCCGTTGCCTGATTCGACGTTGGATGTTCTGCGGGCGCATATCGAACGGCACGACTACGGGTCGCATACGCCTCTGTTTAGGGCTGGACAGGGGGGCCAGTGGTCGTCAGCCCATATCGCGAAGCTGTGGCGTGCGGTTGCTGTTGATGCTGGGGTGCGTGGTCACAGCTGGCACAGCCTGAGGCATTTCTTCGCGTCTGCGCTGATTGCGTCCGGTGCGTCTGTCACGACGGTGCAGAACCGTCTGGGGCACGCAAGCCCGATGGTGACTCTGGCGGTGTACTCGCACCTGTGGCCGGGTGAGGATGAGAAGACGCGGGCTGTGTTCGATGGTCTGATCTAGTTCGGCTATACGGCGCACTGCAACGTTGCGAAGAAGAATGACGACACTTCTACCAGTTGGGCAAGGACTTCGACCGGAATTCCCGAAACCTGAGCAACAAAGACATTTCCGCTGGTCTCGGCGTCTCTCTGCTTGCACGGATCGGCGTGCGTTGTCCCTGTCGTGCCAGATTGACTCTTGCGCACCTGGCGCAAATGACGGTCCCGGTCGGTAACTTCATCCAAGCAAGTTCGCGGCCACGAAGCCGCCTTTCCCCCTTTTGGCATGTCGGTGCTTCGGCGTGCCCACACGGTCGAGAGGGATTTACGGATGGCTGATGCACTGATG
>NZ_JBAQEO010000751.1:0-2219 GCF_049286785.1 Rhodococcus sp. (in: high G+C Gram-positive bacteria) | reverse complement strand
CGGCTGAGGGAGCGCTGGGTGAGTTCGCGCTGGAAGATAGTGCCTCGCGGGTTGTTCACTGGTGAGTGACTTTCTCTGGGAACGAACAGAAGTGGGAGAGATCAGACAAGTTGCCCGACGATGCGTCGGTGAATTTCGAACAGTTCCGGATCCTCGGGATCGCGGGGGCGGGGAATTTCCACGCGATAGTCCTCGACGATTCGGGCCGGCCGGCCTGCCAGCACGATCACCCGATCGGCCAGAAACGCGGCCTCCAGAGGGTTGTGCGTGACGATTACACCGGTGCGGGGCTCTTCGGTCCACAACGACTGCAGCATGATGCGCAGGCGCCGGCCTGTCAGCTCGTCGAGCGCACTGAACGGCTCGTCGAACAGCAGGAGGGTCGGTCGGACCGAGAACGCCCTGGCCACGGCGACGCGTTGCCGCTGGCCGCCAGACAGGATGGACGGGTACGACTCGGCATACTCCGACAACCCCACAGCGCGCAGGACTTCGTCGACGTGATCGGTGCCCTGACCTGCGGAACGGGCAGCGAGTTCGACGTTCTTGCGGACCGACAGCCAGTCGAGCAGGCGCGGCTGCTGGAAGACGACACCGGTTCTGTGGCCGCCGTCGCCGCCGTCGATGGTGACCTCACCGGACTGTGGCCGCTCGAGCCCGGCCACCAGGTGCAGCAAGGTCGTCTTGCCCGTACCCGACGAACCGACCACGGCGACGAGTTCCCCGGGCACGACCTCGAGGTCGAAACCGTCGAAGACCTGCTCCACGCTGCCACTGCGCCGGTTGACGAACGACTTGTCGATACCGGTGAGTGAGATGCGGACGCTCATACGTTGACTCCTCTGCGCCAGCGTGATGCGCGCTTCTCCAAGGTCTGGAAGATGCCGTACTCGATGGCGGTCATCACGATGGCGAACGCCGCGGTCCACGCCAGTACTCCGGCGACATTGTGTTGTGAGAACTCGAGATTGAGTTGATAGCCGACACCACTTGCGAGTCCGAAGATCTCGATGAGGACGATCACCTTCCAGGCGAGCGCGATACCGAGACGACCGCCGGCGAACAGTGCCGGCGCCAGGGCGGGAATCCACAGGCGGGTGAACCGGGTCCACGCGTTGAGCTTGTAGATGTACGCCATCTCGTGAAGGTCGGAATCGACGGACGTGACGCCCTGGGTGATGCTGATGATGAGGGGCGGGACGGCGGCGAGAGCCACGGCGATGATGGGATTGATCAGTCCGGTTCCGAACCAGATCACGCACAGCAGCGCTTTGACGAGCCCCGGGGTAACCAGTCCGAGCACCACCAGTGGTTCGAAGAACCTGCGGATGAACTCGTTGCGGCCCATGGCAATTCCCAGGATCACAGCAACGACGAACGCCAGCGCGAAGCCCAGGAGCACGCGTATCAACGTGACCTGCAACTGCAGCCACAGCTTGCCCGACTCGGCGAAATCGACTAGCTCGCCGCCGATCTCGGACAGTGCCGGGACCAAGGGGCTGTCGAGCCGCGAGGCCATCAGTTCCCACCCGGCGATGAAAAGGACGACCAACAACGCCGGCGGGCCGATCACCGAGAGAATGCGGCGGAGACGCGGGCCGAGCTGGGACGGAGTGGACGTCTTGGCCGGCTCCGGTGATCCCGAGGGTGCGGTGGCGGCGAGTTCGGCTAGTGCTGTGGTCGTCATCGGTCGTCGTCCCGTGTTTCGGAAGGTGCGAGTTCGGTCAAGGCCGCCAGTCTTTCCAGTTCCGTTGTCACGGAGAGCAATCGATCCAGATCGGCGTACGAGAGGCCCGACAGTTCGCGAACCAGATGGTTTGTCACACCCCGCCGCCGTTCGAGGAAGACGCGGTTTCCCTCCTCGGTGATCTCGATCAGTGATGCTCGGGCGTCGCGGCTGTCGGGCCGCCGGACCACGAGTCCCTGCTCCTCGAGGGAACGAACCGTGCGGGACGTGCTGGCAGGATCGACGCCTTCGCGCGCGGCCAGATCACTCATCCGTAGCGGCCCGTATTTCACGACTGCAGCCAGTGCGGTCTTGTAAGGGCCGCCCTTGTGAATGAGGCGGATCTGCCGCGCGGTCTGGATGATCGCGATCTGCAGGCGCTCGATGTCGTCGGCGCGGTCGTGGGCAGGAGAATTGGTCAGCGTGGACTGGGGTGCCGCTGCAGACATCGGTGACTCTCCGGTTCTCGGGATGACGGACTCGTGCCTGGTGG
>NZ_JBAQEO010000750.1:0-3052 GCF_049286785.1 Rhodococcus sp. (in: high G+C Gram-positive bacteria) | reverse complement strand
GAACCGACACCCCAATCAACGGAGGCATCAATGGCGAACAATTGGCCCATCCCAACAGATTTGACACCGCACGGAAGGGAATCCGCCGAGCTGATTCACACGTTCCTGGTCGAGAAGGGCATCACGGACCACGGCGGCGGCGGACACTTCTACTCACCGACGGAGTGGGACGAACGTGGCGAGAAGTGGGGACTCAACTCGCTCCTGATCATCACCCACGACGGTGGCGACCACGCTGCGGCCTTCAACCTCGACTACGGCGCGGAGGAACTGGTCGAGGCCCTGCGGAAACGACTCCGCAGCATCGGTGTCTATGTCGAGCAGTGCTCGAGCTGGTACTCCGCCGTCCACACAGCGTGAGCACGAACAGGAATCCGGCCGAGAGGCGGCCGCACTATCGTCACGGCGACACCACAGTCCGCAACGGCACCAGATGATCCCACCAATTTCGCGTTCGCCCGCGGCTTGGTCACCCGTGCATGTACGAGCCGTCCTGCGGGTTGACCTTCCCGCGAAAGTCCTGGGCGAACAGCTCCGTCGCTTCCTTCAACACCGGCCAGATGGGGTCCGATCTGGTTTCGTCTGCCCAGTAGTCGGGTGCAGCTGCGTACGCGGCAAGCAGTGCTCGGGCGAGTACCTCGATTACTCTCGGGCGGTCCGGTCCGAAGGGCAGATTGTCGCAGTTGATGTACTTCATCGGGTCGCACTTGCCTGTGGCGAAGTCCATCGCCTCCCGAAGCTGTTGAATCGAGTTCTGTGTGCTCACACCTTCGGATGGTATTGATCATCAAGTCTCATGTCCTATCTACTTTTCGAGACAAGGTGTGGGGTGCCCACTGCACGGTTCAGGGGGAAGCGACAGAGCTTGGTGACGGTGTCCGACGGCCAAGCAACTTGTCTAGGCGGTCCGATTCGTGTTCGGGAAACGAACGATTCCTGGACGCCGTCGATCACGTTGAGGCATCACGGATATGCCACTATGAAGGCTCCTCGCGGGATGAGCGATTTCTGCCGCGGGTGAAGGATGCCCCTGATCTTGTTCGGACCGGGGGCATCGCCCTATCTGCAGCGAACGAATTAGAGAAGCCCCCGGCTCACAGAGCAAACCGATCAGCGGCGACCGACGACGCTTGAATCAGATCCCGCGCCAGGTTGGTGCACCATTGACATCCCGATTCGGGATTGATCAGCGGACCACCGCTGCGGGACTATTCGATTTCGATTGTGGGGTTTTACTTTCGGCCGCGGAGGGCGTCGCCGACGCTCAGGCGAAAGCCCAGGCCGACGCGTGAGGGATACGGCGTGATCCGATATTTCAGCGGCCACCCTGCACACGCCGTAGTCGGTGCCCACGATCCTGCATGTCAGGGTCGGCCATTTCGAGGGCCGCTTGCAGCAGTGAGTGAGCGGCGATCGTGGACGGTCTCGAGGCTCGGGAGAGCCGGTCATGCAGTGCCCCGGCCACGAGCCCGCGATTCATCAGCAGCCCGTGCGTCAGCCGGTACTGCCGCGCTTCCATCTCGTGTGTCATCGCCACATGCACGCCCAGGGCGGTATACCAGCGCCCGCACTCATGGCACAGCAGCCGACCCTGTTCTTCCGTAAGCACCCCCCACAGTCCGTGGCCGGACACGGTGACCCCCACCTGTTTCCCGTCGTCCGGGTCGATTGGCAGCCTCCTGGCGGCGCGCCGGTAGAGCATGTCTGACAAATGCCGAGCCCCAGCGATGGGCGTGGGCAACACCGTCCTCATTACACCGTTCATGGACGCCACTGACTGACCGCGGGTGTCAAACGGCGAATGAATCGTGGTTCTGGCCCACTCTGCGTGAGGGCCTAATAGTCAACATGTCACTCCGGAAGAACGCCGAGCCCGTAAGAGTGATCTTGCTGGTGTCCTCACGTTGCTGTGACCTGCGCGTTCTACTCCCACGGCCCAGTCGGTCCTGCGAGCGACCAGTCAACGAGGATTTGCTGCAGCAGAACAAATCTGCGGTGTTCCTAGGCGCGGGACGGCCTGATGCACCGTGGCGGCGACCAACCCAAGGGCCGCCATGGGAGCAGCGAAGAGTAGCAACATCCAGTGTGATGACCAGTTCGCCAGCCCAGCGATCGACAAACCGACGAGTGCGGCGACAACCAACCAGGAAACCCACCCTCGCATTGCCAGCGCCGCCACCACAGGTGGAGTCGCGAGCAACAGCCCGAGACAGACCAGCGGCCATACCCCCAACACGTGAACGATCGAGTCATCGCACTGCAAGGAGGATCGGCCGCCATCGAGATACAGTTCACCGCTCTTCGAGCACGACAACGACACGCCAGCCATCGGTGAAGTGCCGACCCACGCGGTAAATGCCAACGCGATCACGGCTAAGGCCCACCACACTGCTTTCAGCATCGACACGTCTGCAGCCTAGACCGGTGCACACCTACCGATTCGG
The DNA here is from genome assembly GCF_049286785.1 of Rhodococcus sp. (in: high G+C Gram-positive bacteria). Taxonomy (GTDB): domain Bacteria; phylum Actinomycetota; class Actinomycetes; order Mycobacteriales; family Mycobacteriaceae; genus Rhodococcus_F. The sequence continues at coordinate 608 of NZ_JBAQEO010000750.1, read as the reverse complement.
GATGTCAACGACAAGCGACTCTTGGTTCTGGCCCAGTTCCCGTGACAGTGGGCAGACTATACAGATATGGCGCTATTGGGTGCCTGACCAGTAGGTAAGCCCTTGTGCACGATGCTGTTCGAGTGACTCGGTTTCAGGTGCTCTCGGAGCAGCAGTGGGACGCCATCGCGGATCTGCTGCCGGCCCGGACCGGTCGACGCGGCCGCCCGTCCTCCGATGCCCGAACGATGATCGAAGGCATCATCTACCGGTGCCGGTGCGGAATCGCCTGGCGTGACGTACCCGAGGTGTTCGGTCCGTGGCAGACGATCTGGACCTGGCATCGACGCCTCGCCGGTGACGGCACCTGGGACCTGGTGCTCGAACGACTACTCACCATCGCGGACGCCGCCGGGATGCTCGACTGGGCGGTGTCGGTGGACTCGACCATTGTCCGTGCTCATCAGCACGCAACGAACACTGCCCGCTACACAGGGGGCTAGGTCGAATTACACGAATCCGCGGATCGAGCCGCCTGACCACGCCATCGGCCGCTCCCGCGGCGGCCTGTCGACGAAGATCCACCAGCTCGTCGACGGCCACGGCCTGCCGATGGTGGTCCTCGTCGC
>NZ_JBAQEO010000749.1:0-4977 GCF_049286785.1 Rhodococcus sp. (in: high G+C Gram-positive bacteria) | reverse complement strand
TGTCCTGTCTCATTGAAAGTGAGGCAGAGTCAGGGGCTTGACCTGGTGTGCCTCAGATTGGTGAGACGCCATGATCGCGTTTTGTCTCATGATGTTGAGGCAGGTCATCGAATTGCGGCGTGTGGGTCGTGGTGTTTGGTGAACCAGCCGAACAGCGGGTCGTAGGGACTGTTTTCGGGGTGGTACTCGATGCCGAGGTGTGCGTCGATGTCCTGCTGGAATCGTGGGAGTTCGTCGGTGTCGCCTGAAGCGGGTCGACGCCAGTAGGGCGTGGCGAGTACCCGGGCCAGGTCGATGGTCTGCGGATAGGTCACGACCGGTGTGATGGGGTCGTCGGGACGTAGTCTGCCGGTGAGTGGAGGGCGGTCGACAAGTGCGCGGATCAGCCGTGCTCGGCCTCGGTCGTGGAAGGCGTGCCGGGCCCAGAGCGCGGTGATGTGGGCCGCTTCGGCGAACGCGTCGGCGGCGGTTCGGCGCCCGTGGCGCCGGGCGAGCCGGTAGTGGCGGCGTTGAGCGTGCAGAATTTCGGGAACGGCGCTGACGTCGAGTTGTGCGACGCCGTGGCCGCGGACGGGTGGTCCGATCCAGATCCGGTGTGTGGGGCAGATATTGACCTCGGGAGGCTGCCAGGTGGTCGCGAACCGGAACGCGTCGCGACGGGCGGCGCAGTGCCGGCAGACGGTCCGGCGGGTGAGTAGGGGTTCTGGTGGATGAGCGGCTGGAGTCGTCGCAGTCCGTAGTTCGGGCAGGGCGTGGCTGAGGCTGCGCGGGGATCGGCCGGTTGCGGTGGCCAGGCCGTGCAGGGTGATCGGTTCGCGTGTTCGGCGTGTGCCGGTCAGGTGGGCGTAGAGATCGTCGGGGTGGAGCTGGTTGGCGGTGGCGAGCCGGTAGAGGTAGGAGGCAAGGGTTTCCCCATGGAGCGGAGGCACGGGTCGAGGCAGGCGGGCAGGTGGGGTGAGTCGGGTGCCGAAGGGGAACATCAGGCGGCGCCGTGGCGGGCGGACTCGGCGGCGTGGTCGAGCGGGATGGAGTCGAGGAGTTTGCGGGTGATGGCCTCTTCGCCTTCCAGGATCGCCAGTTGGGCGGCGGCGCGGACCAGGTGTGAGAGGCTGCCGATCATGCCGCCGGTGCGCCGGTGCAGGTAGCGGGCATGGCGGGTCAGCGTTCCTGGCTGGTGGCGGTGCAGCCGCAGCGCGTCGTCGAGGGTGGCGATCAGGGCCTTCCATTCGGCGTCGCCGGGGAACGGGCCGGTGTTGATCAGCACACAACGTCCGGCGATCTGCTTGCCGCGCACCCCGGTGAACAGCCGGCGCTCGATGTCGATGCCGGCGTATACGAACGTTGCGGGTAGGTGTTCGGTGAAGTATTTGAGGTGGTCGGACATGTCCTCGCCGGCGGAGGTGGCCAGGTTCAGGTTGTGAAGTTCGTCGACCAGCACCAGGTCTACCCGGGCCTGAATCATGACCTGGCAGACCGCGTCGGCGATGTCGGTGGTGTTGTAGCCGCGTTTGACCGGCGGCAGGCCGAGGAAGCGGGCGAACTCCATCGCCAGTTTGCGCGGCGAGCCTTTCGGCGGGGTGGTGACGTAGACGACCGGGATGCGATCGCCGGAGCGCTCGGGATAGCGTTGCCGCACCATCAGCTCGTGGGCGCGGCCGAGCTGTTTGAGGGCGGTGGTCTTGCCGGTGGTCTGTTGCCCGGACACGATCAGCCCGCGGCGGGCGCTGATCTCGCGCCGGTTGAGCAGGGTCAACAACCGGCCCTGTCGGGCCACGTCACGCAGCGTCGACGTCGCGACGATGATCATTTCCGAGTGATAGTTCAGCCGTGCCTCGTCGTAGGCGTTCCTGTCTGGCTCCGACAACTTCGCCCACCGCTGTTCAGGCAGCAGGTCGAAGTGGGCGGCGGGGGTGTCGACGAACCGTCGCCACCCGGCGAGCGTCATCGTCGGCTCCCGCCGGTCGGTCTCGAGTCCGGCGTCGAACTCGTCCGCCGGATCGTCGATGTGACCGGCTACCACCATTTCTTGGCCTCCTCACGGGCGTCGAAGACCCCGAGGGGGATCACGTCCGCCATCTGACCGTTGTCCTCGTCGTTGTCCTCGTCGTCATCCCATTGCGGCGGGGGCCCGGCCACCGGCGACGGGAGTGTCCGATCGGCCGCTGCCACTGCTCTGGTCCGGCCAGCGACCCGCTTGTCCTTCTTGGTCGGCTTCTCGTGTGCGGGACCGCGTTCGGCGGAGTCCAGCAATGCGGCTGCGGCGCTCGCGATCGCGGCCTCGGTAACCGGGTCCTCACCGCGGCGGGCCAGCATCTGTCGGGCGTGGTCCCAGGCCTGTTCCCCGAACGGTGTCGGCCCGGCCCGCAAGTGGGTCCACGGGGCCTGTATCCAGCCGCCGTCGTGATGATTGCGGACCCAGATCCGGGTGACGTCGTAGGGGTCGTAGTGCACTTCCCACAATCCTTTTCGCGCGTTCACCCCGGAGTGCTGGCGGCGGTGGGGAGTCAGCGCCGCGCAGTCGTAGGTGCGGCGTCCGATCTTCACCCCGTAGGCGTTGATCGTCCGCCAGACCGCCGGCAATAATTCGATGTAGTCGTCAGCGGTCAACGGCACCGGCACGTATCCCGCGGTTTCCACCAGCGCGGCATACATCTCGTTGGGGGTCAGCGCCTTGCCGGGAATCAACGGATGCCGCAGCCCGTCGTGGGGCCGGTTCTGCCAGGTCGAGACGAGCCACTCGTCGAGCAGCTGCTGCAACTCGACCATCGACCACACGGCGCTGTCCTCGGCGCCTCGGCCGCGGCGCTCGACGCTGCTGCCGACATAGCCCGCGACGTACTGAGCGAACAGGGTGCCCACCGCGGAAAAGCTCGTTTCGACGGTGCCCTTCTCCCACGGGGAGCCTTCGTGGGAGGGTTGCAGGTTGATGCCCATCGCTCGGCAGGCGTTGCGGAATGCCTGTGACATGTAGACCATGCCGTGATCGCACACGATGGTCTCCGGCACGATCACCGGGCGAGCGGCGGCGTGCTCGAGCCGCTGATCGATATCAGTCAGCCGTCGGTGCGGCAGCACCGACCGCGACATGCGCAGCGCATCCGACCAGCCCGGCCGCACCGGCTCCGGGGTCATCGCCCGCGCCAGCAACAGCGCCGCATCCACCGCCTTGGTCGTCGGCCGCAACACCGCCGCCGGGACCGACCGTGTCGCCACGTCGACGATCCAACTCAACTCGACCCGGTCGACCACCCCGTTGTCCAACACCACCCGCACGTCCAACGGAGTCGAGTCGATCTGCGTCCACTCACCCGGTCGCAGCGCCGTGACCGTCCCGAACGGGCCATCCGGCCGCTGCGCCAACGAGCGACGCGTCCGCGCCGAACCGAAGGTGTGCTTGCCCGCCGAGATCCGCTCGACCAGCCGATAGAACGTGGCCCGCGCCGGCATCACCGACGCCGGATCGACACCGTGCTCCTCAACGAGGATCTGCTCCACCCGCCGCCGCAGCCGAGTGACCGTCCCCGTCGACTGGTTCGTCTGTTCGACCACTGCCCGGTCGATCGCGGCGAGCACACGCTCGTCGGTCCGCGCGCCCGCCTTACGGGTCGAGCGGTGGTCGATCAAACCCCACACACCGTGTTTCTCGTAGGCCAGGCGACAACGCTGAAACGTGCTCAACGCCAACTCATTGCCGTCAAGAGAGAGCTCGCTGACCTTCGCCAACTCGCGCTGCCGCAGACTGTGCACCGCCGGGTCGTACTCCGGTCGAGGCCGGGCGGCCCGCCCCGCTTCCGGTGGAACGCCCGCGATCACCTCGACGATGTGGTGTTCCCACCATCGCGCCTGCTCCACCATCTCGGGGGCGACACCATCAAGTAGCCCTCGAGGCGGCAACGCCGCCACCCGGGTCACCACCCGAAACCCCGGCGCGGACAGCAACTCCGGCAACCCCATACTGCGCTCGCCGCCGGCCACATCGACCAACCGGACCTCGGTCCCCGATAAGCCCGTGACCGTGTAGGCGGCCCCGTCGACCTCAATCTCCTCGCCCACCCGCAGCTCAGCCGGCCGCGACACCGTCATCGGCCACCCCCAGCCACCCTGACCACAGACTCCCCGGTCAAGGGCGCCGACACCAGGTCGGCGACCAGGACCCCGGTCCACATCAGATGAAACAACGACGGCAGCATCGCGAGCCGATCGCCGACCCTCTCCACGCCAGCCAGCAGCGGTGACGGGTGGGAGAACACCTCCACCAGCATGTCGCGGTGGGCATCGTTCAGGCATCGGCGGTGCCGATACCCGGCCAGCCATCGCACATTCGCCGACAGCACCGGGTCCACCGTGCCCACCCGGCGATAACCCCAGCCCACCGACTCACACGCTGCGGCCGTGACCGCGAACGCCGCGGCATCCTCGTCCTTGATTCGGTCGTCGGCGCGCACATCGACCACCACACCACGGCCGTCGACCATCCGGACGAAGAAGTCAGGGGCATGGCGACGGGTCTTGCCGCCCGACTGCCATGACAGCCAAAACGGCTGCGCCGCGAACGACCTCACACGCGGTGAGAAGTCCAGCATCATCAGCTGATCCCGCTCCAACCACGACTCGTACCCGACATGGCGTTCCATGCAGGCAGCGAAATACTCGCCCGAAAAACTCCGCTGCCCCCGATAGGAGGGGAACTGCCGCACCGGCGGCACATCCTCGAACCGCGTCGCCCAGCACATCGCCAGCGCGTCCCGACGCTCAACCACACCCGCCGAACCGACCTCCAAGAACCGCAGCTCGAACCCATCCGCGTGATGGATGATGGCCGTCGCCGCCGCTACACCCCTCGCCACCATCACAACCCTGGACTCGACGCAGCACGAACAGCCCAAAGTAAAACACCGGGTGCCTCAACTTCGTGAGACGACACGCCGAATGCCTCAGATTGATGAGACTGCCTCAAGTTCAATGAGACGGGACAGC
>NZ_JBAQEO010000748.1:0-2136 GCF_049286785.1 Rhodococcus sp. (in: high G+C Gram-positive bacteria) | reverse complement strand
CGACCCCGCGTACCGAACCCACGCCCGCGAGCTCGCGGCCGAGTTGAGCGCACTCGACGCGACCAGGCTGATCTCCGACGCAATCAACACCCGCACGCGGTCATAAGCCCGCGCCGGATCGGGTTCGGTCCGCTACGTTCACTTCATGCGCAAGCGGGTGTGGTGGATCGTGACCGGTGTCGTCGTCGTGCTCGCGCTGGTCGGTGTCGGTCCCTGGGTGTATGCGAAATTCCTGCACGGCGACCAGCCCGATGCCCTGCACCTGTCCGGCAACCCGGCGCCCGTGGCCGCCGACGGGCCACTCGACGGCGCGTGGACGGTGTCGCCGGGCTCGCGCGCGGGTTACGAAGTCTGGGAAACGCTCAGCGGCCAGCGGAACTTCGTCCGCGGTCAGACGGACCGCGTCACCGGAGGTGTCACGGTGCAGGACTCGGTGCTGACGGCCGGAAAGGTCGAGGTGGACGTGGCCTCGATCGCCACCGACGACGGCCGACGCGACACCATGTTCCGCACTCTGGTGATGAACACAGCCTCCCAGCCCACCGCGACCTTCGAGATATCCCAACCGGTCGACCTGTCCGCACTACCGGGCGACGGCAGCACCGTCACCGTGCCAGTCAACGGCAAGCTCACGCTGCGCGATCAGACCCGCGACGTGACCACGAATTTCCAGGTCCGGCGGTCCGGTGAAAACATCGAGACGGCGGGCGCGATCGACACGGTGTGGACCGACTACCACATCAACAAGCCCACCCTGTTCCCCAACATCGTCGTCGAGGACACCGGCCAGGTGCAGTTCTCGATCGTGCTGACCAAGGGCTGACCGAACATCGCCGCGTCGAACCGCGTTCCCCCAGCCGTTCCGGTGATCATCGTCGGCGCCGGACCCACCGGCCTGACGACGGCGACGCTTCTCGCCCGCCACGGAATCGGCAGCACCGTAATCGAACGTCACCGCAGCCCCTACCCACTGCCTCGGGCGGTCCACCTCGACGACGAGGTGCTCCGGATCCTGCAAGCTGCCGGGGTCGCGGACGACATCACCCGAATATGCCGGCCCGCCCTCGGGATGCGGCTGGTGGACGCGCAGTTGCGGACTCTGGTCGAGATTCGGCGTGACCGCCCGGTCGGGGTGCACGGCTGGCCGGAGACCAACATGTTCGACCAGCCCGATCTGGAGCGGGTTCTGCGGGCGAACCTCGAACGTCACCCGGGAGTCACCCTGATCCCGGGGCACGAGGCGGTGCGGGTGCGGCAAAGAGCGGACGGCACGGCAGCGGTGACGATCCGCAGCACCGACACCGGACACGAGTCCACCATCACCGCCGGGTACGTGCTCGGCTGCGACGGCGCGAACAGCGCGGTGGGGGCCGCGATCGGCACCGGCACACGAGATCTCGGGTTCGCCCAGCGCTGGCTGGTCGTCGATGCCCACTGCGGCCGCGACCTCGAGATGTGGCCCGGGGTACACCAGCTCTGTGCCGGGCCCCGATCCGCGACGTTCATGCAGATCGGCGACGACCGATACCGCTGGGAGTTCCGCCTCCCCGACGATCACTCCTCCGACTCCGACGACGATATCGCCGAGGACCACGTGTATACCTTGCTCGAACCGTGGGTGTCGGCCGGCGATGGCGGCCTGCGGGTTCTGCGGCACACCACCTATTCCCACCACGCCCGAGTCGCGCGGACCTGGCGCAGCGGACCGCTCTTCCTACTCGGCGACGCCGCCCACCTCACGCCCCCCTTCATCGGCCAAGGGCTCGGTGCCGGACAACGCGACGCGATGAACCTCGCCTGGAAACTGGCCGCCGTCCTCCGCGGTCACGCCGACGACCGACTGCTCGACACCTACCAGCCGGAGCGAAGCAGACACGTCGTCCGGGCTATCCGTACTGCGACCGCGATAGGTCGGATCATGGCCGCACGCCCCACACTTCCCGTACGCGCCGCACACGCGATGCTGCGCCGAGCCTCCCACATGCCGGGACCGGACGAGCTCGCGAAAAGAGTCCTCACACCACCTCTGCGCGGGAGCGCGCTGACCCACCGTCGCCCAGCTCCACCGTTGTTCCGGACCAAAACGGTCGGCACCCCGATACCGCAAGACGTCTTCTACGAAGATGGCTGGACACT
>NZ_JBAQEO010000747.1:0-26385 GCF_049286785.1 Rhodococcus sp. (in: high G+C Gram-positive bacteria) | reverse complement strand
GTGTCGCGCACCAGTCCGGCGTTCCCTCGAGCTACGAGCTCCTCCTCGGAGAGGTGACCGCCGCCGAAGCGATCCAGAAGAGCCCGCACAGCGACCGGCTGTTCTGCATTCCCGCGACCATTGACCTGGCGGGCGCGGAGATCGAATTGGTCTCGATGGTTGCCAGGGAGGGACGACTCAAGGGTGCGTTGTCGGAGAAGGCACTCGCCGGCATCGACGTGGACTTCATTCTCATCGACTGCCCGCCTTCTCTCGGCTTGTTGACGGTCAACGCGATGGTGGCGGCCAAAGAGGTACTGATCCCCATTCAGTGCGAGTACTACGCACTGGAAGGTGTGGGACAGCTTCTTCGCAATATCGAACTGGTGCAGGCGCATCTCAACCCCGACCTCCACGTCTCGACCGTGCTCCTCACGATGTACGACGGGCGCACGAAGCTGGCCGACCAGGTGGCGGAAGAGGTTCGTAGCCACTTCGGTGACGTAGTGCTGCGTGCCGTCATTCCTCGCAGTGTGAAGGTGTCGGAAGCGCCCGGCTACGGGATGACTGTGCTGGATTACGATCCCGGATCACGGGGCGCAATGAGTTACCTCGATGCGGGGCGGGAACTCGCCGCACGCTCTGCACGGAGCGAGAAGCAGGAGCAGAGATGAGTCAGACACGTAAGGGTGGACTTGGCCGAGGACTGGCCGCACTCATTCCGACCGGCCCGGCAGCGGGTCCGGGGCTCGGTAGCGCGGCCGCGGACGTCGTGATCGGAGCCGATCGGCGCAGTGTTCTGACGGTCCCCACACCGAGCCCGTCTGATGGTGACAGCCCGTCTGGTCGTGACAGCAAGGCAACCGTCACGGGAAGCGCCGGTCCGGGCGACGACAGCGGCCAGCCCCTCCCCTCCCCCGCCGGGGCCGTGTACCTGGAGATCGCGCCGGACCTGATCGAACGCAATCCCAAGCAGCCACGTCAAGTCTTCGACGAAGAGGCTCTGGCGGAACTCGTCCACTCGATCCGCGAGTTCGGACTGATGCAGCCGATCGTGGTGCGCCCGATCGCGGACGGCAAGTTCCAGCTCGTCATGGGTGAACGGCGACTGCGCGCGAGCCAGGAAGCAGGGATCGAGACCATACCCGCGATCGTCCGCGAAACGGACGATGAGGCGATGCTTCGAGACGCACTCTTGGAGAACATCCACCGGGTCCAGCTGAATCCGCTCGAGGAAGCCGCGGCCTATCAGCAGCTGCTCGAAGAGTTCGAGGTCACTCACGAGGAACTGGCCGCGAAGATCGGCCGGTCGCGTCCGGTCGTGACCAACATGATCCGACTGCTGAAGTTGCCGATTCCCGTGCAGAGGCGGGTCGCGGCCGGAGTGCTGTCAGCGGGACATGCCCGCGCGCTGTTGTCACTGGAGGCAGGCGCCGACGCTCAAGAGGTGATGGCGGCTCGCATAGTCGCCGAGGGCATGTCGGTACGTGCGACGGAAGAAGCGGTCACATTGGCGAACCGCAGCGACGATCAGTCCACACAGACGGCACAACGTCGCAGGCCGATCCAGATGCCCGGACTGCAGGAGGTAGCCGAGCGGTTGTCCGATTCGTTCGACACCCGGGTGACGGTCAGCCTCGGGAAGCGAAAAGGCAAGATCGTGGTGGAGTTCGGCTCGGTCGACGATCTGCAACGGATTGTTGGGATGATGGAGGCACAGAGAGCCGAATGATGCGCGGTAGTGATATACGGAGGCTGAGTTAGCCAGTGTCGACTCACATCACATCGCTTACACTCGACGGTCTGGACAAGCTTTCCGCCCACGCCCGGCGATGCGTCTTCTGGGAGATGGACCCGGCGGCTGTCCACAGTTCACGAGGATCCCTCGATCAAGAATTCGAAAAGGAAGCCTGGCTCTCGATGGTCCTGCTCGAGTGGGGATCGTGTGGTCAGGTAGCGGTCATGGACGGTAAGCCCGTGGGTAGCGCGCTGTACGCCCCTCCGCGTACCGTGCCGCGGGCTCAACTGTTCCCGACAGCGCCTGTCGGGGCCGACGCGGTACTGCTCACCAGCTTGCGACTCGAGCCTGCCGGTGAGGAACAGAATCTGGGCACCCCGTTGATCCAGGCTGTGGTGTCCGATCTGGTGCGGCGGGGCGTCCGCGCGCTGGAGGCGTTCGGCATCCGCAAGTCCGATGACGCGGACGTGGACGCTGCCGATTCTGCGAACGCCGCTGTCGCGGCGGCCACCGCGGCACGAGAATGTTCCCCCGAGGAGTGCATGATTCCCGTGGAGCTTCTCGAGGCCAATGGCTTCGAGATAGTCGCTCCCCACCACCGGTTCCCGCGGCTGCGACTCGAGTTGCACCGGGATCACGAGTGGAAGGAGGATGTGGAAGCAGCCCTCGAGCGACTACTGAAGTCCGCCTCGATCAGCATGGTGGAGATCGGTGAGCGCACGCCGGTAGGAGTGCGCTGAGCGTGACGACCCGGTGGTACCTATGAACGTTCGGCAGCCGATAACTCTTCGGCGAGCAATTCAGCGAACGTGAACGTGCCGGTCGGCTGATCGTCCTGCCCCAGGAGGTAGAGGCGCTTCACAGAGATCAGGATGGCTTCCGCGATTGCGTCCCGTGCACGTGGATTGGCGAGGACTGCCGCATCCGATTCGTTGGTGAGGTATCCGAGATCGATCTGCACGGTCGGCATGTTCGTCAAACGCAGCAGATCCCAAGTGCGCCCGTGGGTGCGGCAGTCCTGTAATGGCGTACGGGCGACGATCTCACGTTGGATGAAGCCGGTGAGAACCTGCCCGATCATCGACGTGGAGCCGTGGGAGTTGCCGAAGTGGAAACTGGCGACGCCGCTCGCGGCGGGGCTGGAATTGCTGTCGCAGCGCAGCGAGATCATGAGGTCGGCGTCGAACGCGTTGGATGTGGAGGATCGTTCCCCGTCGGATGGGTTGGCGTGATGCGGCCGGGACAGGAATGTCTCCATGCCGGTGGCGGCCATTCGTCCCTCGAGCCGACTGGCCAGATCCCAGAGGATCTCCGCCTCGGACAAGGTGCCGTAGGGCGTGTGGACGATGGTGCCGTGGTCGTTGCCACCGAGCCCGGGATCGATGACGATCCGTTTTCCACTCAACTGCGGGCCGGAGCGTCGCACGAGTTCTTCTTCGCTCATGGCGTGTGGGGAACCACCGGTGACCCGGGTACCGAGCAATTCCAGGGACCGTAGTGTCGCGGGACCGCAGATGCCGTCAGCGGCGATACCGATTTCCCGTTGGAACGATGACAGCGACTCGTGGGTCTGAGGACCGAAGTAGCCGTCGACGCGGCCGGTGTAGAAGCCAAGATCCTGAAGTCGTGTCTGCAGCGTTGCGACGTCGTCACCGTAGAGCGGCGCCGACAGCTGATAGATCAGGGTGCGGGCGCCCAGCCGGTACGACGCCTCCTTCATGGACCGGTACGTGGCGGGGCCGACGATTCCGTCGACGAGGATCCCACGTTGCTGCTGGAAAGCGCGTACCGCGCTGTCGAGGTGGTGATCGAACACCGCGTCAGGGGCGATCCAATGTGAACCGTTGATGGTCTCCCGCCGGGTGTCGGCCGCCCCGTTGTGCAGGAATCCGAGACTGGCCAGAGTGCCCCGAATCTCAGCGACGGCCGGACCATGGTCGCCGCGACGGAGTCGGTGCATATTTCGTGGCCTCTCAGTTTGAATCACGGGCTTCTCAAACGAGTCGATCGATGTGCCCGGTCCAGATGCAACAGGGGCACATCGATCGATTGTCTCAGAGATTCCCATAAAAACGGGAATCGCGGAGGGTGTTCGGATATAGATCAGAGAACGGCCGACAGTTCCTTCAGCAGGGCCGCCTTGCCTTTGCTCCCGACGATCGTGTTGATCGGCTTGCCGTCCTTGAAGAGAATCAGCGTGGGGATCGACATGACCTGGAAGTCCCGGGCGGCGGCCGGGTTGGCGTCGATGTCGAGCTTGGCGATGGTGATCTTGTCGCTGTACTCGCCGGCGATTTCCTCGAGAACCGGAGCGATCATCTTGCAGGGGCCGCACCACGTGGCCCAGAAATCGACCAGGACCGGCTTGTCGCTGGCCAGGACGTCCTGCTTGAACGAATCATCGGTAATGGTGACGGTGTTCGACACGGGAACTCCCTTTGATTGTGATCAGTGTTGATCTGGCTTACTCAGGTGCACCGGAACTCAGGCGTCGACGGACTGGCCGGCGGCGGCGATGGTGTTGGCAGTGATGTCGCCACGCTCGGCGAGCCAGCGCTCGGCGTCGATCGCCGCGGAACACCCGGTGCCGGCAGCGGTGATCGCCTGACGGTACGTGTGATCCACCAGATCACCGGCGGCGAACACGCCGTCCAGGGTCGTGGCCGTGGTAGGTGACTGCACCCGCACGTAGCCGGCGTCGTCCAGGTCGACCTGACCCTTGACCAGTGCACTGCGAGGATCGTGGCCGACGGCGACGAACATGCCGGTGACGTCGAGGGTGGACTTCTCGCCGGTGACGGTGTCGCGGACCACGAGGCCGGTGACGCTGTTCTTGCCCAGGACCTCGACGGGCTCGGCATTGGTCAGGAATCGTATCTTCTCGTTGGCCTTGGCACGCTCGAGCATGATGCGCGAGGCACGGAACTCCTCGCGGCGGTGCACCAGAGTGACACTGCGGGCGAAGCGCGTGAGGAAGGTGGCCTCTTCCATGGCGGAGTCGCCGCCGCCGACAACGACGATGTCCTGATCGCGGAAGAAGAATCCGTCACAGGTGGCGCAGGCGCTGACACCACGGCCCAGCAGAGTGTCCTCGCCGGGAATGCCCAGGTAGCGGGCCGCAGCACCCATCGCCAGGATCACGGCGTGGGACTGGTAGGTGGTGTCGCCGACCACGACCTTCTTGATCGGTCCGGTCAGGTCGAGTTCTTCGACGTCCTCGGTGCGGATATCGGCACCGAACCGCTTGGCTTGCTCACGCATCTCGTCCATCAGGTCGGGGCCCATGATGCCCTCGCGGAACCCGGGGAAGTTCTCGACCTCCGTGGTGGTCATGAGAGCACCACCGAACTGCGTTCCCTCGAACACCAGGGGTTCGAGTTCCGCCCGCGCGGCGTAGATCGCTGCGGTGTATCCGGCAGGTCCCGAACCAACGATGATGAGTTCATGAACCGTCGATGGAGTGGTCATGCGGGCCTTCCAGTAGTGAGGGAGCTGAGTCGTATCGAGTCAACACCAGACTAAAGCGTGTTGTTCCCGGCCTGTTGGTGATACCCGTCGCGAAGCGCCTCCCGGATGACGCAGCGAGTGCCGGTGTAGATGGTGGGCATGCATTTGTTGCAGTGTATGCAGAGTCCTTCGGACATCCGCTCCGTTCGGAGCTTGTCGACGAGGTAGGGATCACGGAGCAGGGCCCGGGCCATCGCGACGAACTCGAAGCCCTCGTCGAGCGCATGATCGATGGTGTCCATGCGATTGATGCCGCCGAGCAGGATGAGCGGCAGGGACAGCGCCTCGCGGAACTGCCGGGCCATCGGAAGGAAGAACGCCTCCTCGAATGGGTAGGTGGGGAAGAGGTGGGGGCCGTAGAACTTGAGTCCGTATCCCACCAATTTCGGTTGTACCGCGATCATTTCGGCCAACGGTACCTCTCCGCGGAAGAAGTACATGCCGTTGAGCAGCGAGCTTCCACCGGTGAGCTGCATCGCGTCGATGTGCCCGTCCGACTCGATGAGCTGAGCGATGAGCAGGCTCTCGTCGAGCCACAGTCCCTTGGGAACGCCGTCGGTCATGTTGAACTTCGCGGTAACCGCCACGGAGTCACCGGCCGACTGCCGCACCCGTTCGAGTACCCGGCGCGGGAAGGACGCACGCTTCTCGACGCTGCCGCCGTACTGGTCCTTCCGCTTGTTCAGGTTGGGGCTCATGAACGAGCTGAGGAGGTAGTTGTGGCCGAGATGCACCTCGATGGCGTCGAAACCCGCCTCCACTGCGTTGCGCGCGGCATCCCCGAAGTCCTGGGTCACTGCGTCGAGCTCGTCGGTGGTTGCGCCCTTCACCAGCCCCATCGCAGGGGCGCTGATTCGGGTGGACGGCGCCAGGGTCTTGGTGCGGTTGGACAGGGTGTTCGCCACCAGTCCGGCGTGACCGATCTGAGCTGCGGCCTTGCCACCCTCGGCGTGGACCGCGTCCGTCAGACGGCGCAGGTCCGGAACTCGTTGCTTGTCGAGCACGAGGGTGTTGGAGTGGACGCGTCCGCCGGGCGCGACCGCGCAGTACGCGACGGTGGTCAGTGCGGCACCGCCGCGCGCCACCTCGGCATGGAATTCGACGAGCTCGTCGGTGACCCGGCCCCGCGGCATGACGCCTTCGAAGGTGGCGGCCTTGACGATGCGATTACGGAGGGTGATGGGTCCGAGGCGGGTGGGCTCCCACGCGGTGCGCCGGGGTTCTGGAACGGTCATCAGTTCTGCTTTCGAATGAAGGGGTGAACGTACTCAGGCAAAGGTTGCGGCCAGCGCGTCGCGCGCGGACCGCCAGGTGAGGCCGAGTTCCTCGCGGGTTCGCGAATCGTCGGTGGGTGTGGCGGACGTGAGTAGCCACGCTGCTTCGTAACTCAGGCCGGCACTGAGCGGTGTGAATGTGCCGATGACGTCCGCAGCGCGTCCGAACGCGCGAAAAGCAGTTCCCGACAGCGGAATACGACGGATCTTCCGGCCGGAGGCACGCTCTAGGATGTCGATGAGCTCGTTGAAGTCGATCAGCTGGCCGCCGCACACGTATCTGCGGGGACCTCGGCCGTGTTGCATCACGGCAGCATGGACCTCGGCGACATCGCGGACATCGATCATCTGCATTGCTCCGTCCATGCGGGGCGCTACCCCGCCGCCGACGATCGCCCCCCACCCCAGCTCGGTGACGCCCTTCGTGTTGCAGAGTCCGGGCCCTACGACGCTGGTCGGGTAGGTGATGACGACGGGGGCGCCGGCGTCCTGCAGTGCGCGGGCGACCCGGTCTGCGGCGGCCTTGGTACGACCGTACGCGCTGCGCCCGGCTGCGGTGGGGCTGTCGGGTCCGATTACCGGATCGGATGAGGGAAACAGTGCGCTGAAGCTTGCGACGTGCACGATCGGGTCCATGCCCAGGAACGCCGCCCGGGTGAGGATCGTGGTGGTGGCCTCGGTGTTGACCTCCCACATCAGTTGCTCGCGCCGATCGTCGGTGCCCACCACCCCGGCTCCGTGCAGCAGGGCGTCGCACCCGTCCAGCAGTTGTGCCACCACGGCCGGATCCCGGATGTCCCCTGTAATCTGCTCGATCCGGGACGCGGCCGGTCCGGCGGCCAGCAGCAGGCTGTCGGCAGATTCGGTGGGAAGGACCAGTAGCCGCACGCTGTGTCCGTCCGCGAGTAGAGCCATCGTGGTGTGGGCACCCACGTACCCGGTTCCGCCGGTGACCGCGATCTTCATGTACCCGTCCTGTGTGGTCGAATCGTCCCTGTAATGGAATTACGGTGCCAGTGGACTCGTAATAATGCGAATATATAGCGAGGCGGGCACTTCTGTCCCACAATTCCAGTAATGAATGCGACAGGAAGTGGGCGTCCCCGTGACCCCCGGATCGACACCGATGTATTGGCGGTCACCCGCGCCATGCTCGTGGAATCGGGATGGGACGGCCTCAGCATGCGGGCCATCGCCTCCCGATCCGGTGTGAGTAGGGCATCGATCACGAGGCGGTGGCCATCGAAGGCGCATCTCGTGCTCGACGCGATCCTGGGGACGACGCCGGACCTCAGCCCGTTCGAGGGCACCGATCGCGAAGGCTGGATCCGCTGGGTGGTGACCGGCAGCGCCGAACTGTTCTCCCGGCCGGAGGTGCGGGCAGCGACTCCAGGCCTGCTGGCAGCGATACGTGATCACGACGATCTCCGAAAGGCTCTGTGGCGCGGCTTCAGCGATCCGAGTGCGCGACTGTTCGCAAAAGACGACTCGGCAGAAGAGGCCGAGTTGAACACGCCGCGAGCAGTGCTCGTGCTCGCGGCCGGAGCCGCGATGTTCACCAGTCTGATTGCAGTGGAGGACGACACACCGGAATTGCGGGCCACAATCCTCGAGCTACTGTTACCGGTGGCCGGGAAGACATGAGCGAAATCTCCTTCTGCTCAGCCGATCTCATCAACAGTCAGTGTGGCGGGATTACCGGCACGGCAGTCGGTGCCCACCACCAGGGCGGTGATCTGCGGTGGCCGAGGGCCGGCGAACAGAAGCAGGACCCCCGGAACTCCGTCGAGCCGTACCTCGCCGGACCCGAGCAGTGTCCGCGATTCTTCGATCCCGTTGGCCTGGAGGCATTCTGCGAGAATCCCAGGATCGGTCAGCGGGCCGAGCTCCGTGGACCCGATGAGTGTGAGCACCTGTCCGCGCTCCAACTCGCCGCCCAGATCGAGAGCCGTTGCCGGTGTGTCGGTCTCGAGCGGTTCTTGATCGTTCGGTGTGACGACGGCGAGGGCGACGACCAAGGCCGCTGCAGCCGCGCAGGTGCCGGCAGCGACGGCTGCCCACCGCTTCCGGCGACCGAGTGGCGCAGCGGCGTATTCCGGAGCGGCGGACTCGGCCAGTGCGCTGTTGATCCGGGCGGCGACGTCCGGGGGGATCGGCGTTTCGACCGAATGGTCGCGGCCGAGCGCACGGAGCTGATCGGTGACCTTGTCGAGCGCGGCGATGGTGTCCATGGCGCGCGGATCGCGGTGGACGAGTGGCCAGAGCCGTTCACTGACCGACTCGGGGAGAACTCCGGCATGTAGGTCGGCCAGCAGGTCGTCGGAGTAGGGCGGCGTCGGCAGGTCGTTACCGGAAGGGTCGCTGTTACGGCCGGCCATCGATCCTCCTCACCCGAACGTCTCGATCCGAACACCTGTGCACGCCTATCTGGTTTTGACGCTCCGGCATCATGATCGGTTCCCCGCTTCCCGGAAATACTCGAGAGTCGCGGCAAGTTTCTTGCGGCCCCGGGCGCAGCGGCTTTTCACGGTGCCTTCGGGGACACCGAGGAGTCGGGCGGCCTCACTGGTCGAGTGCCCCTCGAGATCGACGGCGATGATCGCCGCCCGCTGCTCCGCGGGCAGCGATGCGAGGGCTCGTTCGACCACGAGGTTCAGTTCCACTTCGGAGACGTAGTCGCGGGTGTCGCGAGGTTCGTCGTCATCGGCCGACAGCGAGAATGCCGGGCGCGCCTTGTTCCTGCGGATTCGGTCGAGGCACGCGTTGACGACGATGGTGTGCAGCCAGCTCCGGACGGCCGCGTCCCGGCGGAACGATCCGGCCGTGCGATGTGCGGAGAGCAGGGCTTCCTGAAGGGCGTCCGCAGCGTCCTCGGCGGAGTAACTGGTGCGTCGCGCGACGTGCCACAGGTGGTCGTAATGCCTGCCCAGAAGCGTTGCGAAGGCATGAGGATCACCGGCGACATGGGCCGACAGCAAATCGACGTCCGAGGGCACCCGCTCGCCCTCGGCGATCCCCCCGAAGATTCGCACCGGCGAATGTTAACTCACTTCGTGGCGTTGAATTCGATGTCCGCGATGGACGATTGATTCTTGCCGCCGGAATTGCCCAACCCGGTGATCCACACCAGAACATTCTTGGTGGACCCCTCCGACTTCACGGGAATGGTGGTGACGCTGCCCCCGACGACCTGCGCGCCGATCACCCGGGTCTGGTCCAGGGTGGGGTTGTCCGACGGGGCACTGCGGATCTCGACGTCGGTGCCCGGGGTCGGCGAGTTGATGCGCACGTTCGCCAGGGTGATGGGCTCGTCGAACGCGACCATCAGGCCGACACCGTTCTTGAGAGCGGGAAAGGCCTGGAAGTACGTGTCGGTACTCCAGAGGGTTGCCGGGTTTCCGTCGATGGCCAGCCGGGCGTTTGCGGCGGAGTCGGGTGTGCCCTGTGGAGAGAACACCGTGACCGCAGACGGTTTGACGGGCACGACGTTCGAGGCGGGCGCCACGGGGGCGGGCGTTGCACCACCTTCCGCGGGGGGCGCCTCGGCCGAAGTGGTGAGCCCGAAGTCCTGCTCGGTGAGGGGCGCGTCGGAACTGCTGCCGGTGAGGAACGTCGCGAGCCAGAAGCCGAGAAGCGCCAGGACGATGATGGTCACGACGGCGAGCCCGACGAGCGCGGCGATCATTCGGTTGGATTTCTTCTTCTCGGCCTCGATCGCCTCGGGGTCGTCGAGGGCATGACCGGGCGCACCGGCAGGTCGCTGGCCGAGTCGCAGTGCGGGAATGTATTCGGTTTTCTCGTTGACCACCGACGCCTGGTCGAGAATGTGCTGCACCGTGGCGGCGGTGCGGATTCCACCGTTGGGTTCGAGGGAACGCAGAGCGACGGCCGAGATCTCGAACGGGACTTCCGGCCGGATGACCCGCGGCCCGATCGGTTGCCCGTTGGAATCACGGTCGGCGAGCCGCATGCCGCCGACGCTCCCGGGAAGCGGCGCACCGGCGGGTGCCGACGGGTCTCCCAGCGGCCAGCGGGCGGTGATGAGTGCGTAGAGCATGGCGCCCAGCCCCCGCACGTCCGAGCTGGAATCGGAGTCGGCGAGGGTGGCCGGGAAGGCCAGGACGGCGTCACCGTTGATGCTGATACGAACGCGGTCGGGGTGGTCGATGGACAGTGCCCCTCCGGCGCGGTGGGCGGTCTCCGCGGCGGAGGCCAGGGCGCGGATGGCGCGGGCGGCACCGATCGGAGACGGCTTGGTGTCAGCCATCTCCCGCAGTGATCGGCCGGGTGTCCACTCGGCGACCACGATGCCACCGGAGCTGCCTCGCACGACGTCCAGGACACGTGCGAGCCCGGGCGAATTGATCCGGCCCAGGCGCAGTGTGCGGGACAGGATGGCCTGCGGGCCTTCCGGACCTGCCGAGGTGGCGCGCTGTTCGGCGTCGACGAAGGTGAGTGCCACTTCGCGATCGAGTTTGACATCGAGCGCCTGCCAGAACTGCAGGCCACGGGAACCGCCGTGCGGAGTGAGGAGGCGGTAACGACCGCCGGCGACGGAGGCACCCGGAATGAGCTTGGGGCCGCGAGGAGTACGGCGCGGCTCGCCGTCGGGCGTACGTCCGGGGCCGGGTGTGATCGGGATCACGCCGGTGTCGAAGCTGGGATCGTGGCTCGGAGCAGCGCCCATCGGGCGGTTCTCGGACTTCTCGAGTCGAGGGTTCGCCGAGGGCTCGGCGACGGGCGGCTCCGACTCGATCCGAGTCGTCTCGTCCGGACCGGTGGATGCGTCGACGCCGTTCGATGGTACGGCCGAATCACGTTCGGACGCTTGCACCGTGGAGCCTCCGGCATTCTTCCTGCCGGCAACGTCGTCGTCGCTCACCCTCACTCCTTCACTTTCGAACGCCCAACTCCGACCAGTTCCGGGCGGCGGTCCGACCCGCTCGTGTCCAGGGTACGGGAGACCACTCGGAGCAGCGCGGACGACGGGAATCAGTTCGGTCTCGGCCTCGGCGAGAGGATCGGACTGGGGCTCCGGTGTGCCGGTGCTACCGCGAAGTGCACGGATCTTGCGGGTGACCGCGACGGTGACGGATCTGACTTCGGGAATCTTCGCGAACCAGAGGATGACGAAGGTGACGACGAGCATCAGGATGCCGCTGATGGCAACCCGCGCCATGGACCCCGGTCCACCGAAGAGTGTGGTGAGCCGGTCCAGTTTCAGCAACCGTTCGGCGCCGAGCATGGCACCCGCGCCCGCGAGCGAGGCGAGAACCACCACCCACACCGTCTTGCCGACGTTGGCCATCCGCAGATTGCCGAGACTCCGGTGCAGCAGGAACCCGCCGATGAGGGCGCCGGTGATGTACCCGAGGCCGTTCGCGGCTCCGAGCAGGATCACGACCTGGTCGTCGCTCGACGCGAGCAGCGGGGTGAGGGACGACAAAGCGATCTTGACCGTGGTGATACCGAGCACGATCCAGGTCGGTGTCCAGGCCTGCTCACGCGCGTAGAAGACCCGAAGGTGGATGAGCACCAGCGAGTACGGAATGAGGGTGAACGCAGACCAGCTGACCGCCTGACCGAGGCGGTCGGCGTCTCCCGACCCGAAGTTGCCGTACCCGTACAGCGCCTGACCGACTTCGGGTCCGGCGAAGGTGAGGAACGTGATGATCGGGACCAGGGCGATCATCGTCAGACGCGTGGCCACCGAGAGGTCGTCGACGACGGCAGGGGTGTCGTCGGCGGCGGCATTGCGGCTCAGTCGCGGCATGATCGCGGTGAGCACCGTCACGCCGAGCACGCCGTAGGGCAGCTGCAGAAGCAGCCACGCGTTGTTGTAGATCGCGGGACCCGCGGCGTCCGCTTGGGAGGAGATCCGGGTTGCGACGATCATGCCGATCTGGCTGATCAGGACGTACAGGATGATCGCGACGGCCATGCCACCGAACTGCTTGAGGCGATCGTCGAGTCCCCACAGTGGTCGCAGGGAGATGCCCTCACGGCGAATGGCCGGCACCAGGCTCATGGCCTGCGTGACCACACCGAGCGTGACACCGACACCCAGGATCAGCAGTTTCGGATCGCTCATCCGGACGGGATCGAGAGTGATCTCCCCTGGTGTCAGGTAGAAGATCGCCAGGACGGTGAGCATCACGATGTTGTTCAGTACCGGAGCCCAGGCCCCGGGTTTGAACACCTGCCTGGTGTTGAGAATCGCTGTGAGCAGCGCAGACAGGCCATAGAAGAGGATCGCGGGCAGCAGGAGAAAGGACAGGGCTGTGGTGAGGGACGTGTTGACCTTGCCGTCGTCGGACAGGAACACGTGGGTGGTGAGTACCGGAGCCGCCGCCGTGGCGAGCAGGGCGGCGGTCCCGAGCAGTACACAGGTCGCGGTGAACAGCCGGCGCACGAAGGCGGCACCCTGATCGGGATCCTCCCGTTCCGCGCGCACCAGCACGGGAACGACGATTGCGGTGAGCACCGCTCCCAGCACGAGCTCGGAGATCATGTTGGGGATCTGACTCGCGACGGTGAACGAGCTGGCCACCGAACCACCGAGCAGCGTCAGGACCAGAAGTTGCTTGGCGAACCCCGTGATGCGGCTGACGAGCGTCGCGATCGCGATGGAACCGGTGGACGCCAGCAGCCGGGAATTCGTCTGCTTCTGCGGAGCCGTGGACGGGCCCGAGTCCTTGACCGGCGGCGGTTCCGGGTCGATCCGGATCGCGGCGAACTGGACCGTGGGAGCTTCGTCGGGCCGGACCTCACGTGCCCAGTGGTCACGCTCCCACGGTGCGACCCGTGGATGGGAGCGGTCGGGATTCATGGAAGTTCGTACCCTTCATCAGCTCGGTCCGGCTGGCCGCGGAATCGATGCCACAGCCGGCGGCCGGCGAGAAACAGCAGCATGGCCCCTGCGCACGCTGTCAGTATCGCCAATGCCTGCCCGTACGCGTTGGACCGTACCGTCACGCTGGTCGGCTCACCGAGTCGCTGTCCATCGGCGGTGGTCAGAGCGAACTCGACGAACACCTTCCGTGAGTCGTCGGCCTCGGTCGGAACCGTGAGGGTCCGGCTGCCGCGGGGAGGGAGCTGGGTGGGCCCGATGTCGGTGATCTTCATCCCCGGGGGCGCATCGACGTGGAGCTGCACGGTGATGCCGACCGGGAGATCGTTCCGCGCGACCAGCAGCAGCGGGCTCTGTTCCGACGCCAGCGTGTAGACGCCGCCCGGAGAGACCACGGTGACCGAGTCGAACAGCTCGTCCATGGTCCCGGTGACTGCGCGAGTCCGATTTTCGGCGGCCTTCTCGGCGGCTCGGCGATCGTGGTCGCGGCGGTGTGCCAGGCTGAGCGAGCGTACAAGGTCCTCGCGGAGTGGCGCCGTGAAGAGTTCCGGTGTCAGCTGCGCTTGCGGGTCGTCCACGAGCGCCGTCCGGAGCGCTTCGATGCGGGGGGCCTGCTCGCCGGCGGCCTCGCGGATGCGGTGGGGAACGCCGTCCTCGACGGCCTGGTCGGGGTAGTCGAGCGAGGCGATCAGCGGGGTTCCCGGTTGACGCCCCAGCAGGGTGGGAAGTGGCCGCGCTGTGGCCAGACCCGACCTCATCAGGGAGGACACGGTCGAGAGCACTGCCTTGGCCTCGTTCGGGCTCGCAGTCCACAGTTGCGGCGGAACCACCACCAGTGAGCGCGGGGTACCCGCGGCGCGGGCGATCGCAGGCTCGAGAGCAGACCAGGACAGGGCGCCCAGCGCATCCTGGAGACGAGCGGTCGACGAGTCACCGGACAGGTCGAACCGCACGGATTCGGGAGTGTAGGAGGGGGTCTGCGGATTCGTCCCGACTGCGGCGAGGGCCGCGCCCACCGACGGATCGAACAGCAGGGCGTCCACACTGCCGACGTCGGTCCGGGTTCCGTCAGCGGTGTCCGGAGTATCTCCGTCCGCCGCCGGGACCGCAGTGGCTTCGATGAGGTGTGCGCTGTCCCGCGATACGTCGGTGTCGACGGAGTTGGCGGCGACCAATGCGGTGGTGGGTTCGGCTCCTCGTAATTCACGAGCGGTGGCATCGTCGAGCACTCCCGCGTCGCTCCACACGAAGTTCTGCACGGACTGGACCCCGAGAATGGTGTCCACGATGACCGCGGGCGATTCGAGCGCGGTGGTGGCGAGTTGAGGATTCCCGACAGCGGCGAGGGCGGCGAGGTCCGCCTGGGCGAACGGTACCGACGTGGTGCACATGGACGCCGCGAGCGCTCGTGCGCGCTCGAGCCATCGGACGGCGGCCTCTCGGCCCGTTCCCTCGTGCGCCGAACCCGCGGTATCGGCGGGGTCGTCGACCACGAGGTAACCGCGGGCCATGTTCTGGACGGTGATCAGCAGATCGGGATCGACCGCGAGGCACATGCCGTTCCGGAGGGCATGGTCCCGGTCCACACTCTCGCGGGTGGCGAACTCGGCGGCCGCCAACAGCCCGTCGAGCCGGCCACCCGAGTCCAGTGAGGTCGCGAGATCGTCGTCGAGGAGACGGACGCTCTCGGTCAGCGACCCCGGGAAGCCGGGTGCGAGGCGCGGTTCGTCGGCCAGCGGCCACAACACCGTCATCCCCACGGGACTCGAGATGTCGGGAGGAACGGCCGGATCTCCCGGCACTCCGAACACGGGAAGCAGGAAGCGGGCTTCGTCGAGACGTGCGGCTCCCCCGTACTCGGGTGTGCCGTTCACGTTCAGCATCAGCGGGTAGACCCCGGGCTCGGTGATATCGAGGGAGACGCCGGTATCGGACCGCAGCGGAAGCGACAGGGTGAACTGTTTGCTCTGTCCCTCGGCCAGCCTGCCCGCAACCGTGTCGAACATGCCGACCGTGTCGAACCGGGCCTGATCGAGGGTGAGGGCGGTTCGCAGGCCGGTGCTGCTCGCCACGGCGGGGGCGCGCTGTAGCCGCACGCTGACATCCTCGACCGTGCGATCGCCGACGTTCTTCACCGACCCCGCGACCGTGACGAACGGTTCACTGGTGGTGGAGACGGTGTCGGGGGTGACCTTGTCGATGTGCAGTTCGAGGAACTCCGGTTCGCGCTCGACCGTCTGACTTCCAGCACTCTCCGGGGGTACCGGTTCCTGCGCTGTAGCGAGACCGGTGCCGGCGGGGGCCAGAACGACCGCGAGTGCGGTCAATGACGCGGCGCAGATCCGACGCAAAGCCATCCTCATCCGGCGTCGGACCCCTTCTGGAGCATCTTGGCGATCAAATCACCGGCGATTTCTGCGAGTTTCCGTTCATCTGCGTAGGCCAGGCGGGATCCCAGCTCCTCGAGCGGCACCCACGCTACCTCGGTCACTTCGACGTCTTCGTCCGACAGTTCGCCACCGAGGTATCGGAGCAGGTAGTGGTGGACGGTTTTGTGGATGCGCCGGCCGTCGGTGACGAACCAGTAGTCGATGCTGCCCAGCGAGGCGAGGACCGAGCCCCGGATGCCCGTCTCCTCTTCGACCTCGCGTATCGCGGTCTGCTCGGGTGTCTCCCCCTGCTCGATGTGACCCTTCGGCAGCGACCAGAGCAGTCGTCCTCGCCGGTCGGTTCGGCCGATGAGGGCGGCGCACAGCTTCTCCTGTGGCCCGTCGAGGCCGTCGACGACCAGACCGCCGGCCGAGGTTTCCCGCACCGTTCTCATGTGGGGTTTCGCCGGTTTGCCGACTGCGCCGCGTCGCCGCGCGTTGCGGCGACTCCTGTTCGCACGTTCGGCAGCAGACACCCCATCGATAGTAGTTGGCGTCGCGGCATCCACCTGAATGCCGCACGGGAGCCCCGTCGGTAAGCTCCTTCGACGTGACTGCCCCTTCTCTCGACGACGAGCGCCGTACCCGACTTCTTGCCGGTGCCGCGGTGACGCTGGGCGAGCTGTCCGACGTCCTGACGCCGCTCGGTGCGAAGTTCGCGGCGGCGGGCCACGAGTTGTATCTGGTGGGCGGCAGCGTCCGGGACGCGGTTCTGGGACGGCTCGGAACCGACCTCGACTTCACGACCGACGCCCGGCCGGAAGAAGTGCAGAGGCTGTTGTCGGGCTGGGTCGACCACCAGTGGGATACGGGCATCGATTTCGGAACGGTCAGTGCCGTCAAGGGCAACGAGCAGATCGAGATCACCACGTACCGGGCGGATGCGTACGACCGGGTGTCGCGTAATCCCATCGTCCAGTTCGGGGAAAGTCTCGAAGACGATCTGGTCCGGCGGGACTTCACGGTCAATGCGATGGCGGTGAAGATCGGCGCGGACGGAGCGCTGACCTTCGTCGACCCGCTGGGTGGGATGGATGCGCTGCTCGCCGGCGTGCTCGATACCCCGTCGGCGCCCGAGAACTCTTTCAATGACGATCCGCTCCGCATGTTGCGGGCGGCACGCTTCATATCTCAGCTGGGTTTCACCCTCCATGAGCGAGTGCACCAGGCCATCGTCGAGATGGCCGGGCAGATCGACCGGATCACCGCGGAGCGGGTCCGTACCGAACTGGACAAGTTGATCCTCGGCGAATTCCCCATCGAAGGCATCAACGTGATGTGCGATACCGGCCTGGCCGATCGGGTGCTGCCCGAGGTACCGGCGATGAAACTCGAGATCGACGAACACCACCAGCACAAGGACGTGTACTGGCATTCGCTGACCGTGCTGAAGCAGGCCATCGGACTCGAGGACGGTGACCCCGACCTCGTGTTGAGGTGGGCTGCTCTGCTCCACGATATCGGCAAGCCGGACACCAAACGCAACGAACCGGCTGGTGGCGTCAGCTTCCATCATCATGAGGTGGTCGGAGCGAAGATGGTCCGCAAGCGGATGCGGGCTCTCAAGTACTCGAAGCAGATGGTGGACGACGTATCCCAACTGGTGTTCCTGCACCTGCGCTTCCACGGGTACGGCAAGGGTCAGTGGACCGATTCGGCGGTCCGCCGGTACGTGTCCGATGCCGGGCCGCTGCTGCCGCGTCTGCACAAATTGGTGCGCGCCGACTGCACCACCCGCAACAAGCGCCGGGCGGCGGCCCTGCAGGCCACCTACGACGACATCGAAGAGCGGATCGCCCGGATCGCGGAACAGGAAGACCTGGCCCGAGTGCGGCCCGACCTCGACGGCAACGCGATCATGGAACTCCTCGGCATCCAGCCCGGCCCCGAGGTGGGCAAGGCATGGCAGTACCTCAAGGAACTCCGTCTCGATCGCGGACCCCTCAGCCGGGACGAGGCGGAGGCCGAACTGTTGTCGTGGTGGGCTGCTCAGAAGAAGTAACGGAATCAATCCCTTTCGGGGGCACGACGTACGGGTGCCCTGTCGTCACCGATGAAGAGGCTCCGGTGGCAATCGAACATGCATTCGACAACCGACAAGTTTCGTGTTGCCGAGGACTCACCACCATTTCCTGTGGTCCGTGCGAGAGACGTCACCGAACGCTCACGGGGGTTAATCCCGACGAAACACGTCTACCCGCAGCATTGAGAGTGGGTCGTTCGCTGGGCGGACAGGCAGTGGCCGGGCAGTGAGGAGTGGTCGATGCAGCAGAAAGCGAGTACTTCCGTCGTCAAGACTGCCTGCTCATACTGCGGTGTCGGCTGCGGCATGGTCCTCGAGGTGGGAGTAGATCCGGACACGGGTTCGCGACGAGTACTCGGGGCCTCGGGTGACAAGGAGCATCCCACCAATTTCGGTCGGCTCTGCACCAAGGGGGCGACGAGTGCCGAGATGCTGGTGGCGGGGGGTCGCATGGACACCGGTTACCTGCGGGACCAGCGCGGCGAGGCCCCCACCTCCGTCGACGTCGATGTGGCGATCAGCGAGACGGCGCGCCGGCTGAAGGAGCAGCTCGACCGGAACGGCCCCGACGCGCTGTCGTTCTATGTTTCGGGCCAGATGTCGATCGAAGCGCAGTACCTGATCACCAAGCTGGCGAAGGGCTTTGTCGGCACCAACCAGATCGAGTCCAACTCGCGGCTGTGCATGGCCAGTGCCGGGACGGGATACAAGCAGTCACTGGGTGCGGATGGCCCGCCGGGGTCGTATCAGGACTTCGACAAGGCCGACGTGTTCTTCGTGATCGGCGCGAACATGGCGGATTGTCATCCCATCCTGTTCCTGCGCCTCATGGACCGGGTGAAGGCCGGGGCCAAGCTGATCGTGGTGGATCCGCGGCGCAACGGCACGGCCGACAGGGCGGATCTGTTCCTGCAGATCACTCCGGGAACCGACCTGGCACTGCTCAACGGCCTGCTGCACCTGTTGGTGCGTAGCGGTCATACCGACCCGCAGTTCATCGCCGAGTTCACCGAGGGCTGGGAGGTGATGCCGGAGTTCCTCGAGGACTACACCCCGTCGAAGGTCGCCGAGATCACCGGTATCCCCGAGGCCGACATCCGGCAGGCGGCGCAGTGGATCGGTGAGGCCGCGGAGTGGATGACGTGCTGGACGATGGGTCTCAACCAGAGCACCCACGGCACCTGGAACACCAATGCGATCTGCAACCTGCACCTCGCCACCGGAGCGATCTGCCGGCCCGGGAGCGGACCGTTCTCCCTCACCGGCCAGCCCAATGCCATGGGCGGCCGCGAGATGGGATACATGGGTCCAGGCCTGCCCGGACAGCGGTCGGTGCTCGTGGACGACGATCGGGCGTTCATCGAGGGTCTGTGGGAACTGCCGAAGGGCAGTATCCGCACCGAGGTCGGCTCCGGGACGGTCGACATGTTCGAGCAGATGGTGGCGGGAAGGATCAAGGCCTGCTGGATCATCTGCACCAATCCGGTTGCATCGGTGGCCAACCGGCGCACGGTGATCGAAGGACTCGAGGCCGCCGAACTGGTGATCACGCAGGACGTGTTCCTCGAGACGGAGACCAACGGGTACGCCGACATTCTGCTGCCTGGCGCCCTGTGGGCCGAGTCGGATTCGGTGATGATCAACTCCGAGCGCAACCTGACGTTGCTGCAGCAGGCCGTCGACCCCGTCGGTCAGGCCTTGCCGGACTGGCAGATCATCGCCCGCGTCGCGTGCGAGATGGGCTATGCGGATGCCTTCTCGTACGCGTCGTCGGAGGAGGTCTTCGAGGAGATCAAGAAGACGTGGAATCCCAAGACCGGCTACGACCTTCGCGGTATCAGCTACGACCGTCTGCGCGAAACCCCGGTGCAGTGGCCCAGCCCGCCGGGTAACCGGAGCGACCGGAATCCCATCCGCTACCTCAACGACGGCGTCAGTCAGAATCTGCTGGCGGCGCCGGACGGTTCTCTCCCCAGCCTCGCCTTCGCGACGCCGAACGGCAGGGCGGTGTTCTTCCCGCGCCCGCACATGCTGCCCGCCGAGATGCCCGACGACGATTACCCGTTCGTTCTCAACACCGGACGGTTACAGCACCAGTGGCACACGATGACGAAGACCGGCAAGATCGCCAAGCTGAACAAGCTGAACTCCGGTCCGTTCGTCGAAATCAATCCCGTTGATGCACAGCGCCTTACGATTTCGAACGGCGACAAGGTGGAAGTGGCGTCGAGGCGTGGCCGCGCCGTCCTTCCCGCAGTGGTCAGCGACCGGGTGCTGGCCGGTGGTTGTTTCGCCCCCTTCCACTGGAACGACGCGTTCGGCGAGTACCTCAGCATCAACGCGGTCACCAACGACGCCGTCGATCCGGCATCCTTTCAGCCGGAGTTCAAGGCGTGTGCCGTGTCACTGACCCGCGTGGCGCCGGTAACGGAACCGACAGTGCCGGAGATCGTATCGTCGGACATTCAGGTGTCGGGTTCGCCTGCAGCCGAGTTGAGCCGCATCCTGGGTCTGGACAACGCTGCGGCACCGAGTTTCGACGAACACGAACGTATGTATCTTGCGGGTCTTCTGTCGGGCTTGAAATCTACCGGGATCGACGGTGTTCCGGTCCTCCCCCGCAGCGCGCCGATCTCCGGATCCAAGCGGGTGTGGCTCGACGGACTTCTCGCCGGTCTGTTCTCCCGCGACTCCGTGCCGGCCGCTGCAGACGCGTCGAGCGTTGACTCCGTCCGGCAACCCGTGCTGGTGGTGTGGGCGTCGCAGACCGGCAATGCCGAGGATTTCGCCGCGGAGTGCGCCGAACAGTTGCAGGCCGCCGGTCACGGCGCGCAGCTGATCAGCATGGACGACTATGACGTCGAGATGCTCACCGGCGTCCGCGATCTCCTGATCATCACCAGCACGTTCGGGGACGGCGACGCACCCGACAACGGGAGCACCTTCTGGAACGCCCTCAGTAGCGACGCTGCACCGAAGTTGCCGCAAACCCGCTATGCGGTATTGGCTTTCGGAGACTCGAGCTACAACGACTTCTGCGGTCACGGCAGACGCCTCGATGCCCGGCTCGAGCAGCTCGAGGCCACCCGGCTGATCGACCGCGTGGACTGTGAACCGGACTACGAGGATCAGGCCCGCGAGTGGCTGACGACGGTTCAGCGGCTGGTTCGGGAACGGGACGACGAGGGGGGCGGTACCCCTCCGGCGGTACCCGTGCACACTCGGCTCGCGGTGAAGAAGGCGGCCACCTTCACCCGTAAGTCACCACTGGTGACCCGGTTGACCAAGAACGTCCCCCTCAGTGCGTCGGGATCTTCGAAGGACGTGCGACAGTTCGGATTCGAGGTGAGTGATCCGGAATTCTCCTACGAGAGCGGCGACGCGCTCGGGGTGTGGCCCACCAATAGTGACGCGGTTGTGGACGAGTGGCTGAAGGTGACCGGGCTGAAGCCGGACGTGCCGGTGACACTGTCCGATCTGCCCGAGATGTCGCTGCGTGAGGCGCTGCGCAGCAAGCTCGAGATCACCAAGGTGACTCCCGAGCTTCTGCGATTCGTCCAGAGCCGCAACCACGACCCCGAGCTCGCGCGGTTGATGCGTCCGCAGAACAAGATTGCGTTACAGCAGTGGTTGTGGGGCAGGCAATCGATGGACGTGCTGTCCGAGCACAACGTTCGCGCCGACACCCATGAGTGGCTCGGTGTGCTGGGGCGGCTGCAGCCCAGGTTGTACTCGATCTCGTCGAGCCCCAAGGTGGATCCGGCGGAGGTTCAGCTGACCGTGTCGGCAGTGCGGTACAACCACGACGGCAAGGAACGTGCGGGAGTGTGCTCGACGTTTCTCGCAGACCACTGCGACGATGCCGATGTGCCGATCTTCGTCCAGAGGTCCGTGCACTTCCGGCCGCCGCGGTCTTCCGACGCGCCGATGATCATGGTGGGCCCCGGTACCGGTATCGCGCCCTTCCGGGGGTTCCTGCACGAGAGACGGGAGTTGGGCCACACCGGGAGGAACTGGTTGTTCTTCGGCGAGCAACACGAAGCCACCGATTTCTACTACCGCGAAGAGATGGAATCGATGGTGCGCGACGGATTCCTCACCCGATTCGACGTCGCGTTCTCGCGAGATCAGCGCCAGAAGATCTACGTACAGGACCGGATCCGCGAACACGGCGCCAAGCTGTGGGGCTGGCTCCAGGAGGGTGCCCACTTCTACGTGTGCGGTGACGCCAGCCGCATGGCGAAGGACGTGGACGAGACGCTCCGTGAGGTGATCCGCACCCACGGTCGCCTCGACGACGAGGACACCGAGCTGTACCTGAAGCAGTTGGCTGCCGACAAGCGGTACGTGCGGGACATCTATTGATTCCGCAGACACGGATCTATACTCCGATTTGTGACGCAAACGCGTATTCGAATTCGGCAGGCCGCCGAACTTCTCGGTGTCAGCGACGACACCGTCCGGCGCTGGGTCGACAACGGGAGTCTGGCCGCGGAGAAGGACGAATCGGGACGCAAGGTGATCGCCGGAGCAGTGCTCGCGCCATTCGCGCGGAACAATTCCGCCAAGTCTCCCGACCTGCTCGGGTCCGAGTCCTCGGCGCGTAACCGGTTCACGGGCATCGTCACCCGAGTGGTGACGGACAAGGTGATGGCCCAGGTCGAGATGCAATGCGGACCGTTTCGTGTGGTGTCGCTGATGTCCAGTGAGGCCGTCCGGGACCTGGGTCTCGAGATCGGCACGGTGGCTGTCGCGGTCGTGAAGTCGACCACCGTGATAGTCGAGACGCCGCGGGCGGAGGCGTGAACAGGCGCACGGCCGCTTCGGCCGCGGTTCTCGGCCTCGTGCTGACGGGGTGTGCCACCGACGACGGCACCTCGGGCCCCGAGATCACCGTCTTCGCGGCGGCGTCGCTGCAGCACACCTTCACCGAGATCGGGAAGATCTATGAGCGCGAGAACCCGGGATCCCGGATCGGGTTCAGCTTCGCCGGGTCCTCCGATCTGGCGGCCCAGCTGAACCAGGGTGCGCCGGCGAACGTTTACGCCTCCGCCGACGCCGCCAACATGGCGAAGGTGGTGGAGGCCGGACTGGTGGACGGCAGCCCCGTGGACTTCGCGGCCAACACGCTCACCATCGTCGTCGCTCCGGGTAATCCGAAGGGAGTCGGTTCTCTCGCCGATCTGAACCGTGAGGGCACACTGGTGGTCACGTGTGCACCGCAGGTGCCCTGCGGCGCGGCTACCCGGAGGGTGGAAACCGCAGCGGGTGTGGGACTCTCGCCGGTGAGCGAGGAATCGTCGGTCACCGATGTGCTGAACAAGGTGACGTCGGGGCAGGCGGACGCGGGCCTGGTTTACGTCACGGATGCCGCGGGAGCCGGTGACGAGGTGACTGCCGTGTCGTTCCCCGAGTCCGAGGATGCGGTCAACAACTATCCCATTGCGGTGTTGTCGAATTCGGGCAACAGGGAAGCAGCCCGAAGATTCGTCGATCTCGTCACCGGCAGCGAGGGACGAGCGGTGCTCGCGGACGCGGGGTTCGTGACGCCATGATCCGAACCCGCTCCGCCCGCATTCCGTCCGGCCTTCCGGTCTGGATCTACGTTCCGGCGGCGGTCGGCGGGTTGTTCGTGGTGCTGCCCCTGTTCGCGATGCTGACCACGGTCGACTGGACTCGCTTCGTCTCGCTGATCACCTCCGAATCATCCGTGGCGGCACTGGGACTGAGCCTGCGCACCGCAGCCGCCAGCACCCTGCTGTGCATCCTCCTCGGCGTGCCTATGGCAGCGGTGCTCGCACGCAGCAATGCCCCGGGACTGCACGTGCTGCGGGCGATGGTGCTTCTGCCTCTGGTTCTCCCGCCCGTCGTCGGCGGTATCGCCCTGCTCTATACGTTCGGCAGGAGGGGCCTGATCGGGCAGCATCTCGAGGTGGCGGGCATCCACATCGCCTTCACGACCACCGCCGTCGTGCTCGCGCAGACGTTCGTGGCACTCCCCTTCCTGGTGGTGAGTCTCGAGGGTGCATTGCGCACCGCCGGCCGCCGGTACGAGCACGTCGCCGCGACGCTCGGTGCCGGCCCCACCACCGTGTTCCGGCGAGTGACTCTTCCCCTCGTCCTGCCCGGGCTGGTGTCGGGTGCGGTGCTCTCGTTCGCGCGGGCACTCGGCGAGTTCGGGGCCACCCTGACGTTCGCGGGCAGCCTGGAGGGAGTGACCCGGACGCTGCCGCTGGAGATCTACCTCCAGCGCGAATCGGATGCCGATGCAGCGGTAGCGTTGTCGCTGGTGCTGGTGGTGGTTGCCGTGGTGATCGTGGTGGGCTCCCGCGGCTGGGGCTCGAGGGTTGCGTCTTGACGGAACCGGGAGCCGGCGGGCTGAGGGTGCAGGCACGGGTGGATGCGCGCGGAGTCGAGGTGGGGTTCGACCTCGAGGAGGGCGGGGTGCTCGCCGTTCTCGGCCCGAACGGAGCCGGCAAGTCGACGCTGCTCTCGGTGGTGTCGGGGCTCGTCCGTCCGAACATCGGTCGGGTGGAACTGAACGGACGCGTTCTCACCGACACCGCCGCGGGAACATTCGTTCCGTCGCACCGGCGCGGCATCGCCCTTCTTGCGCAGCAGGCGTTGTTGTTTCCACACCTCACCGTGACCGCCAACGTCGCATTCGGCCCGCTCAGCGCCGGCCGCGGACGCCGGGCCGCACGCGAGGTCGCAGAGAAGTGGCTGGACGCGGTGGATGCCACGGAGTTTGCGGACCGCCGTCCCCACGAGTTATCGGGTGGGCAGGCCCAGCGGGTAGCGGTGGCACGGGCACTCGCCGCCGAGCCGGAAGCGTTGTTGCTCGACGAGCCGATGGCAGCACTGGATGTGTCCGCGGCCCCGGCCGTGCGGGTGCTGCTGCGGCGGGTGCTGCGCGAAGGTGATCGGACGGCTGTGGTGGTCACCCACGATGTTCTCGACGCTCTCGCGCTGGCCGACCGGGTCATCGTCGTGGAGTTCGGCAGGGTGGTCGAATCCGGTTCCGTCCGTGACGTTCTCACCCATCCGCGCAGCGCCTTCGCGGCGCGGATCGCAGGACTCAATCTCGTGCCCGTTTTCGTCGTGGAGGGCGGCTTCCAGACGGAGACGGGCGAGCGGATGCACGGACTGCCCGACGCCGATTTCGTGCCGGGATCGCCTGCGGTGGCGGTGTTCGCGCCGCACTCGGTGGCTGTTCACCGCCGTCCGCCGGAAGGAAGCCCGCGCAACGTCTTTCGGGTCACCATCACGGAGATCGAGGTGCGCGGCCCCACGGTGCGGGTACTCGCAAGCGAGGAGGGTGGACGCCTCGACCTGAGCGCCGATGTTACGGCGTCGTCCGTGGCGGAACTCGACCTGGTGCCCGGCCTCGACGTGTTCTTCGTCGTCAAGGCCACCGAGGTGGCCCTGCATGCGGTGCGGACCGGCTAACCGCCCAGGCCGGCGTGCATCAGATAGACGTTGTAGCTGTCCCATTCGGACATCGTGAAGTACAGATCCTTGTCCGTGGACCACGGATGGATGAAGCCGCCGTACGCCTTCGGGTAGTCGGCGGTGTCGACGAGGGTCGCTCCGTCCGACCACACTCCCTGCGGGCTCGCGGACCGCCGCAGGATGATCTTCCCGCCGATGGGTTCGAGGTAACTCATCAGCCACGTCTCGGACGACGGGTCGTAGCGGACGGACAACTCGCTGGCGACTCCCGCGACGAGCGGCGTCGCGAGATGTTCGACCACCGGAACCCACGTTCCGCCCGACCAGTACTGGTACGAACTGGTGTTGAGCAGCTGGTCCGTGGGCACCCGGGCCAGACCGATCTGGCCGATCCGACCGTTGGGTGTGCCGAACATGTACACGTAGTCGCCCTGCGGAACCATCGCCGCCACCTGGAACCGGCCGAGACCGAAGATGTTCTCCCACTTGGCATGCTGGTCCTTGGTCCAGGTCTGCCCGTTGTCATCGGAGTAGGCGATGCCGCCGTAGTTCGTGTACCACATGCCGGGCACGACGCTCCACCGTTTCACCGACATGTAGCTGAGGTACTGGCGGTCGCCGATCGCGAACCCGGAGGTGGGGATCGTGGTGGTCTCGAAGTTCTTCACGTGCCGGCTGTCGATGATCTCGGCCGCGTGACAGCGGCTGTCCTGGACCATGCTGTCGATGGTCATGCCGTCGGACAGGTCGGTGTCGGTGCTGTGGCCGAGAACATTGCTCCGCCAGTCCTCACCCCAGGCGCCGGGCGGCGCCCAGTCCTTGCCGAAGGTGTCGCCGAATGCGATCGCCACCTCGCCGGGCTCGGTCTCCCACGTGATGCCGAGGTCGGTTCCGTCCACCTGCCATCGCTTGTCGGTGCGGTTCTCCGACCCGCGACCGGTGAGCTGAGAGACCAGCCGGACGCCGTCGACGGCGGGAGTCCCGATGGCCGGGGTCAGGGAACCTTGCTCCGCGGGGTTGATCTCGATCGGGGGTTTCGGCTGAGGGTCGGGGCCGGGGCCACCTGGAACGGGGATCGGAATGGTCTCCGGTTGCAGATCGAGACGGATCTCCGGAAGCACACTCGACCCCGA
>NZ_JBAQEO010000746.1:0-2687 GCF_049286785.1 Rhodococcus sp. (in: high G+C Gram-positive bacteria) | reverse complement strand
AGGACCCGTGTCCGGTTGACGAGACCCCGGCCAGCCATGGTGTGCACCGATTCCTGGTGCGTGGGTAGCGCTTGGCTTCGAATCGGGCGACGATGGTCGGCTCGTCGAGCCAGGACCGCCAAAGCCGCGCAGGAACACGCACCGGTTGCGGCTGTCCGAGCAAGGCGAGCTGCTCGAATTCCGCAGGCGCCGGGGGCACGGGCATGCCCGGGAGCGGGGAAATGCCGCTGGTGACGCTCACTGGTTTCTCCGCTCGAACCGCTCTCAAGGTGCTGTTACCGGTGAGCGTAGAAGCGGGGACCGACACACAACTACAGTGGACGCGCGTGGATTCGCACAACGTCCGCCGTTCTAGCCAGCTACTTTCGTTTTCCGCTTAGGCTTGCGCATCTGCGGTGCGAGCTGAGTCTCACACTCCTTGCTGGTCTCTAGCATCGATCGAATCAGTATGTCGAGTTTCGCAGTCACCTCGTCACTGGTCCGGAAGTCTTCATCGCGATGGAGGGCTGTCACAACGTCGTCGAAACGGAGAGTCAGTTCGTTGGTGAGAGGCCTCATAGCCGGATCCCAGACCGTCATCTTGCACTCGCGCAACGCTTGGTCGATCGAGCTAACCGCGGCCTCCACATCGAGTACCGCGGCAGAGTGACGAGCGCTGCCCGCTTCATTCAATTGTTTCGTCTGTGGATCGACCATTGGGTACCCCCCGGCCCGCGACAGTGCTTTGACCTTAGGCGGTAGCGCGTTGATCGCGGTCAAAGCCTGGGCTACGGCCTGCCGTTGAGTATTTCGTCGGGATTCCTCCCGGTTCCACAGTTCACGTCTGTGGGTCGCCCATTGAGTAATGAGGGCGCCCAGCAAGACTCCCACCAAGCCGAATAGTGGAGCGAGGAACATCATCGCATCATCGTGCCAGCGAGGATCTATGAGCGGCGAAACCATGGTGCTCGTGACCGGCCGTGCGACCCTCGCTACTTACCGGAGAGGTGACGAACCGGACGCTTCTTGAGTAGCGTCACCAATTCTTCCGCACGTGTGAGTGCCGCTGCGTGGCCGCGGAAGCGGTCATGGAATTCGTTGACGGCCTCGCAAGGGTCTTCGTGTGATCTCGGTGTCACAGCAGCAGTGAAGTTGTTCAGGACGACGGGATTCACATTCCTCAGATATGTATCGGCGAGGAGGCGCTCGATACCCGTCCATGCCTGCCGCGAGCGCATCTCACTCGCCTTGACGCGAATCGCGAGTTCATCACCGGCCCTGGGAAAGAGGAACCTCAGCCGGGACTGTTCCCGGTCGACGTCAGAGAGATCGGGCATCAGTGCATCCGCAGCACTCAACTCGTCAGTGAACTGCCGTAGTGCATCGACGAGACCAGATGGGGGTTTCTCCGCGAGGTCAGCGACGGGAAGTTCGATGGTTTGGACCGATTCGATGGCAACCGGATCGATTGCAAGCGAGAGCGAGCCGGGCGACTCGTAGACATTGAGGTACCGGACCGCCAACAGGTCGGCATGTCTGAGTTCATCCAGCGCTATCTGGCTTACTGCATCCTGCGTTTCATCGCGAGTATCACTGCTGATGTCCTTCGCAGCGACGGCGAGTCGGACTCGGTGAAGGTAGAACACTTTGTCGGCGTCGTTCTGGTTCTGCATCCGTCGATGCATGTTCTCGATTGACGCTTCGTAGGTGCCCACGTGCAGTGCCTTGGTGGTCGCACGTTGAAGGGCCGATTCGATCTGTATTCCGCATCTCGTATCCAGGCTCTCTAGCGCGGCGCGCATGAGCTCCGGGTAGTTCGTCGGAGGCCACTCAGGGAACGAGCTGGTGTGATACCAGGCAAACCTGGCGACGGCGTCGTTTGACATTGCCGGATCGTTCGGGTCACGAAGCACGGTGGCGAGACGGCCGTAGTGGATGTCCTTACCGCAGTGCTCGCACGGGATAAGTCCGGTGTCCTGGTGGTCCCAGTAGTCGACCGCGCTTACGGTGCTGGACCGGCCGCACTCGCATCGCATTCGGTAGGAGTAATTGAATCCAGAGATCCGTTCGATCAACGGTTCTGAGGGAGTGTGGTTGCTGCTCATCTGGCCTGATAGTAATGCGGCCGGTTGAAGCCACGCCGCGATGGAATGAAGCGGTGAAAGTCAGGCAGTTGTTGGCTGCGTCGACCTCACGGTGCCCCGCCACGAATGGTGGCGGGGCACCGTGAAATGCCGTCGTCGGTCAGGGGTCAGGGGTCAGGCGGTTGCGGCAAGCGATTCATCTGCCGGCTGGGGCGAAGAGTCCGCCGCTGCGGTCACGGCCGGGGTCGCCGGCTGGTCCTTCTGTGGGGTCTTGCGGTTGCGGCGCTGTGATCCGCGTCGGCTGAGCTTGTTGTCCTCGGCTTGCCACCGCTTCAGGTCGGACTCGCTGAACCCAGCGCTGCGCGCGGCGGCGAGTGCGTCGGTCAAGGATTTCTTGTTCGCGGCATCGGTGCGCGCGAACTCCTCGCGGGTATCGGCGAGATTCTTGTGTGCTTTGGCAACCACGCGGATCGCCTGCATCTTCTTCTCGGCTTCTCGTCGGATCTGTTCATCGAGAGCGGCGAATTCGGTTTCCAGCGACTGGTTCTCCATGCGGTCGATCGTATAGACGATGTCCGCGAATCTCGAGCCGTACACGCGGTGTGTTCGTGAGTCGATTCGCGC
>NZ_JBAQEO010000745.1:0-3722 GCF_049286785.1 Rhodococcus sp. (in: high G+C Gram-positive bacteria) | reverse complement strand
CTTCGACAGTGAATTCCTTCATCGTCTCGGCCCACTTGAGCAGGGCGGCGATGTACTTCTCGCGTTGATCGTCGGTGAGCGCTACAACCAGTACCTCGTCGATCAACCGCTCGTTGCGTTCCGCCGAAGATTGCAGCCGTGGGGGCGGCCACGGCGACGAAACCAGACAAACATTGCCACTCCCCCTGTCTGTGACGGAGACGCTAGCGCATCGCGGCGACCAAGTGCCGTGTGAGGATCGCCGACCATGTCGCCCTTGGAAGCTGTTCCGGGTCGTACCTTTCGAGACTCAGCGCCGCGTGATGGGCGTCTGCGTGCACCCCACCCAGATTGTGCAGGTCAGGACGCGCACCCGCGGTGTATGCGGCCGCGGCTATCGCGGTCAGTTGGTCAGGCATCGTCACTCCTTTCAAGTCCTCGTGCGATCAGATGGTCGAGTCGGCGAGTTGTGGTTGCTCGTGCTGTCCGCGTTCAGCGCCGAGGTCCGGCAGCGGCGGGACGGTGAATCCTGCTTCCTCAGCGAGGGCCTCGAACTTTTTGTACTTCCGCCAGGCGGTGGAGGTGTGACATGGGGGAACCAGAGTGCTGGCGATCTCCTCGAACGTCATGTCGGGGTTGTCGAGCTTGAGTAGTACTGCTTGCTTGGTCTGGTCGTCACTGACGGTGGCGTCGATGAAGGCTTCGAGTTCCTTGCGTTGGAGTGCTGCGGGGTCTTCGGCCGGCGGCGTGATTGCGTCAGGGGCCGGGGTGGGTTGGCTGGTTTCTTGGGCAGCGATTGCCGGTTGCACGGCAGCATCGGCGAGTTCACTGTCGCGGTGGACGCCGCGGGCGGTATCGCGTAGTTGGTCCTCGTGGTAGTCGAAGAACTTGGTGTCGATGGAATCGACGGCGGCGCTGGGCTCTTGAGCGAGGATGGCGGGCTCGTGCGCGAGGACGGCGGGCTCGTGCACGGCGGCGGCGACTGCCTCTTGCACGGTGTCGTACTGGGCTTTTGCGAGTCCGATTGCGCCGAGTTGGGCCACGATGAGGTGGGTGAGGACGAGGACGAGGACCGGGGGGATCACCGCGAGGCCAGCCGCAAACCAGGGATCGAGGGTGACGGCCGGGTTGACGTATGCGTGATATCCGTTGCAGACGATGCTGACGATGAGTGCGGCGGCCGCGAAGAGCCCGGAGGCGATGGCCACTCCCCTGGCTCCGTCGATCTTGGTGAGGATGACGGCGGAGACGGTGGCGGATGAGATCGACACGTCTATGGCGGCGGGGAAGATCCAGCTGAGGGATCGGGAGGTGCCGGCCTGCTCGATGAGGTCTCGAAGTACCTCGAAGGACAGTACGAAGCTGCCGGCAGCGATGAGTGTGTCGGCGGCGATGGCAGCGGCGATGCACCAGAGGATCAGGTGGTACTTGTTACGTGCGGCTTTGAGGTTATGGTCGGTCATGATCGGGTGTTGTCCTTCCTGAGGTGACCCGGTCGGGGAGCCCTGCCGGCGTGTGCGCGCTGGTGGGGCTTCTTTTGCGTGAGGCGGGCGCTGTGGGGCGCAGGAGTGGTTAGTGCGCCGGGTCGGCCGCGGACGGGCCGCCGTTCTCGCTGAGGTGCGGGGATTGTGGTTCTGCGGCCTGTCCGCGGCCGATGCTTTGCGGGTTTTCGGTGGCTTCGAGCTGGTCGATGTAGTCGAGTGCTTGGTCGGTGTTGGGTTTGCCGTGTTCGTTGTGGCCCATCCCGAGGATGAGGACCGGTTCGCCGTCGACTGTGAGGGTGTAGCGGGCTTCGGTGGTTGCGGTCAGGAGTGCGGTCCGGGCGGCTTCGGCGACCTGGGCGATTGCGTCGGGGCGGTCGTCTGCGGTGCCACTTTCGGCGGTGGTGGTGTCGTTGCCGGTGGCGGTTGTGAGTGTCCAGGTAATCACGGTGGCGGGTCCTTGTCTTGTCGCGTTGTGGTGTGTGTCAGTTTGGTTGGTCCACTCGGGTCGGGGGTCGGGGTGGTGCCAATAGGGACCGGATTCTGTGGATGAATCCGGTCCCTGTGGAGTGATCACCGTCAGTCGGTGAAGGCGTCGCGGTCGGTGGGGTCTTTGCGGTACTTGCGGCCGTCGAGGAAGACGCCGACGGCGGTCCTGTGGGCGTTGCGGAGTCCTTCGATGAGGCTGTGGTAGCCGGTGTGGTCGGCGATACGCCAGGTGATCGGTCCCATGTGGACGTCGACCCAGTAGATCGTGCGCCGTTGGTCTTTGCTGTATCGGTTCCCTCGGACGATCGCGTAGGTGGGCGGGTAGATCCAGGTGATGGACATGGTGTTGAGGGCGAATTCTGCACCCCTGACAGCGATGGGGGCGGTGGTGTTGTCCACTCCCATCAGTGCGGGGCGGACGGCGGCGAACCCCTCGAGGATCTTGTGGACGGCGGCGGCGCTGGTGAAAGTCATCATCAGGTGGCCGATGGTGACGGTCATTCGTGTTTGCTCGGTAAGTGGCTGGTAGACGGCGATTTCGGCGGTCTGCTCCCCCGCCACGATTGCGGTGGTGTGGGTGACGATTCCGGCCTGGTCGGCGGCGGCGCGTTCGCGGGTCTGTTTGGCGTTGACCATGGGGTTCCTCCTGCGGGTGGTGGTGGGGGCTTATGCGCTGCGGCGGGTGCTGCGCGGGTGCTGATGGTTGAGGTGCCATACGGCGGTGCGCGCTTCGCGCTGCGACGGGTAGGGGTGGTCGAGCAGCGTGGCGGTGGAGCCGGTCGCGGTGCGCCGGGCGATGTGCCAGGTGAGGCCGGTTGCGAGGTTCCAGCTGATGTTGACAACTGCCCGTCCGACGGTGGCGGGCATCAGGCGTTCAGCCTGAACTTCGTCGGCGTTTGTCATGCCTTAATTCTAACGTATTTAACTCTAGCAAAGTAGCTACGAGATCTTATTTCGAACGTATTTATGTGTGTTCCGCGTCACTCGCGGGCGGGATGTTTATGCAGGTCGACCTCTTTTTCGTGAATATGCGCGTAGCCCCGGCGAGGGCCGGGGCTACTACTCCCCTATTCGGGGTCTCGGTCAGTAGGTTTCGACGCGGTCGTGTATCGAAAGTGCTCCGTAGGAGTGGCCGAGGACGTCCTCGAGCAACTGTGAGAGTCGGCTGTCGGATGTGGTGGCGTAGCTGCCTCCGGACATCGACCAGGCGTGCGTGCGGACGTAGCTGCCCGCGTTCTCGTTCCAGTGGACGGGCGTCAGGTGGACGATCTTTCCGTGTTCGCCGTCGGCGGCCTCACGGAACGCGCGCTTGCGGATTTCCAGGGCGACGGCGGGCGCGTCGGCGCGGGGGCTGACTACGCGCATCGTGAGCGGGACCGGGTAGACGAATCCGGCGGCGTACTCGGTGCAGTCGAGGGTTCCAACCAGGGTGACGCGACTGGATCGAGAGGTGATTCCGCCGAGGGTGCAATCGGAGAATTCCGCGTTGCGGAGGACGCTGAGAATGAGACCGGCGGTGGTGTTCTCGGTGTTTGTCATGACTTAATTCTAACGTATTTAAGTTGACTTATTGGCTATTATCGACTTATTTCTAACCTGATTATGTGTGTGATGCGTCACCCTTTTGCATGGGTGTTTGCGCTGGTTGTGGGTGTTTTTTCGGGTTTTGCGGGCGCTGCAAAATTGGGGGTGGTGTTGAGGTGGTGGTCGTCCCGTCGGCTGGGTGCGTCTCGACCGTGCCGGGTCCGGGGGTGCAAACATGTTTTTCGTTTG
>NZ_JBAQEO010000744.1:0-3583 GCF_049286785.1 Rhodococcus sp. (in: high G+C Gram-positive bacteria) | reverse complement strand
GGCCGCGGCAGCGGCAGTGACTGTGATTGGGGTCGGGTCGGCGGGAACGGCGTATGCCGCGCCCGCCGGACCGGCGAGCGAGCTGGTCGGGCAGTCGTGCCCGGTTCTGTTCGCTCTGGGAATGCAGGGCACGGGGGAGTCGTCACCGGATACGTCGCCGACTCTCGACACCGGAATGCTGTCGCAGGTCTTCATGCCGATGATGGTCAAGACGACCGATTCGGCGGGTGACTCCCTTACCGGCCGCGCTTATGTGCCGTACCCGGCAGGGTTCGGTGGCGCGGTGCCGGGAGCGAATGTCCCGTATTCGCAGTCCGTGGAAGAAGGACTGCACAACCTCGAGGACACGGCCGCCGAAGTCGCGCAGGCGTGCCCGGACACGGTGTTCACCGGTGCCGGCTACTCGCAGGGCGCACATGCGATGAGCATGTTCGCCAAGAAGGTCGGTGCCGGTGAGGGCCCGATCCCGGCCGAAAAGCTCGTCGGGGTGGCGTTGTTCGGTGATCCGACACGGTCACCGGGTGCGCCCCTGTTCCCCGGAGCGGCGGGGCAGACCTCCCCGAAGCCGGCCCCTGGGACTGCCGGAACCGAGGTCGCGAAGGTGTCAGCGCCGGCTGGGTCCGCCCCGGAGGGCGGTGGGATCGGACCTACCGCCGATCATGCGGTCGCATACGGGTCTCTGACCGGCCGCGTGGCGTCGCTGTGCGAGCCCGGAGATCTCTCGTGCGATGCACCGGCGAACGCGCCGATCATGCGGGCAGTGGCCAACATCGCAGGCCAGAGCGAGTTGTCGACCGGGGATCCTATCCAGTCCTTGACCTCGGTCAGTGAGGCATTGGCACTGACGACGATCAAGACCGTGGTGCCGGTGATCAACGAGGACATCAAGGGCACCACACTCGCGAATCTGTCGATCGAGCCGCGCAAGTCGCTTTCCGAGCGGGTGGCGATCGCGTCCGATCCGCGCACGGAAATGCCGACCGCACAGGAGTCGATCGCGGCGGTAATGAAGGTCGGCACGATCGGATTCAACGCGGTCAAGACCGTGGTGAAGGAAGTCCTGACCCCGGCGAATATCGCCCAGCTCGCCACGGTTGGTCTGGCGAATCCCGCTGCGGGCGTCGCGTTGTTCGCCGCGAAGTTGGTGGGGGCAGTACCGAAGCTGGTGCCGCCGGCAACGACGTCGCGCCTGACCAAGCAGGCGTTCGACGTCGTCAAGGACAACATCAGCGACAACGCGGAGCTGGTGTCGACGACAGCACTGACGAAGTACTGGGACACAGTGCGTGCGCACGGGTCCTATGGGTCAACGCCGGTGACGGCAACCGGGCAGTCGGCAGCGCAGTTCGTGGCGGACTGGTTCGCCGCGCTCGCCAAGGATGTCGCAGGCGGAACCGACTCCACCTCCGCAGCGACGCCGCGGGTCAGTCCGTCTACCTCGGCGATCCCGCGAACCAGCTCGCCGCGCCCCGCACCGTCGTCGTCGAGAACTTCGACGACGAGTCCGCGTCCGACGTCGACCACCCCGACCGCCGCCGGATGACCGCCCCGGTTCCCCGGACGGTCCTCGTCCGGGGAACCGGCCTCGCGCAGAAAGGGATTCGATGATGACAGATACCAACTTTCCGCGGCCGGACCCGACAGCGGGCGAGCTGGCCCGCTGGTATCCGTCGTTCACACCCGCAACTCCTGCCACCACCGA
Source organism: Rhodococcus sp. (in: high G+C Gram-positive bacteria) (assembly GCF_049286785.1). Lineage (GTDB taxonomy): Bacteria > Actinomycetota > Actinomycetes > Mycobacteriales > Mycobacteriaceae > Rhodococcus_F. The sequence goes on along the minus strand of NZ_JBAQEO010000744.1, from coordinate 1,881 downwards.
CCACGAATCTCCCGTAGGTCCGGTCGAGGAGCTCACGTCACCGGTGTCCTCGGCCGCGCCGACCGCGTCCGCACGGACCAGCTCGCCGAATCCTGCCGCGTCTCGACCCGTGCGGCGACCGATGTCGCCGCGGCTGCTCGCCGGGGGCGGGGCCGTCGCCGCGGTGGTGGCGGGGCTGGGTGTGTGGGCGCTCGGCGGCGGTCAGGACGCGCAACCCGCTGCCGCGACCGCGCGGACGCCGACCGCAGCACCGACCAGCTCGGAGCGCCCGCACCCGTGGTGTGACCCGGCATCCGCGGTGGACGGTGTGGTCATCGGCAACGGCCCGGGCGGAACCGATTCCGGCCCCGCCGCGATTCTCGCGTTCGACTTCGCCTATTACGTGCAGCGGTCCGGGGAAGCGGCCCGGGCTGTGGTCACCGCGGACGCTGTCGGCATCGACACCACGAACGGGCTCCAGGGCGCGTTCGACACCGAAATCCCCGTCGGCGCGCAGCACTGCGTGACCATCCGCGCGACGACGCCGGAGCGGTTCCTCGTCACGCTGCGCGAGCGCCGCACGAGCGGTGAAGAAACCAGCTACGACCAGCAGGTCATCACCACACGGGTGGTCGATGGCCGTCACCTGATCGCGTCGATCGGAAAGGCATCATGAACTCCCAGCCCGAATGGATGCAATGGCTCGACCAGGCCCCGATGGCGGACTCCGAGACGGAACCGCCGACTGCGGCAGTGGTGCCGCTGCGAGGCGGCACCACTGCGCCCACCCCCGACGCCCCGACCGCTGGTGCCACTACCAGCCCGCTCCCGCGCCAGGACCGGGACAAGGCCCCGGCGTGGCTCGAACAGGCGGCGACTCCGGCGCCGCTGGTGTTGGTCACCGGCGCGGGTGGGGGAGCGGGCGCCACGACGACGGCGGTCGGTATCGCCGGGGCATGGGCGGTCGCAGAGACCGCGTCGGCGGTGGTGGTCGATCTGACTGTTGCCGGGGGCGATCTGGGAGTGCGCACCGGTACCGATGAACGTGCTCCAGCGATCGACGCCCTCGCCGGCGCCGGCGACCCCGCCACCATCGTGGCGTCACTGCCCGTGTCATCGGCCGGGGCACGAATCATCGACCGCGGCGAGCAGCGATTCGACGAACTTCCGGTGCAGCAGATGGCCGACATTCTGTGGCCCCGCGTCGACACCGTGGTCTACGACCTGGGCCCTGCCGCGCTCCGCCTTCGCGAGTGCGCCACGCTGCGAGAAGATCCGAATGCGGTGTTCGTGCTGGTCGTGCAGGCGCGGGCGGACGCGTTCAACCGGCTGCGCGGCTACCTGGACCTGCTCGCGGCGGCCGCCGGGGAAGGCGTGTTCGACCGCACGGTGGTGGTCATCTCCCATCAGAACTCCACCGAGCCCGATGTCGATCCTGCCGAGCTGATCGGGCACTTATCTCCTCTGGTGCGTGCGGTCGAGGAGGTTCCCTACGACCCACACCTGGCCACCGGGTTGACGATCTCGAGCTGGGAACTACGCGCAGCCACGGTCGACGCCTATGCCCGTATTCAACGGGCGACAGCGGCCGCTGAGGATCGTGAGCGGTGATGGCGGCCCGCAGCTTCTCTCGCCGGACCCAGCCGCAGAACACCGGCCCGCACCTGCCTGTCCGCACCCCGAGCCGGGTCGCCGAGATCTGGGATCGGCCGGTTCCGCGCGGCCAGAACGGTCCGGCCCCGCTGGTGTGGCTGCTTGGCGCCCACGGCGGAGCGGGGATCAGCACCCTCGGTCATGTTCTCGACTTCGCCGGCGAGTGCGGGCGGAAGTGGCCGGCACCGTTCGACGGCGAGTCCCCGTTCGTGGTGATCGTCGCCCGGGAACGCGTCGACTCACTCGACA
>NZ_JBAQEO010000743.1:0-19796 GCF_049286785.1 Rhodococcus sp. (in: high G+C Gram-positive bacteria) | reverse complement strand
GAGGTGGGGCCGTGGTGTTCGCGGTTCCTGCCGTGATGGCGGTCAGCCGCTACCGCAAGCTCGACGCGGAGGCATTGCCACCGGGGCTGCCCGTCCGCCGCTCCTTGCCGGTGCAGTCCTCGGCCGCCCGGCAGTCGATGGATCGCCTCGTGCAGTGCGAGCGTGCCCTTCACGGCATTCTGCGCGTCCTGTCCCGGTCGGAGACGATCAGCCGGGAGGACATCGAGGCGACGTACTCGACGGCCGGGTCGGCGGGTGCCGCGTTGCACGCCGTAGCCGATGACATCACCGCGATGGAAGAAGCTGCCCGCGATAGCGAATCGGCGGCGCCCGCGCTGCACCGAGCGATCGCCGCCGCCGCCGAGCAACTCGAAGACGGTGTCGAACAGTTCGAGGAGTTGGTGGCAGCGGCAGCCGAGGTTACCGTGCCGGGTGCAACCGGAGCCGTCGGTGGTCTTGCCGGCGAACGTGCCGAATTGGTCTCGGCCACCGAGAAACTCGCGGGACTTGCCGCTGCCCTCGCCGAGATCGACGACATCGTCCGCAGGTACGCCTGAATTCAGTCGTCGGCGCCGCGCGCCGCGAGGGCCTCACCCATGGCGTCAGCGGTCATCAGGGTGCTGACGACAACGGGTACAGCCAGCGCCCGTAGAGAAAAGCCCAGCCCCCGCGCCTTCCGTGCGTCGGCGACGCGCTGCACGATCCCGGACATCAGGGGAATGCAGCGAATGGTCATGGCCAGTACCAGTGCCACGCGGTCCGGATCCACGCCCACTCGGCGCAGCGGCCGCACGGCCGAGGTGATCGCGTCGAGCATGTCCGTGACCCGTGTGGTGAGACTCAGCAACGCGGCCGCAGCGACGGACAGAAGCAGCGTCCCGCACACCACCACGGCACGCGCCCAGCCGGTGAAGACGATCTGGAAGACGCCGATGATCAGCAGCATCCAGAGGAGTGGGCGCAACTGTGCCAGCGCGGCGCGAACCGGGATCCGCGCCACCGCATAGGCTCCGACGACGGTCAGCGCAGCCGGGACCAGGTGCCAGGGATGGCGGACGAAGACCGTGACCGCGACGATGCAACCGAGGAGAGCGAGAACCTTCGGTCCGGCAGGAAGTCGGTGAACCACGGTGTCGCCGGGACGATAGAGGCCGAGCGTGCTCATCGGACCAGGTTGCGGTAGTAGTCGACGGACGTGCTCGGACTGCCGTCGGCGACGACGCGGCCCTCGTCGACCACGAGTACTCGATCGAACGAATCGAGCAGGTCGAGTTGATGGGTCACCACGATCACCTGTTGCGGAAGCCGGTGGAACGTCTCTGCGATGATCCGGGTGTTGCGGAGGTCGAGCAGGGTGGTCGGTTCGTCCGCGACCAGGACTTCCGGTTCGGTCACCATCACCGCCGCGAGCGCGAGCAACTGTTTCTGCCCACCCGACAGCAGGTGGGTCGGATGATCGGCATGGCCGGCAAGGCCGAACTGCTCGAGAACGGTGGTGACCCGCGCGGCGCGTTCGGTGTTGCTCGACGAGTGACGGCGCAGTGAGAACGCGATGTCTTCTGCGACAGTCGGCATGATGATCTGATGGTTGGGGTCGGTGAAGACGAAGCCCACCTTCTTACGTACCTGACGGCCCTGTTTCCTGGTGTCGAGGTCATCGACGGTCACAACGCCCTCGGTGGGCAGGACGAGGCCGTTGATCAGGCGAGCGAGGGTCGACTTGCCGCCGCCGTTCGCCCCGACGATGCCGATCCGGTGCTCGGCGAGCGTAAGATCCACGTCGTCGAGCACCGAACGGTCGCCGTACGCGTGCCGGACGCCGCGGAACCGGATGACACTCACAGGCTTCGGCCGATCACGACATCAGCGAACGTCAACGGCGCGAGGCAACGAGGTAGCGGGTTCCCGGAGGAGTGCGGGATAGGCGCGATGTACCTGTGAGGCGACGAGCGCCGCGACGACTGCCTTGACCAGGTCGCCGGGGAGGAAGGTGGCGTTCGCGGTCATCGCCTGCCACAGCGACAGATCTGTTCGCAACGTCATCCCGGCCATGCCGAAGGCGTAGAGGACCACGATTCCGCCGAGGGCATTGATCAGGATCCCTGGCACGACCCGGTAGCGGGGAAGCATCCGAACCGTCAACCAGCCGATGACCGCGACCGCGGGAATCCAGCCGAGGAGGAACCCCACCGTGGGCCCGGCGAGCGAGGTGAGGGTGGTGCGTCCACCGGCGAGAACCGGAAGCACGAGGCCCAGCGCGATCACGGTCAGTACCGACAACACGCCCTTGCGGGGTCCGAGGAGTGCCCCGGCGAGCATGACGCCGAGCGTCTGCAGGGTTATCGGAACACCGGACGTGCCGACATTGATGGTGCCGGGCAGGCCCAGTGCCACGATCAGTGCGGCGAAGACCGCGACATGAGCGAGATCGCGTGCGGAAAATCGGGATGTCGGCGACACGCCAGGGCGCTCCTCTTCATACAGGACGGAATTGGCCGAGTCTACGTCAGCAGGTGCGGGGCGCCTCGTCCGCGATGTGGCCAGGGGTGGGGGACAACCCTGAGCTTTCCCTGATCTTCGCGTTGAGCTGGTGATTTGCCGCCTCATGCGTGTCAGGCTTGTGTCATACCCGGTAAAGAGGTCGACGAGATGTCCGGCGCAGGAACTGATCGGGAGAACGAATGGAGGAAGTCATGTTCTGGAAGGTCATCCTGGCCGTCGTGGCGATCTGGATAGCGCTGGCCGTGCTCGGCGCACTGATCAAGGGTCTGTTCTGGATCCTTGTCGTCGGTGCGGTGGTATTCGGCCTGTACCTGCTTTACAAGGCGATGTCCGGATCTGGCGAGAACTCGGACGTCACTCGTCGCTGAGGGGCATCCTCGAAGCATGGATCCGGTACCCGAGGATTGGCATCGTGGCCTCGTCGTGGTCGCGCATCCCGACGACATCGAGTACGGCGCGGCCGCAGCGGTTGCCCGCTGGACCGAGCAGGGAAAGGACATTCGATACGTTCTGGTCACCAGCGGTGAGGCGGGTATTGCGGGTCTACACCCCGCCGAGGCGGGACCGCTCCGGGAGGCGGAGGAGCGGCTGTCGGCCGCTGTCGTGGGAGTCACCGAGGTCGAGTTCCTCGGCTACCCCGACGGCAGACTCGTCGAGAGCCTGCCGCTGCGGCGCGATCTTGCCGCGGCGATCCGCCGGCACCGGCCGGACATGGTGGTGACGACGAATTTCGCCGACACCTGGGGACCGGGGCGGCCCAACAGCGCCGACCACCGAGCGGTCGGCCGTGCCGTTCTCGATGCCACCGCCGACGCTGCCAACGAGTGGATCTTCCCGGAACTGGGGGAGTCGGGCCTGCCGTCCTGGCGGGGAGTGCGGTGGGTGGCGGTCAACACGATGACACCCACCCACGCCGTGGATGTCACCCGGACCGTCGACCGCGCCATTCTCTCACTGTCCGAACACCGCCGGTATCTCCAAGCACTCGATGATGAGCCGGTGGGGAAGCAGGCCCGCGCGCAGATCGAGATGGTCACCGGACCGAAGCGGGGATTCGACGCGGAACGCGCCGTCGGGTTCGAGCTCTACTACTTCGCCTGAGGTCCGCTGCCACTGCGCAGAGTGGATGAGGGCAGAGTGGATGAGGGCAGAGTGGATGAGGGCAGAGTGGATGGGGAAAGGGCAGGTTCCCGCGGAGCGACGCCCCGGTCGGGTTCGGCCCACGGAGGATAGCCGATGGGTCGTTCGTCCCGGAATTGGTGACCCATGGACGTCACCGTTTAATCGGAACGTGACGGAATACCATAATAGTCCGAATTCTGGCGGCTGTGCCGGTGATGACCCGACGCCCCACTCTCGCCGACAAGTCTCGATCGGGAGGAGTTCCGTTCGGATCGCACAGACGCTACGCGCCCGGGGGATGCGTTACGGTGTTACACACAATGTCTATTCGTAATTCTTCTACCCGCGCCGAGGGCACGACGATGAGCGTCGACGACGCCATCCTCGACGCCGCGCGCTCATGCATCCTCGACTTCGGGCTCCGACGCACAACACTGGCCGAGGTAGCGCGCCGCGCCGGCGTCAGCAGGCCCACCGTGTACCGCCGCTGGCAGGACACTCGGGCGGTGGTGGCCGACCTCATGACCCGTGAAATCGCGGCCGTGATGCCTGCATTTTCGCCCGAGCAATCCATTCACGATCAACTCGTGGACGCGGTGGTCCACGTCGCCGCGGCGGTGCAGAACCATCCTCTCTTCGTCAAAATCATGCGCTCTGATCAGGAATTGTTCACCACCTACGTGCTCGAGCGCCTGGGGGCGAGTCAGAAGGCGATCATCGATCGAGTCGCGCTCGCGGTCGCCGCAGGTCAGCGTCATGGTTCGATCCGAGCAGGCAACGAACGGCACATCGCAACCATGGTTCTTCTCATGGCCCAGTCCGCGGTCCAGTCGGCGGCGATGGTGGCCGAGGAAATTTCGGGAGAAGACCTGCGCGAAGAACTCCGGCATGCCGTCGGCGCATACCTCGCACCACAGGCGGCCGGCGCGCTCGATCGAACTGTCGGGGGAGACCGGTGAACGAAGTGAACTCGCGGTCGGGCACACGCTCGTCGGCGCTCGATGCGGACCGCCGGACACGTGAACTCGAGCAGCTGTCGGACGGAAGGCGTGTCGACGTCCTCGTCGTCGGCGGGGGAGTGACCGGCGCCGGAGTTGCGCTCGATGCGGCCGCACGCGGACTGAGCGTGGTTCTTGCAGAGAAAAGGGATCTGGCCTTCGGAACCAGCCGGTGGAGTTCGAAACTCGCGCACGGCGGCCTGCGCTACCTTGCTTCGGGCAACGTGGGTATCGCGCGGGAGAGCGCAGTCGAGCGGGGCATCCTCATGACCCGCACCGCGCCGCATCTGGTGCGGGCGCTGCCACAGCTCGTTCCGGTGTTCCGGTCGACCACCCTGTCCAGGAAATCGCTGGTACGCATTGGTTTCCTGGCCGGCGACCTGCTGCGGGCGAGTGCAGGCACACCGTCGACAGTGCTGCCGAGGTCGCGCAGGGTCGGAACCGAACGGGTCACGGAACTCGTGCCCACCGTGAAGCAGCAGGGCCTCCGCGGCGGGCTCATGTCCTTCGACGGCCAGTTGATCGACGACGCCAGACTCGTTGTCGCGATCGCACGGACGGCGGCACTGCACGGCGCGAAGATCCTCACTCGTACGGGCGCCTACGACGTGACGGGAACGTCGGCCATGTTGCGAGACGAACTGACCGGCTCCGAGATGCTGGTTCGGGCCCGTACGGTCATCAACGCGGGCGGTGTCTGGGCCGATGAAATCGACCCTGCCATCACGCTGAGGCCGAGCCGCGGCACACATCTGGTTCTCGGGGCCGAGCGTCTGGGCAACCCGACGGCTGCCCTGACCGTGCAGATCCCGGGTGAGACCAACCGATTCGTCTTCGCCCTTCCGGCCCAGCTGGGCCGTGTGTATCTGGGGCTCACCGACGAGCCGGCGCCGGGACCGGTGCCGGACGTGCCGACAGCGTCGGATGCCGAGATCGAATTCCTGCTCGCGACCGTCAACACCGCACTACACGACCCGCTGGACCGGTCGGACGTTCTCGGGACGTTCGCCGGCCTGCGACCACTGCTCGACACCGGCGACGGTTCCACCGCAGATCTCTCACGCAACCATGCGATTCTGCATTCGGTGACAGGCCTCATCAGCGTCGTCGGTGGCAAGCTCACGACCTACCGGAAGATGGCCGAGGACGCCGTGGACGCCGCAGTCGAGGTCGCGGGGCTGAACGCGGGTCCGTGCCGGACGCGGGCGCTTCCTCTCGTCGGTGCGGCCACTCCGGAGATCCTGCAGAAGGTGCCTGCTCCGGGCACATTGGTCGCCCGCTACGGAACCGAGGCGGCCTTGCTGGCCGCAGACCGCGATCTGCTCGCGCCGATCGCCGAGGGTTTGGACGTGACTCACGCCGAACTTCGTTTCGCAGTGACGCACGAGGGTGCGCTCGACGTGGACGATATCCTCGACCGGAGGACCCGCGTCGGACTCGTCGCCGAGGATCGTGCCCGTGCGGTCGACGCCGCGGAATCGGTGTTGAACGCCACCTGAGACCGGCCGCGTGACACCCTGTATGACACTCTGTGGGCGTGCGAGTCGCCGTCGTCGCCGGGCCTGACCCCGGACATGCCTTTCCCGCCATCGCGTTGTCCCTCGGGTTTCTCGAGGCGGGTGACGACCCGGTTCTGTACACCGGTGCTCGCTGGGTCGAGCGCGCGCGTGACGCAGGAGTGCCCACCGAATTGCTCGGGGGTCTTGCCCCCAGGCCCATCGACGACGATCTCGACGCGGGTGCCCGCATCCACGGCCGGGCGGCGCACATCTCCACCGAGTTGCTTCCCGATCTCCGTGCGCAGAGTCCCGATCTGGTCGTCTCGGACGTTCTCACCGCAGGCGGCGGCATGGCCGCGGAGAGGCTCGGGATTCCGTGGGTCGAGTTGTCGCCACACCCGCTGTACGCACCGTCGAAGGGGCTGCCCCCGATAGGTAGTGGACTTGCCCCGGGAGAGGGCGTGCGTGGCCGGCTTCGCGACGCGTTGATGCGGGCGGCCACGGCCAGGTCGATCCGGCAGGGCCAGCGCCAACGCGCGGTGGCGCGGACGAGCGTCGGATTGCCGGCGGAGGACCCGGGTCCGGTGGGCCGGTTGATCGCGACGCTCCCGGCGCTCGAGGTGCCGAGGCCGGATTGGCCGGCCGACGCCCACGTTGTCGGACCGTTGCTGTGGGAGCCCACGACAGATCTGCTCGAAGTACCGGCAGGCACCGGTCCGATCGTCATGGTAGCTCCCTCGACCGCCTTCACCGGCGCCGAGGGAATGCTCGAGACGACGCTCGCGGGACTCGAGGGTGCCGGTGTTCGGGTGATCGCCTCGATCCTCGAGGACGGACCCGCGGCGGTCCCGGTCTGGGCCCGCGCGGGTCTCGGACGTCAGGACGCGATGCTGCGCGAGGCCGCGGTCGTCGTCTGCGGCGGTGGGCACGGCATGCTGGCCAAGGCGCTGCTGGCGGGTGTTCCCGCGGTGGTGATTCCCGGCGGCGGCGACCAGTGGGAACTCGCGAATCGCGCCGCGCGGCAGGGCAGTGCCGTGGTGGTGCGTCCGGCAACGGCCGACACCCTCCGTTCGGCGGTCGAGACGGTGCTCTCGAACCGCAGTTACACCGACGCGGCACGACGAGCGGCACAGGGCGTCACCGAGGTGGCCGACCCGGTGGGGGTGTGCCGGGCCGCGTTGCGGTGACCCGGGTGGGCGGCGGCATCGGACCTTGCGCTCGACTAGCGTGGAGCCGTGCGACTGACCGAATTTCATGAACTTGTCCGCGAAGAGTTCGGGCAGGTGCGCGGAGATGCACTGCTCGTCGATCATGTGCTGCCGGGGCTGGGGAGCAAGACCGCGGCCGAAGCGATCGAGGAAGGGCGCGAGCCCCGTGAGGTATGGCGCGAATTGTGCAAGGAGTTCGACGTCCCTCCGGAGCGGATATGAGCAGATCACGCAGAATCCCGGCGTGTCGAAACAGCCTGTATACGACAATCGAACACACGTTCCCCTATGCTGGGTTCGTTCGGTGATCACGGTACTTGTCGGTACCCGGAACTAACCTCACCGCTAGATCACTGACGAGACTCGGGAATGGGGACGACGATGGCACCACAGGCACACGATCGCGACAAGGCTCTCGACCTGGCGCTGGCGCAGATCGACAAGAACTTCGGCAAGGGGTCGGTGATGCGCCTGGGCGAAGGTGTGCGTCAGCCCATCGCTGTCATTCCTACGGGATCCATCGCCCTGGACGTTGCACTGGGCATCGGCGGGTTGCCCCGCGGCCGTGTCGTCGAGATCTACGGCCCGGAGTCCTCGGGTAAGACCACGGTGGCCCTGCACGCCGTGGCCAATGCCCAGGCGGCCGGCGGTATCGCGGCGTTCATCGACGCAGAGCACGCCCTCGATCCCGACTACGCCCAGAAGCTCGGCGTCGACACCGACGCACTGCTGGTCTCACAGCCTGATACCGGAGAGCAGGCGCTCGAGATTGCCGACATGCTCATTCGCTCCGGTGCTCTCGACATCCTCGTGATCGACTCCGTGGCAGCCCTCGTTCCCCGTGCCGAGATCGAAGGCGAAATGGGTGACAGTCACGTGGGTCTGCAGGCGCGACTGATGAGCCAGGCGCTCCGCAAGATGACCGGTGCGCTCAGCAACTCGGGCACCACCGCGATTTTTATCAACCAGCTGCGCGAGAAGATCGGCGTCATGTTCGGTTCGCCCGAAACCACGACCGGCGGTAAGGCGCTCAAGTTCTACTCGTCCATCCGCCTGGACGTTCGGCGAATCGAGACGCTCAAGGACGGCACGGATGCGGTGGGCAACCGCACCCGCGTCAAGGTGGTAAAGAACAAGGTTGCCCCGCCGTTCAAGCAGGCGGAGTTCGACATTCTCTACGGCCATGGAATCAGCAAGGAAGGTTCGCTGATCGACATGGGCGTGGAGCACGGATTCATCCGGAAGTCCGGTTCCTGGTACACCTACGAAGGCGACCAGCTGGGGCAGGGCAAGGAGAACGCCCGCAAGTTCCTGCTGGAGAACACGGACATTCGCGACGAGATCGAGAAGAAGATCAAGGAGAAACTCGGAATCGGCGCCGACGTCAGTGCGGCTGCAGACGACGCCGCCCCGGTCGACTTCTAGGGCGCCGCCGTGGGTCCCACGGGCGAAGGTGGAACGGAAACGCAGGCCAAGGACTTGTGCCTGCGCCTCCTCACCGACCGTGCCCGGAGCCGGGCGGAACTTGCCGCACGACTCGCCAAGAAGGGGTATTCGACCGACATTACCGAGCGCGTACTCGATCGGCTCACCGAGGTCGGATTGGTCAACGACGCAGATTTCGCTCAGCAGTGGGTGCAGTCGCGGCACACCTACTCGGGTAAGGGAAAGCGCGCGCTTGCAATGGAATTGCGACGCAAGGGAATCGGCCAGGAAGACGCATCCGCAGCGCTGTCACTCATCGACAGCGAAGACGAACGGGTACGCGCGGCAGAGTTGGTGGCCAAGAAGCTGCGCACGCTCACGGTCGACGACCGTGACCGGGTCATCCGCAGACTCGTATCCATGCTCGCACGCCGCGGTTTTCCGCAAGGAATGGCGTTCGAGGTCGTGAAAGAGCAACTCGCGCAGGCCGGTACCGACACCGGAGGCGTCTTCGACGACAGGTGACGGAGCCCGAGCGGAAACGCATCCCGCCCGGGCTCTGTTCGTGACACACCCGCCCTCGTCGCAGACGGCCGTGTCAGAGGCGTTTGTCGGTGATATCCATTCCAGGTACCGCGAGGAGCGGAAGTGGTGGTTCTTCGGCGGCCGGACCCCGACCCTTGCGCCCGGAACGTAGCCGCTTCTCGAGGCGGGTGGCGAGAACGGTCAGGGTCGAGTTGAGGGTGATCATGATGACGGCGACGACGATGAGCGCCGGCAGATAGTTGCCGTAGAACGCGCCCAGTTGCTGTCCGGACCGCACCACTTCGACATATCCGATCAGGTAACCGAGGGCCGAATCCTTCAGGGCGACCACCATTTGCGAGATGATCGCGGGAAGCATCGCGGTGACCGCCTGCGGAAGCAGGATCGTCAGCATGATCTGGCCTTTGCGCATCCCCAGCGCCATCGCGGCTTCGCTTTGTCCCTTGGGGAGGGAGTTGATGCCGGCGCGGACGATCTCGGCTATCACCGAGCCGTTGTAGAGCGTCAGACCCACGACGACTGCGGCAAGGGCAAGATACTTCGACTTGAACACCTCGTATTCAGCGAACAGCTGGTACGAGAAGATCATCAGGATCAGCACCGGAACTGCGCGGAACAATTCCACGATCGTTCCGGATACCAAGCGGATCCAGCGGTGGTCCGACAGCCGGCCGATGCCGAGGATCGTGCCGAGAATCAGGGCGAGCACGATCGACACGGCGGCAGCGACAAGAGTCCCGCGGATTCCGGGAATCAGGTAGGTGCTCCACGAGGTGAACTCGAGGAACGGCTTCCATTTCTCGGACGTCAACTGGCCCTTGTCGTCGAGTGCCGAATACACCAGGTAGCCGATTCCGAGCAGCAGAACGGCGACAGCCGCGGAGATCAGCCGGTAGATGCTTCTCGCCTTCGGACCTGGCGCGTCATAGAGAACGGTGGCCGAGTTACTCATCGCGCAACCTCGAATCGCTTGCTCAGGTATCCGAACAGAAGACCCATCGGCAGGGTCAGGATGACGAATCCGAGTGCGAAGATCCCACCGACGACGAAGATGGCGGCCTCGTTCTCGATCATTTCCTTCATCAGGAGGGACGCCTCCGCAACCCCGATCACCGAGGCGATGGTCGTGTTCTTGGTCAAGGCGATAAGCACACTCCCGAGCGGGGCGGTGACCGCACGGAAAGCCTGCGGGAGAACGATCAGACGCAGGTTCTGGGAGAAGGTCAGTCCGAGCGAGCGGCCCGCCTCCGCCTGTCCCACCTGCACGGTGTTGATGCCCGACCGCAGCGACTCGCAGACGAACGCAGCCGTATAGATGCTGAGGCCGAGTACGGCGAGCCGGAAGTTGTTCTGCGTGAAGAAGGTCGGCGACTGTTCGGGTGCCAGCTTCATACCCATCGTCTGGAAGAGTCCGAACGAGCAGAAGATGATGATGAGTGTCAGGGGAGTGTTCCGGAAGATCGTCACATAGGCGGCCGCGACACCCCGCGCCACCGGAACAGGCGACACCCTCATCGCGGTGAGGACGGTGCCGAGGATCAACGCGCCGACAGCGGAGAATGCGGTGAGCTGCACCGTCGTCCAGAACGCGTCGATCAGCTGATCGCTGTATTTGCTCAGTAGATCCACTTATCGTCTCCCCGGGTCACCTGTGGTTGGAGTCCAGCCGTCCCCGAGCGGCTCCGGACAGAAGCCACCCGGGGGACGAAGGCGCGGAGTATTCAGTACCGGTCGACGGTCGGCGGTGTCGGCAGGGCGTAGCCCGAGGCGCCGACGGTCTCGTTGAAAGCCTGCTCCCAAGAGCCGTCCGCCACCATCTCCTCGATGGCGTCATTGATCTTGCCGCGGGTCTCGTCATCGCCCTTGGCGAGGCCGATGCCGTAGCGCTCCTCGGTGAACGGCTTGCCGACAACCTTCAGCTCGCCGGGGTACTGGGCGGCGTAACCGGCGAGGATGATGTCGTCGGTGGTCACGGCATCGACCGCACCGTTGCGCAGCGCCTCGACACACGCGGAGTAGGTGTCGAACTCCTGCAGCTGCACGTCCTGCGCGTAGTTGTCCTTCACCTTCTGCGCGGGCGTGGATCCGGTGACAGAGCACAGCTTCTTGCCGCCGGTCAGTGAATCGGGACCGGTGATGTCGGTGTTGCCGGACTTCACCAGAAGGGACTGTCCGGCGATGAAGTACGGTCCGGCGAAATCGACCTTCTCCTTGCGGGCATCGGTGATCGAGTAGGTGGCGACGACGTAGTCGACCTCGCCGTTCTGGATCAGCGTCTCACGCTGGGCTGACGGGGATTCCTTGAACTCGATGTTCTCCGGCGCGACACCCAGCTTGCCGGCGACGTACTCGGCCACCTCGACGTCGAAGCCGCTGAAGCTTCCATCGGGGTTGCGGAGACCGAGGCCGGGCTGGTCGAACTTGATGCCGATGGTCAGATTGCCCTCGGAAGCACTCTGGGATGCACTCTTCTCTTCACCTCCGCCGCATGCGGTTGCGACGACGGCGAGCGCCATGACGCCGATTCCCATTCGAATCGAGCGATTGATCCTCATCGAGTTCCTCCCTATTGACATGACGGGTGTGCGTACAGAGCGCGGTGGACCGAACGATTCACCGGTGGGGTGTGCGAGTCAGTGGCTGAGAATCTTGCCGAGAAAGTCCTTGGCCCGATCCGATCTCGGGGCGGAGAAGAAGGTGGCGGGATCGGAGTCCTCGACAATCTGTCCGTCGGCCATGAACAGGACCCGGTCGCCCGCCTTGCGGGCGAAACCCATCTCGTGCGTGACCACGAGCATGGTCATCCCTTCCTTGGCGAGCGAGGTCATCACATCGAGGACCTCGTTGACCATTTCCGGATCGAGTGCCGAGGTCGGCTCGTCGAACAGCATGACCTTGGGATTCATGGCGAGGGCGCGTGCGATGGCGACGCGCTGCTGCTGACCGCCCGACAACTGTGCGGGGTACTTGTCCGCCTGGTTCGCGATGCCGACGCGTTCGAGCAGTTGGGTGGCGATCGCTTTCGCGTCGGCGTTGCTCTTCTTCCGCACTTTCATCGGTGCGAGCATCACGTTCTCGAGGATCGTCTTGTGGGCGAACAGATTGAACGATTGGAACACCATGCCCACGTCGGCGCGCAACGCCGCAAGAGCCTTGCCTTCGGCGGGAAGCACCTTGCCGTCCACGGCGATTTCACCGGAGTCGATGGGCTCGAGGCGGTTGATGGTGCGGCACAGCGTCGACTTGCCCGAGCCCGAGGGGCCGAGGACGATCACGACCTGCCCCCGCGGGACTTCGAGTTCGATGTCCTGAAGTACGTGAAGGGTGCCGAAGTGCTTGTTCACCGATTTCATCGAGATCATGGACGGGACCGAACCGGGGGAGAGCGTCGGCGTCGCGTCGTCGGCTTGCGTCATAGTGGAAGACCCTATGTGTTGGAAGTGCCCCCACTCGACATTTGATCGGAGAATTGGGGGGATGTCACGGAAACTTTACGGCGAGGCCACGCCGGTGTGTCCCGGTTGTCCCGGCGCACAGTGTTGTGGCGCGCAGTGGCCGCGACGAGGCGATTTGTGCCGGGCCGTACCCTGACATACGTGGACACGATCGACCAGAACCCGCCTCGCAGCGACGAGAAGGTACAGCGCAGCTACGAAGTGCGGACGTACGGCTGCCAGATGAACGTGCACGACTCCGAGCGGCTGTCGGGTCTGCTCGAGGACGCCGGTTACACGAAAGTAGCCTCGGGCCAGGCCCCCGACCTCGTGGTGTTCAACACCTGCGCGGTGCGGGAGAACGCCGACAACAAGCTCTACGGAAACCTGAGTCATCTCGCACCGGCCAAGGAAAAGAATCCCGGCATGCAGATCGCGGTCGGCGGATGCCTGGCACAAAAGGATCGCGACGTCGTCGTGAAGAAGGCCCCCTGGGTGGACGTCGTGTTCGGAACCCACAACATCGGCTCGCTGCCGGCACTCCTGGACCGCGCTCGCCACAACCAGCGGGCCGAGGTCGAGATCCTCGACGCGCTCGAGGCGTTTCCGTCCACGCTGCCGGCCAGGCGGGAGTCGGCCTACGCGGGCTGGGTGTCCATCTCGGTCGGTTGCAACAACACCTGCACGTTCTGCATCGTGCCCGCCCTGCGAGGCAAGGAGGTCGACCGTCGTCCGGGTGACGTCCTCGCCGAGGTGCAGGCCCTGGTGCACGAAGGTGTCCTCGAGGTCACCCTCCTCGGACAGAACGTCAACGCATACGGCGTCTCCTTCGCCGACCCCGAACAGCCCCGGGACCGCGGTGCATTCGCGTCGCTGCTGCGCGCGTGCGGCACCATCGACGGGCTCGAGCGGGTCCGCTTCACGTCACCGCACCCCGCCGAGTTCACCGATGACGTGATCGAGGCGATGGCGGAGACCCCGAACGTGTGCCCGCAACTTCACATGCCGTTGCAGTCCGGGTCGGACCGGGTTCTGAAGGCGATGCGGCGCTCCTACCGGAAATCTCGGTTCCTGGGCATCATCGAGAAGGTGCGTGCCGCGATGCCGCACGCCGCGATCACCACCGACATCATCGTCGGGTTCCCCGGCGAAACCGAGGAAGATTTCCAGGACACCCTCGACGTGGTCCGCCAGGCACGGTTCACCAGTGCCTACACGTTCCAGTACTCGAAGCGACCCGGCACACCCGCCGCGGAGATGGACCATCAACTGCCCAAGGCAGTGGTGCAGGAACGGTACGAACGTCTCATTGCCCTGCAGGAGCAGATCACCCTCGAGGAAAATCGGAAACTCGTGGGACACGAGGTGGAACTGCTCGTCGCAGCCGGCGAAGGACGCAAGAACGCGGAAACCGCACGGATGAGTGGCAGGGCACGCGACGGCAGACTCGTGCATTTCCGTCCGGAGGGCAACGTCGACGGCAACATCCGGCCCGGCGACATCGTCACGATCGTGGTGAGTGCTGCCGCACCGCACCACCTCGTCGCCGACACACCCGTTCTCACACACCGCCGTACCCGCGCGGGTGATTTCTCCGAGAAGGGCATCACGCCGAAGACTCCTCCGATCGGTGTGGGTCTCGGATTGCCGCAGATCGGAGCACCCGCACCACAACCTGCTCAGATGGGATGCAACGCATGAACTCCCCCCGCGACGAAGACCCGATCGAGAGCTACAAGAAGGACTTCGACGCCGCAGAGAAGAAGGTCGCCGGTGAGATCGATCCCGGGGCCCGCGCACTCGTCGTCGCTGTCGGTGTCGTGGTTCTCCTCGGTTCGCTCACGTTGCCGCATTCCGGCGCAGCCAACGGCTGGGATGTACTGGTGTTCGACGCGGACGCCCAGGCGGAGGCCATCGCTTTGCCGTCGCGGTTGTTCGTGTGGTTCGAGGTGATCTTCGGGGTCATCGGGTCCATGCTGGCGCTTGTCACCCGCCGGTGGGCTCTCGCCTGGGTAGCTCTCGCCGGCACGGCTGTGTCGATCGTCCTGGGCATGCTCGCCATCTGGACCCGCCAGACACCGCCGCCGGGGGTTGATGTGGCAGGCCCGGGCGTCGGGCTCGTCCTGGGCTGGATCACGGTCATCGTGCTCACCTTCCATTGGCTGAAGGTGGTCTGGAGTCGCACCGCGTTGCAGCTCGCCGCAGAGGAGGAGCGGCGTGCCGCAGCAGCGGAAGACGAGCGACGGGGCGACTGGAACATCGACTGACGTCCCGATCACCCCGCCGCCGGCAGCTACTGCCCGCTGACGGCACCCTCCGCGGCCTCGGCCCACTCACGCCACTGCTTGGCCTGTGCAAGAGCGCTCTCCGCGTCCTTGGTCTTGCCTGCCGCGGCGGCCTTGGCGGCCTGCTCCTCGAACTGCATCACCCGCTCGCGGAACTGAGCGGCCCGCGCGAGAGCCTCGGGGTCGGTGCGTCGCCACTCGGCATCCGCGGCGTCGCGGACGCGCTTCTCGATAGCCCGAAGCTTGCCCTCGAGATCGTGCATCCGCTCGCGAGGCACCTTGCCGATTGCGTCCCACTTCTCCTGGAGGTCGCGCAGCGCGGCCCGGGCGGCGTCGATGTCCTTGGAAGGATCGATGTTGCCCGCGGTCCGCAGCAACTCTTCTTTGGCGACCGCGTTCTCGTCGAACTCGGCGTCGCGTTCGGATGCGGCGGCGTTGCGGGCCGCGAAGAACACATCTTGTGCACCCTTGAAGCGCTTCCACAGGTTGTCGTCCGCCTCGCGCGGCGCACGGCCTGCAGCCTTCCATTCGGCGAGGAGATCACGGAATTCACCGGCCGTGGGACCCCAGTCGGTGGAGCCGGCCAGAGCCTCGGCGCGAGCGACGAGTTCTTCCTTCTTCACTTTGGCGGCGGCCCGCTCGCGATCGAGTTCGGCGAAATGCGCTCCGCGGCGCCGGTTGAAGGCTTCGCGTGCCTTCGAGTAGCGCTTCCACAATGCGTCGTCGACCTTGCGATCGATTCCCCGGATGGTCTTCCACTCCTCGAGGATTTCGCGCAGCCGGTCTCCTGCGGTTTTCCACTGCGTGGACTCGGCCCCGATCTGTTCCGCCTCGGCGGCCAGCGCCTCCTTGCGTTCTGTATGCGCCTGTCGTGACTGCTCCTTCTCCTGCTTGGCGTGCGCGGCCGCCTCGTCCGATTCGGCGATGATCGCGGCAAGGCGTGCGGCGAGTGAATCGATGTCGCCGATCACGGCGGCGGTCGGAAGGGTTTCCGCCAGCGCGATCGCCGCGGCCTTCGTCTTCTTCGCGTCTCCTGCACCGGAATTCAGTCGCGCCTCGAGAAGCGCCACCTCGGTGGCGAGATCATCGAAGCGCCGGCCGAAGTGTGCGAGTCCTTCGGCTGCGTCGCCCGCCTGCCATGAGCCGATCTGCCGCTCACCGTCCGCCGTCTTCACCCATGCCGTGCCGTCGTCGTCCACCCGGCCGAACTTGCTGGGGTCGCTCTGTGGCAGGGCGGCGACGGCCGGGATGGAGAGGGCATGCGTCGGTGCCGGTCCAGGCTTCGGGGCGCCGGGCTTCGGGCCACCGCCGGGCTTGGGTGCACCGGGTCTGGGCACATCTGCTTTCGACGCGTCGTGCTGTTGTTCGGCAGAGTCCACGGGGGGCTTGGCGTCGCTGCTGTCGGTCATCGGTTCCTCATCTCTGCCGCGCGTCACGGCTGCCTGAACGCACTACGATTCCATTCAACCCGGTACGGGCCCTGTGAACCATTGAATCAGGTCCGAGGCCGCGTGTTGGTACCGAACGACCGGCAGGACTGATCGGGTTCGGACGTGCGATCGCTGGTCGACTAGCGTGACGCGTGTGTTCACCGCCGCAGTGCTCGTGCCGTCCCCACCGCTCCTGGTACCCGAATTGACCGGCTCGGCGGCTGCGGAGACGGCGCCTCTGAGAGACGCCGTCGCGGCGGCGGCGGCTGCGCTGTCCGCACTCACGCTGGACTGGGTCGCTGTCGGCGCGGCCGATCGGGCGGTCCCCGTTCCGCGCGACGCGCAGGGCACCTACCTGGGATACGGAGTCGACGTGCGAGTGACGCTCCGGCCGGGTCCGGCCGGCGATCCGGATCCGGAACTGCCGCTCGCAGCGTTGACGGCCGGATGGATCCGCACCACATGCGCGCCGGAGGCAGTGGTGGACGCCCGGGTGCTCGCTTCGGGTCTCACGTCGTCGAGCTGCGTCGACTACGGGGCGCACCTGCGGGCCTTCCTCGACCGGGACGAAGTGCCGCGCGGACTGATAATCGTCGGGGACGGGGCCAATACCCTCACTGCCAAGGCGCCCGGAGCTTACGACCCCCGCGCGGCGGGGACGCAGACGAAGATCGATACAGCGCTCGAGACCGGCGACCGCGACGTGCTTCTCGCGCTCGACCCCGGGGAATGCGCCGAACTCGGGATCGGCGGGCGGGTCCCGTGGCAGGTGCTGGCCGGTGTGTTCGATGTGGCGCCCCGCTCGTGCCGGACGTACTACAGCGCCGCCCCCTACGGCGTCGGTTACTACGTGGGGGAGTGGCGGCCGTGACGTCCGCGGTCCCCGTTGCCGTAGTGGGACCGACAGCCACCGGCAAGTCGGATCTCGCACTCGATTTGGCCGAGAGACTCGGCGGCGAGATCGTCAACATCGACGCGATGCAGCTCTACCGAGGCATGGACATCGGCACCGCGAAGCTTCCACCGGCGGCCCGGCGGGGGATTCCGCACCATCAACTGGATGTGCTCGACGTGACGGAAACCGCCACGGTCGCCAAGTATCAGAAGGCGGCGTCGGCGGACGTCGAGGCGATCCTGACCCGCGGCGCCGTGCCGATCATCGTCGGCGGTTCGATGATGTACGTGCAGTCGCTTCTCGACGAATGGAGCTTCCCCGCCACGGACGCGGCGGTGCGGGCCAAATGGGAGAGCATTCTCGCCGAGAGGGGTGTCGCCGCGGTCCACCAGGAGCTGAGCCGGGTGGATCCCGAGGCCGCGGCCTCCATCCTGCCCACGGACGGCAGGCGCCTGGTGCGGGCGCTCGAGGTCGTCGAGATCACCGGTCAGCCGTTCGCGGCGTCCGCTCCGCGAATCGGCGCACCCCGGTGGGGTACCCGCATCATCGGTGTCGACCGGGAGACCACCGAACTCGACGAACGGATACGGCTCCGGACTCGGCTGATGTTCGACCTCGGTCTCGTCGACGAGGTGCAGGGATTGATCGAGGTGGGACTGCGGGAAGGTGTCACCGCTCCGCGGGCCATCGGTTACGCGCAGGTACTGGCCTCGCTGGACGGAGAATACGATCTGGAGGAGGCGCAGGAACGGACGTTCCTCGGTACCCGGCGCTACGTGCGCCGCCAGCGGTCGTGGTTCCGTCGCGACAAGCGCATCCACTGGGTCGAGGGCAGCGACAGTCGACTGGCGTCGAACACCATCCGATTGCTCGAAGAAGCGCACACACGGGGAGACCGATGAGCCGCACACCGCCGGGACAGAAGCGGCACACTTCGTCACTGCTGGTGACCACCAGGAACGCGCGGTTCCAGCAGTGGCAGTCGTACCTCACCAACCGTGCCAAGCGCACGAAGGCAGGACGGTTCGTCATCCAGGGCGTGCGTCCTCTGAACCTGGCACTGGACCACGACTGGCCGATCGAGACACTGCTGCACCGCATCGACGGACCGCCGATGTCGGATTGGGCGCGAGAGGTGCTCGCGTCCCGTTCCATCGAACAGATCGGAGTCAGCGCCGAACTGATGTCCGAGTTGGGTGAGAAAACGGCCACGGCGCCGGAACTCATCGCGATAGGGAAGATCCGCGTACCCCGGCTGAAGGACCTGACGCTGCACTCCGCACCGTTGATCGTGGTGTTCGACCGGCCGAGTTCGCCCGGCAATCTCGGCACCCTGGTCCGGTCGGCCAATGCATTCGGCGCGGATGCGGTGGTCGTGGTCGGGCACGGTGCTGACCCGTTCGACCCCCAGTGTGTGCGGGCATCCACCGGCTCGCTCTTCGCGATGCCCGTCGTCACGGTGTCGTCCGTCGACGAAGTCCTCGCCTTCCGTGATGCCCGCCGCGACACCGCAACCGAACTTCGTATCGTGGGGACCGACGAGACAGGGGCAGTCCCCATCGACGCCCACGACTTCACAGTCGGCACGATCCTGGTGATCGGCAACGAAACCCGGGGCATGAGCGCCGCGTGGCGCGACGCCTGCGACACCGTGGTCAACATCCCGATCGGCGGCGCCGCCAGTTCGCTCGGGGCGCCCTCCGCCGGCGCCGTCGCCCTCTACGAAATTGCCCGGCAGCGCCAATAGGCCGTACCCCGGCAGCGCCAATAGGCCGTACCACGGCAGGCAAATAGGCGTCGCTCCACCTCCGTTGGATAGAGTTGCGCACATGGAGTTCACCAAGGGGCACGGCACCGAGAACGACTTCGTGGTCCTTCCGGATCCGGATGTTCGCGTCGATCTGTCCGTACCCGGGGTGACGGCGCTCTGCGACCGGCGACGCGGTCTGGGAGCCGACGGAATCCTGCGGGTGGCCAAGGCCGGCGCGCTGGCCACGGCCGGTGTGCTCACCGGACTTCCCGAAGGAACATCCGAGGACGACTGGTTCATGGACTACCGCAATGCCGACGGATCCATTGCCGAGATGTGCGGCAACGGGGTCCGTGTCTTCGCCCACTACCTGCGCTCGACCGGCCTCGAGACCCGCGACGAGTTCGTCGTCGGCAGTCGGGCCGGCGGCAAACCGGTCATCGTGCACCTGGCCGAGGGCCCACGCGGAGACGTGAGCGTCGACATGGGCGTCGTGCGCGATCTGGGTCCGAGCACTGCAACAATCGACGGCAAGGTGTTCAACGGAATCGGCATCGATGTCGGCAACCCGCATCTCGCGTGTGTCGATCCCCACCTCACGCGCGCGTCCCTGTCGGCACTCGATCTCACCGCCGCGCCGGGATTCGACCCCGGTTTCTTCCCCCACGGTGTCAATGTGGAGATCCTCACGGCCCTCGATTC
>NZ_JBAQEO010000742.1:0-5427 GCF_049286785.1 Rhodococcus sp. (in: high G+C Gram-positive bacteria) | reverse complement strand
CGGACCCTGGTGATTCGTCTCGCCCCTGATGCGTCAGTGTTTGCCGACGGCGACGGGTCTGTGAGCGGGATAGGCGTGGACGAGTGCGGTGGACAGTTTCGGCACCGCGTGGGTAAGAGTGTGTTCGGCCTCGTGCGCGAGACGGTGGGCGTCGGCGAGGCTGGTGTCGGGGTCGATGTCGAGTTCGACATCGGCGTGCAGTCGGTGCCCGATCCACCGCATCCGCACACTGCGCACACTGCGCACCCCGGGTTCGGCGGACAGCGATCCCTCGGCGGCATCGACGAGTTCGGGGTCGACACCGTCCATCAGACGACGGAACACGTCCCGCACCGCGGTGCGCAGCACGGCGACGATCGCCACCGTGATCACCAGGCCGACGATCGGGTCCGCCAGCGGGAAACCGAGCGCCACGCCGCCGGCGCCGAACAGCACCGCCAGCGAGGTGAATCCGTCCGTGCGGGCGTGTAGTCCGTCGGCGACGAGGGCCGCGGAGCCGATCTGGCGGCCGACCCGGATGCGGTAGAGGGCGACGAGTTCGTTGCCGAGGAATCCGACGAGCCCGGCCGCGGCGACCCAGCCCACGTGTTCGATCGGGACCGGGTTGATCAGCCGGTGCACCGCCTCGATGCCGGCGATCACCGCGGACAGGGTGATCATCGCGACCACGAACAACCCGGCCAGGTCCTCGGCCCGCCCGAAACCGTAGGTGTAGCGGCGGGTGGCCGCCCGCCGGCCGAGCGCGAACGCGATCCACAGGGGGATCGCGGTCAGCGCATCGGAGAAGTTGTGCACCGTGTCCGCCAACAGTGCCACCGACCCGGACACCGCCACGATCGCGAGCTGCGCGATCGCGGTGACACCCAGGGCGACCAGGCTGATCTTCACCGCCCGGATGCCGATGGCGCTGGACTCGAGGGCGTCGTCGACACTGTCCGCGGCGTCGTGACTGTGCGGGGCGAACACCTCCCGCACCGCGGCACCGAACCGGCCACCACGAGCGTGGCCGTGGCCGTGCCCGTGTCCGTGGCCGTGACTGGCCGGGGCGGATTTCGGGGTGTGACTCATGCTGGGTTCTCCCCGACGCGAACCGGCGGCCCGGCGATATCGGATTCGGGATGCAGGATGCGCAGATCGTCGCCGGTGCGGTGATGGCCGGGCACCCCTGGCCCGGCATGCTCGGCATTGAACACCGCATCGGTGACCAGCTGGCGGACGTGATCGTTCTCCAACCGGTAAATCACCTGGGTGCCCTCCTTCCGGGTGCGGACCAGCCGCGCCATCCGCAGCTTCGCCAGATGCTGCGACACCGAGGGCGCCGGCTTCCCCACATGCTCGGCGAGGTCGTTGACCGAGCACTCGCGATCCACCAACGCCCACAACACCTGCACACGCGTTGAATCGGCCAGCATCCGGAACACCTCGACCACCAGATCGACCTGATCGTCCGGCAACCGCCGCCGACATGAACCACTATCTGCATTCATACGCAAACAATAACGTTGACGCGACGCCGTCGCCACCCTGGCGTGCTCGGTTGACGGCGAGATGACGCCGTATGGGCGCCGTCGCCTCCCGCTCAGCGAACGCCGGCGAGGACGGCGCGAAGGGCGCTGTCGAACCGGCGGATTGTGGCCTCGTCGAACAAATCGGTGGCGTAGAGCACCTGCGCGTCGATGCCGTGGACGTCTCCGGCGGCGTCGCGGCGCTCGGTGAAAAAGAAATGCAGATCGCACTTGGCGATGTCGGGCGGCCGCGGCGTGATCGTGAAATGCAGGCCGTCGACGTCGAGTTCGGCAGGCGGGAAGTTCTCGAAGGACATCGCGATCTGAAAGAACGGATGCAACGCGGCGGATCGAGGTGGGTCCAGAATCGAGATCAGGTCGTCGAGCGGCACGTCGCTGTTCGCATGGGCGCGCAGTTCGGTATCGCGTGCGGCAGCGATCACCTGGTCGAAGGTCATCGTCGGTTCGACCCGGGTGCGCAGCACCAGGGTGTTGACGAACATTCCCACCAAGTTGTCGAGTTCGGGGTTTCCGCGTCCTGCGACGGGCACACCGACGGCGATGTCGGGATCGCCGGTGAGCCGGGCGAAGGTGACTGCGACCGCCGCACGGAGCGCGGTGAAGACTCCGGTGCCGTGTCTGGTGGCGGCGGCGTGCAGGGTTCGGTGGGTGGAGGCGTCGAGAGTGAAGTTCCACCGGGCGCCGCGATGCGACCATTCCGTGGGGCGGGGTCGGTCGGTGGGCATGGGGAGGTGACCGCGCAGCCCGGCCAGTTCGTTGCGCCAGAACGCGGCCTGCGTGGCCAGGGCGCTGTCGGGGGTGTGCGGTTCGCCGAGCAGCGCCAGCTTCCACAGCGTGTAGTCGACGTAGTCGGTCCGCGGGGTCGACCAAGCGGGTGCGGTTCCAGCGGCGCGGGCGGTGTACGCGTGGACGAGGTCACGGGCGAGCAGGGCCAGGGACCAGCCGTCGACGGCGATGTGGTGGAGCGCGCAGGCGATCACGTGATGATCGGGGCGGTGCCGAACCACGCGGATACGCACCGGAGGGTGCACGCGAACATCGAACCCGTCGTTGAGGATATGCCCCAGGGCGTCGCCGGAGGCAACGGTGACCGGTGTCAGGTCCGGGAGGCCGGCGTCGACGTCGAGGACCCGTTGGCAGGGCCCGGAGTCGGTATCGGGGTAGACGGTCCGCAGGGTGGGGTGGCGTGCTAGCAGATCCGCGACCGCGTGAGAGAGTGCCGAGTGGTCGAGCGGGCCATGGATGTCGATCGTGAACGGCAGATTGTAGTGCCCGCGGTCGGTGATCGTGCGGTCGATCCCCCGCTGGGTGGGCGACAGCGGAATGTGCTGCGGCACAGCGATATCGCCGAGGATCGGAGTGTCGGCCCCCGTGTCGGGTGCGGTCAGGCGTGCCGCCAGCGCTGCCACGGTGGGGGCATCGAACACGTCCCGGAGTCCGATCACGGCCCCGGTCCGCTCGTGGATTCGTCCGACGACACGGGTGGCGGACAGCGAATCGCCGCCGAGGTCGAAAAACGAATGGTCGGCACCGACGCCGGTGACCTCCAGGACATCGGCGAAGATCTCGGCCACCAATTCCTCGTCCGGAGTACTCGGCTGTCGGTAGCGGGCCGAACCGGTGAACCGTGGAGCGGGCAGCGCGCTGCGGTCGAGTTTGCCGGTCGGGGTGAGCGGTACCGCGTCGAGCAACGTGATCGAAGCGGGAACCAGGTTCCGCGGAAGGCGTTTGGACGCCCACTCCCGCAGTTCCTCGGTGCTGACCGTCACCGACCCTGCCGTGGTGACGTAGGAGAGCAGGACGTGGTGACCGGAGGGGCGCCGGTGCACGGTGCTGGCGGCGAAGCGCACCGCGGGGTGCTCACCGAGAACGGAGTCGATCTCGCCGAGTTCGATGCGGACGCCGTGAATCTTGACCTGACCGTCGGTGCGTCCGAGGAACTCGAGCTCACCGGAATCGGTCCACCGGACCCGGTCGCCGGTGCGGTACATCCGCATTCCGGGGGCGCCGAGTGGGTCGGCGACGAACGCGGCGGCGGTCAGTGCCGCCCGAGCTCGGTAGCCTCGGGCCAGTCCCGGTCCGGCCAGGTACAGCTCCCCGGCCGCTCCGGGTGGCAGCGGCTGCAGGCGGCAGTCGAGTACGACGGCCCGCACCCCACGCATGAGTGGTCCGATCGTGATCGGTGCACCGGGCTGCAGCGGCTCGGTGAGGGTGACGCTGCAGGTGGTTTCGGTGGGCCCGTACGCATTGCGCATCACCCGGCTTGTGCCCCAGGTCTGAACCAGTTGTGGTGGGCAGGCCTCACCGCCGGACAGGACCAGCTTCAGGTCGGGTAGATGGGCGGAATCGACGGTCGCGAGCACGGAGGGTGTGGCGAGCAGGTGGGTGATGCGCCGGGCACGCAGGAGTGCGGTGAGCTCGTCTCCTCCGACCGCGGCGGCAGACGCGACGACCAGGGTGGCGCCGGTGATCGCCGCGGCCAGCATCTCCACCAGTGCGGTGTCGAAGGTCGGTGATGTCAGGTGCAGCACCCGGGATCGGGCGGTGATCGCGTATTTGTCGCGGATTTCCTGGGCGAGGTTCGCCAGGCCGGTGTGGGTGACGACGACACCCTTCGGGGTTCCGGTCGACCCGGAGGTGTAGATCACGTACGCCGGATGCTCGGGCCGCACCGGGGTGGTGCGCTCGCGGTCGTCGATCGGCAGCGGATCGTAGGGTTCGAGTAACGCCCCCGCTCCGGGACCGTCCAGGGGTAACCATTCGAGCGAGTCCGGGAGCCGGTCACGGGACGCGGCGGTAGCCAGACCGAGTCGTGCACCGCAGTCGGTGACCGTGTGGGCAATGCGGTCGATCGGGTGGCTCGGGTCGATCGGGACCCACGCGCCACCGGTCTTGGCGATCGCCCACAGTGCGGTGACGGACTCGGCCGATCGTGGTGCGGCGACGGCGACAAGGGATTCCGGGCCGATACCGCGTCCGATCAGTGCCCGTGCCAATCGGGTGGATCGTTCGTCGAGTTCACGGTAGGTGACGACAGTGCCGTCGGCCGACTGAAGCGCCGGCGCGGCGGCGCCGTGTGGGAGGGCGGAGGTCAACAGCACGTCGAGCGTGGTGGGTGGCGCATCGGCGGACCCCTGAACCGGCGCGAAAACTCGGCGCTCGCCGGGGACGAACACATCCAGGTCACCGACCGGGAAGGAGGGGAGCTCGGCGGTGAACCGGCTCAGGTAAGTCATGAATCGTTGATGGTGTGCGGCGAGATCGTCGTCGTCGTAGACCGATCGGTTCGCTTCGAAGTCGATCCGCGGCAACACGGCATCGGATCCGGGGTACACGTTGACTGCCAGGTCCATTACCGGTCCGGTGGTCAACACCCGTATGCGACCGGTGACCGTGCCCAGCGAGATCTGTTGCGCGAACATCATCAGGTTGATCACCGGCCCGAAGTGGGTGGGATCAGCGCGACCCGAGGAAAGGTCGCGGCCGATGTCTTCGCGCCGGTAGCGTTGATGGCGCAGTGCCCCGATGATCGCCGTCTCGGCGTTGCGGACGGCCTCGGCGATGGACACCGAGCGCACCCGCCGCAGTCGCAGCGGGACGACATTCGACACCGACCCCGCTGAACGACGCAGTGCCGCTGTGGTTCTGGCTGTTACCGGAAGCGCGAGCAGAATGTCCTCGGTGCCGGTCATCGCCGACAGGAAGGCCGCGAAGGCGGCCACCACGATCGCCGTGAACCCCATGCCTCCGCGGGTGAGGTACGCGTTCACGCGTGCGGGCACCGGCGCTCCGACCACCACGGCCGGGCTCTCCGGGAGAGGGGTTCCGCGGCCCAGGCTGACCGGGTCGGGCAGGTCGGTGGTCTGTTCGGCCCAGAAATCTCGGTCCCGGGATCGGCGAG
>NZ_JBAQEO010000741.1:0-12195 GCF_049286785.1 Rhodococcus sp. (in: high G+C Gram-positive bacteria) | reverse complement strand
GCAGGGTGGTGGCCGGCCTCCGGGTCCCCCGCCGCGTCGTCCGGGTCCCCCGCCCGGACGTCCTGCCGGTGCTCCCCCGGTGGCGCGTA
This sequence comes from Rhodococcus sp. (in: high G+C Gram-positive bacteria), assembly GCF_049286785.1. Classification (GTDB taxonomy): domain Bacteria; phylum Actinomycetota; class Actinomycetes; order Mycobacteriales; family Mycobacteriaceae; genus Rhodococcus_F. The sequence goes on along the minus strand of NZ_JBAQEO010000741.1, from coordinate 12,106 downwards.
ACCAGTCGGGCCCCGGTGGGCGCCCGCCGGGACCTCCGCCGTCGAACGGTCGCAAGACCGGCGGCGGACGCGGTGGCGAACCGCCGAAGGGCGGCAAGAAGACGGCCACGAACAAGTCGCCGTGGAAGATCGTTCGCCGCGCGGCGTACGCCTGCGTCGCGCTGGGCATGATCATCCCGATCCTGCTGTTCATGGCTGCCTACGTGGTCCAGGAAGTCCCGCGTCCCGGCGACCTGAAGACCAACCAGGTCGCGACCATCTATGCCGCTGACGGCACGTCGGTGCTGAGCAAGGTCGTCCCGCCCGAAGGTAACCGCACCGAGGTGACGCTCGACCAGATTCCGGTGCACGTGCGAAATGCGGTGCTGGCCGCCGAGGACCGCGACTTCTACTCGAACCCCGGCTTCTCGGTGGGTGGTTTCGCGCGCGCCGCCCGCGACAACGTCACGGGGAAGGAAAGCGCCGGTGGTGGTTCCACCATCACGCAGCAGTACGTGAAGAAGGCGATGGTCGGTTCGGAGCGGACCCTGACCCGAAAGATGAAGGAACTGGTCATCTCGTCGAAGATGGCCCGCGAGTGGGCGAAGGACGACATCCTGGCCGCGTATCTCAACACCATCTACTTCGGCCGGGGTGCGTACGGCATCGCGGCCGCGGCGAAGGCGTATTTCGACAAGCCGGTGGATCAGCTGACCACAGAGGAGGGTGCGGTCCTCGCGTCGTCCATCCAGCTGCCGTCGCTGCTCGACCCGGAGAACAACCCGGAAGGCGCCCAGGCGCGATGGAACTATGTGCTGGACGGCATGGTGACGGCGGGCACCCTCGAGCAGTCGGCGCGGTCGGGCATGCAGTATCCGCCCTACGTTCCCCTTGCCGCGGTGGACAACGGTAATCAGGACGATGGTCCGGAGGGCCTGATCAAGAGTCAGGTCCTGCGCGAGCTCGGCGAGGCGGGGATCAGCGAGCAGCTGCTCAATACGGAGGGCCTGCAGATCACCACCACAATCGACCCTGCGGCTCAGGCCGCCGCGGTGGAAGCCGTCCGCTCGAACATGAAGGGCGAGCCGGGCGATCTGCGCACCGGTGTGGTGTCGGTCGATCCGCGCACCGGTGGCGTGCGTGCCTACTACGGCGGCGAGGACGGCAGCGGCTACGACTTCGCGAACGCGGGCCTGCAGACCGGTTCCTCGTTCAAGGTGTTCGGTCTCGCTGCCGCCCTCGACCAGGGCATCCCGTTGTCGCAGATGTACGACAGCTCGGAACTTACCGTCAACGGCATCACGATCAGCAACGTGGAAGGGGAGGGCTGCGGCACCTGCACCATCGCCGAGGCCCTCAAGCGGTCGTTGAACACCAGCTTCTACCGGCAGATGCTCGAGATCGACGGTGGCCCGTTCGCTGTTGCCGAGATGGCGCACAAGGCGGGCATCCCCGAGGAGATCCCGGGTGTCGGTCCGTCGCTGACCGAGCCGGACGGCAGTGGTCCGAACAACGGCGTCGTGCTGGGTCAGTACCAGTCCCGGGTGCTCGACATGGCGTCGTCGTATGCGACTCTCGCGGCGTCGGGTACCTACCACGCTCCGCACTTCGTGCAGAAGGTGGTGAGCGCGGACGGCGTGGTTCTGCTCGATCGCGGCCCCGACCCCGGTGAGCAGCGCATCGACAAGGATGTCGCCGACAATGTGACGGCGGCCATGGAGCCGATCGCCGCGTACTCGCGAGGCCACAACCTGGCGGGCGGCCGGCCGTCGGCCGCCAAGACGGGTACCGCGCAGCTCGGCGACACCGGCGAGAACAAGGACGCTTGGATGGTGGGCTACACGCCGTCGCTGTCTACGGCGGTGTGGGTCGGCACGACGGACGGTCAGGCGTTGAAAAACAGCAACGGCGGGATGATCTATGGTTCGGGGCTGCCGTCGGACATCTGGAAGGACACGATGGACGGCGCTCTCGACGGCACCGACGTCGAGAAGTTCCCGAAGCCGGGTGCCATCGGTGGGCAGTCGGGTGTGCCCACGTATTCCGCTCCGGCTCCCAAGACGACCACGCCTCCGACGCGTACCTTCCAGCTGCCGACGGAAATCGTTCCGCCTGTGGTCGTGACGCCGAGTCCGGTCGAGATCCTGCCCGGCATCACCATTCCCATTCCGGGACTGGCTCCGCGCCCGACCACCCAGGCGCCGGTGCCACAGCAACAGACAACCGTCTCGCCGGGTGCGGGTGGGGGCACCTCGCCTGGAGCTGGCCAGAACATCCCGCAGCAGCGTGCCGGGCAGTAGATTCCGGCACGTCAGCGGCGACCGGTAGCCTCGCGGAGTGGCCGAGAAACCTGACGCGCACGCCGTCCGAGACATGGACGAGGCGGTCGTTTCGCCCGCTCCACTCGCGGAGGATCGGCGTTCCGCGGACTGGCGGGACATGCCGGGCCACACCGACCCGTTGGTGGCCGACCTCACGCGGGTGATCGGCGGCGCCGTGGGACGGCACGCGGTGGTGGGGCGCGCCCGGTTCTTCACGCCGATGCGCGCCGTCCTGTTGCTGGCGATCGTGTTTCTCGCGTTCGGCTGGTTCGCGAAGGCCCCGTGTATTCAGCAGGCCCCCTTCGGGGAGAGCGGTGCACCGGGCCTCGACTGGAGTGGCAGTCGTCAGTACGTGGCCATGTGCTACTCGGACACCGTTCCGCTGTACGGCGCGGAACGGTTGAACGAGGGCGCTTTCCCCTACAAGAAGTGGTGGGAGGAAGACGCCGGCAACGGCGTGATGCAGCGCCGCTACATGGAGTATCCGGTTCTCTCGGGCCTGTATCAGTACGGCTCGATGGTGGTCGCGAAGTCGTGGGATGCGGTGTCCTGGCTTCCCGGGGCCCTGCAGGTCGCGATCTATTTCAACGTTGTCGCGTTCGGTCTGGCGCTGGCCTGGCTGGTGACGGTGTGGGCCACTGCGCTGTTGGCCGGACGGCGGATCTGGGATGCCGCTCTCGTCGCGGCGTCGCCTCTTGTGATCGTGCACGCCTTCACCAACTTCGATCCCCTGGCAACAGCTTTCGCCACCGGCGGATTTCTGGCCTGGTCGCGCAAGCGTCCGGTGCTCGCCGGCATCCTGCTCGGACTCGGCGGTGCGGCCAAGCTGTATCCGCTTCTGCTGCTGGGGCCGTTGCTGGTGCTCTGTCTGCGGTCCGGCAAGGTGCGGGAGTGGGCCGTGACCGCGCTCGCCGCCGTCGGCGCATGGATCGTGGTCAATTTGCCTATCGTCGCGCTGTTCCCGCGCGGGTGGGCCGAGTTCTTCCGACTCAACTCCGAGCGTGGCGCAGACCCGGACTCCCTCTACAACGTCGTCTCGTCGTTCACCGGATGGGCCGGCTTCGACGGCTATGTGTCACCCGGGCAGGCGCCCACCATTCTGAACACGGTGTCGTTCCTGCTCTTTGGCGCCGTCTGTGCCGGGATCGGGTATATCGCGCTCACCGCGCCGCGTCGTCCGCGGCTGATGCAGTTGTGCTTCCTGCTGGTCGCCGGGTTCCTGCTCACCAACAAGGTGTGGAGCCCACAGTATTCGTTGTGGCTCGTGCCGCTGGCGGTGCTGGCCTTCCCGCATCGGCGGATACTTCTGGCGTGGATGACCGTCGACGCCTTGGTGTGGGTGCCGCGGATGTTCTATTACCTGGGGGTGTCCAACAAGGGCCTGCCCGAGCAGTGGTTCACCGCCGCAGTGGTGGTTCGGGACGTCGCCGTTATCGCGATCTGCGTGTTGATCATTCGCCAGATCTACCGGCCGGGCGAGGATCTCGTGCGTTTCGGGTTCATCGACGATCCTGCGGGCGGTGTCCTGGACCAGGCGCCCGACGCGCCGCCGAAGTGGCTACCGAGCTGGCTGCGCCCGCGGGAGATCGGAGAAACCGCTCGGGTGCGCCATATTTCGACCGTCGGGTCAGGCCCGCGTCACGAGTAGTACCGTTCCGGTCACGACGATGATCGCGACGGCGACGGCGAAGCTCCGGACCGACCATTGCCGGACGTCTGCGGCTGCTCGGACCGACGCGTCGTACTCCGACTGCTCCCACAACCGGTTCACGGTGCGGGCGCGGAGGAGCGCGAGAACGCCGAACGGCACGAAGGTGATCGTTGCGAGTATCGCGAGCGGGAGATGACGGGCAGGCGGCGGCGCCAGGGGTCCGCGGTAGTCCGCCGAGGTGTCTTGGTGATCGGTGGTGTGCGGTTGAGTCATACAGTGTCTCCCCGTGGTCCCGCCCACGACAGTGGGCGAGGTGGAGTATAGACGTGACTGAGATGCCGCGAATGACAGCATCTTTCGGGTTCCGGTCACATCCGCTCGTGGCTAAGTTCCGGCAACCGTCGAGTCGATTCCGGTGTTGTCCCGTGAACCGATGGTGCCGAATGGTACTTCTGTGACTGAACTCCACTTTGTCTGTCGGCGGTGCGTGCGGAGACGTTGCGGGCTGCCGCAGAATCGACGGTGCTGCGGCGTTGCTGCCGAGGCGGGTCAGCCGTCTGCGACGCGGGCTTCGAGATGCGGGCTTCGAGATGCGGGCTTCGAGATACGGGGCCGCGGTGGGCCGGTCGTGGTCGATCATCGAGAACAAAGCGGTGTTGCGCCAGGACCCGTCCGCTTATCGCGCAGGCTCGGGAGCCATGATCGGGGCACGCTCGCCGTCGATGGGTGTGGCGCCGTCGGGGAGTGCCGGACGACGGAGGGATGCGCGGAGGAACACGAAGAACAGCACGACGAGCAGCGCGGCCCGGCCCCACACCCCGAACTTCACCAACATTTCGTACGTCTGGGCATCCGTGCCGACGGCCAGCGCACCGAAGTACTTGAACACGCCGATTCCGATCGCCAAGTCGGAAACCAGATATGCGGCCACCAGGCCCCACGGCACCCGCAACAGGACGAAGAACGGAATCAGCCATAGGGTGTACTGGGGTGAATGCACCTTGTGCAGCAGGAGGAATCCGCACAGCATCGCGGCGCTGACGGCGATCCACCCGACCGCACCGTCCCGCTGGAGTCGCGGCCAGCCCATTTTCAGGGCCAGCGCGAACGCCGCACAGACGAGCAGCGGCGACAGGATGCCCACGGTCTGGTCGAAGGCGGGGGCCGGAGTGCTCGCGGCCGCCGGGTCGAACAACGGTCGCAGGCCCCAGTACCAGATGGAATTGGTGGTGATATCGGCCAGCCGGTTCTGCTGGAATGTGAAGGACGCCCGCCAACCCTCGTACGAAATCAGTGCGAACGGCAGGTTCACGGCGACGACGGTGCCGATGGCGGCCGACGCGACCCCGACGGCGCCGCGTACGTCGTAGCGCCCGCTTTCACGGTGATCACGGGCAAGCACGTAGGCAAGTACAAGTAGTGGCAGGACGAAAGCGCCCGGGTACAGCTTGAGACAGAAACCGATCGCGAGCAGCACCGCGGCGATCACCGCACGGGTACGGAACGGGATGCGCTCGAGCGTCATGACGAAGATCGCGGCCACACCGGTGGCCACCACCGGCAGTTCCCAGTTGTGGAACGCATAGAGGATCAGTGGCGGTGTGGCCGACCACAGCAGAGCCCACCACCCGGCGAGTCGTCCCAGCATCCAGGCCGTCAGCAGACCGAATGGTGCCAGGATCAGCGCCGAATGGAGCAGGAACTCGGCGTCGGTGTGGGAGCCGATTCCGCCGAGCCACATCAGGAGTCCGCTCAGGACCGGGTACTCGACGGTGCCGCCGGACAACGTGCCGTCCGCGGTGATTCCGCCGCTCACATAGGGAAAGACATGCAGGTCGATGTCGCGGCCGAGCCACAGCAACTGGATATCGGAGTAGCAGACCTGGGTGTCCTTGATCTTGTCGAAGATCGTGCTGCGGCCGAGTTCGTCGAACGGGGCGACGGCACACCGCGCCTTGTTCAGGTAGCCGATCACCATCGACAGGCCGCACAGCCCGACGACGAGCGCCGTGATCGACGTCCGCCCCCGAACTCCGATGCGCATGAATCCACATTAGGGCGCGGTGGGCCCGGTGGGCGAAGCGAGACAAGGACCGTGAGGGTGCGCCCTCGTATCGGATAGGCTGATTTCGCTGGTCAGGGCCACGTCGTGTACCCTACGAAGGTTGCTGACGCAACGACCCTCCTGCCACGGACAGCCCGTGGCCGTTTCACTAGTCCATAGGAGGTGATGAGGTCTTATGCGTCATTACGAATTGATGGTCATCCTTGACCCCAGCCTGGACGAGCGCACTGTCGCTCCTTCGCTGGATACGTTCCTCAATGTTGTTCGCAAGGACGGCGGCAAGATCGACAAGGTCGATGTCTGGGGAAAGCGTCGTCTCGCCTACGAGATCCTGAAGCACAGCGAAGGCATCTACGCGGTGATCGATATCAGCGCGACTCCCGCCACCGTTGCGGAGCTCGATCGTCAGCTCGGTCTGAACGAATCGGTTCTGCGTACGAAGGTTCTGCGCCACAACAAGTGAATCTGTCGGTCGTGAGCCCTAGGCTCGGGCCAACCGAACTCCACACTCTGCAGGAGGAACCACATGGCAGGCGACACCGTCATCACCGTCATCGGAAACTTGACGGCTGATCCGGAGCTTCGATTCACCCCCGCGGGTGCCGCGGTCGCGAACTTCACTGTCGCGTCCACGCCCCGCACCTTCGACCGTCAGACCAATGAATGGAAAGACGGCGAAGCGCTGTTTCTGCGCTGCAACATCTGGCGCGAGGCGGCGGAGAACGTCGCGGAGAGCTTGACCCGCGGCTCACGAGTGATCGTGAGTGGCCGGCTCAAACAGCGCTCCTACGAAACTCGTGAGGGTGAGAAGCGCACTGTCGTCGAGCTCGAGGTCGACGAGATCGGCCCCTCGCTGAAGTACGCCACGGCCAAGGTCAACAAGGCCAACCGTGGTGGCGGCGGGGGAGGCGGCTTCGGTTCCTCCGGCGGATCAGGCGGCGGAAGTCCGCAATCCACCAACACCGGCGGAGATGATCCGTGGGGCAGTGCGCCGCAGGCGTCCGGCTCCTTCGGAGGTGCTGGTGGTGGGAGCGACGAACCCCCGTTCTGATCCGTACCTGATCGGAACATCCAGAAAAGAGCGAACTAATGCCGAAGCCGCCCTTGCGCGACAAGGTAATGAAGAAGAAGGTCTGCATCTTCTGTAAAGAGAAGAACACGCAGATCAACTACAAGGACACGACGCTTCTGCGTAAGTACGTCAGCGACCGCGGCAAGATCCGCGCGCGCCGTGTCACCGGCAACTGCGTCCAGCACCAGCGCGACGTTGCCATTGCCGTCAAGAACTCACGTGAGGTGGCCCTGCTGCCTTACGCCACCGTGGCTCGCTAAGGAAAGGGAGGAAAGACATGAAGCTCATCCTCACCGCTGACGTGGACAACCTCGGTGCGCCTGGCGACACCGTCGAGGTCAAGGACGGCTACGGCCGCAACTACCTGCTGCCTCGCGGCCTGGCGATCATTGCCACCCGCGGCGCCGAGAAGCAGGTCGAGGGCATCCGTCGTGCGCAGGAAGCTCGCGCTGTGCGTGGTCTCGACCACGCCAAGGAGCTCAAGGCTGCGATCGAGGGCCTCGAGAACGTGACACTGGCGGTCAAGACCGCCGGTGGTTCGGGCAAGCTGTTCGGCTCGGTCACCGTGGCTGATGTCGCCGGTGCCCTCAAGGCCGCCGGTGGTCCTGTCGTCGACAAGCGCAGCCTGGATCTGCCGAAGGCTCACATCAAGGCGACCGGCAAGCATGCCATCGTCGTGAACCTGCACCCCGATGTGGTTGCGAAGTTCCACCTGAACGTCGTCGCCAGCTAGTCGACTCGTTCGGTCACACAGGCTCCCGCGCGCCTCGGTGCGTGGGAGCCTGTGCTTTGTTGGGTGCATGAGATGGATCGGAGTTCTGTCGCGGCCTGTCGGGTCGTGGGGCGGGGCTGTGAGGCACAAACGGCACCCACTTCCAGGTGTCACCGGAAGTTTGCCGTCCGCCACTGCGGTGTGTGAGGGGAATCATATTGCCACCCTTTGGTATTGAACTCAACACGCCCGACACCGCAACCGCGACGACACGCCGAACATGTTTTCATCCACAGTGGGGACGATTGGAAAATCGGCACTGACCTGGGTGTTTGGGAATGTGATATGCGTTTATCCTCAGGTTGTCCCCATGGGGTTAACAAAGCTACCCAGCAGTTTCCACAATCTCTCCCCAGGTGTGTGCACAAGCGGGTTTGATCGCTGCCCAGCTAATCCCTAACGTCGTCCCGGCGTGTCTCCGACAACGTTCGCCGGCCGCCGAGAAGAGCCTGCGAAGGTTGTCGGTGGGGGCGAGTACAAAGAGTTCCGGGCTCCACCGGTTGTTAGTTCTCGGGGCGGCACATAGTGATGGGGAAAGGTCGGTCGAGTGGCTGTAGTAGACGATCGGGGCCGTTCCGACTACCCGGGTCCGCCGGATGCGGAACCGGGCGAAGAGTTCGGTCGGCAGCCACCTCAGGACATGGCCGCGGAGCAGTCGGTGCTCGGCGGCATGCTGCTCAGCAAGGACGCCATCGCGGACGTGCTCGAGGTCCTTCGCGCGGGCGACTTCTATCGTCCCGCGCACCAGTCGGTGTACGACGCGATTCTGGACCTCTACAGCCGCGGTGAGCCCGCCGACCCGGTCACGGTGTCAGCGGAACTGGATCGCCGCGGCGAGCTTCGCCGTATCGGTGGAGCGCCCTATCTGGTGACGCTGACCCAGACGGTGCCCACCGCCGCCAACGCCGGCTACTACGCGGAGATCGTGGCCGAAAAGGCCATCCTGCGACGGCTGGTCGACGCCGGCACCCGCATCGTGCAGTACGGCTACGGGGGCGCCGACGGGCAGGACGTCGCCGAGGTGGTGGACCGCGCGCAGGCCGAGATCTTCGAGGTCACAGAACGCCGAACCAGCGAGGACTTCGTTCCCCTCGAGGAACTCCTGCAGCCCACGATGGACGAGATCGACTCCATCGCCAGCCGAGGCGGTATCTCCCTGGGCGTGCCCACCGGCTTCATCGAGCTCGACGAAATCACCAACGGCCTGCACCCCGGTCAGATGATTATCGTCGCGGCCCGTCCTGGTGTGGGTAAGGCGCTAGCGCTCGACACTCCTCTGCCCACCCCCACCGGCTGGACCACGATGGGCGAGGTTCAGGTGGGTGATCACCTGATCGACGCAGTCGGCAGGCGCACGCGCGTCGTCGCCGCCACCGACGTGATGATCGATCGCCCCTGTTACGAGGTGGAATTCTCCGACGGCTCCGTCCTCGTCGCCGACGAGCAGCATCAGTGGTTGACGGAGGTCGCCGGGCTCAGCGCAGTCCGCACCACCGCGCAGATCGCCGTCTCGCTGTCTGATCAGCACTTCGTGACCAGTGCCTCGGCGCTGCAGTTGCCGTCGAGGAGACTGTCCGTCCCGGCATATGCGTTCGGAGTGTCGCTGGTCGCCGACGAGGAGCTCGCTTCCGAGGTCCTGATGCGCGCACAGGATGCGCTTGTCGATCTCGCAGCCAAGCGAATTCCGCAGGAGTACCTGCGCGGATCCGAGACGCAGCGTCGCAATCTGTTGGCAGGTCTCTTGGACGTTGCCGGCTCGATCGCCGACGACGGCTCGATTCAGTTCGCGACTGCCGATGGCGCGTTGCTGCGTGACGTCGAAGAGCTCGTGATCGGCTTGGGATACCGCTGCGAGCACACGTGTGATGGCGTGTCCTTCGGCACCGAGGACGATGTGTTCTTCCTTCACCGGAAGTCACTGCGTCACAAGGAACTCCGTTCCGCGGTGTCGAGCTCACGTCGAATCGTGCATGTGCGCAAGGTCGCGAGCGTGCCCGTGCGGTGCGTGGAGGTCGACAACGCGGACCACCTCTATCTGGCGGGCCGCTCGATGATCCCGACACACAACTCCACGCTGGGCATGGACTTCTTGCGCTCATGCTCAGTCAAGCACGGCATGGCGAGTGTCATTTTCTCCCTCGAGATGAGTAAGACCGAGATCGTGATGCGTTTGCTGTCGGCGGAGGCGAAGATCAAGCTCGGTGACATGCGCTCGGGCAAGATGACCGATGACGACTGGACCAAGCTGGCTCGGCGTATGAGTGAGATCAGTGAGGCACCGCTCTTCATCGACGACTCCCCCAACCTCACCATGATGGAGATCCGTGCAAAAGCACGGCGGCTCAAGCAGAAACATGACATCAAGTTGATCGTGATCGACTACCTGCAGCTGATGAGCTCGGGTAAGAAGGTCGAGTCGCGTCAACAGGAGGTCTCCGAATTCTCTCGTAGCCTCAAGCTCTTGGCGAAAGAGCTCGAAGTTCCAGTGGTCGCGATCTGCCAGCTCAACCGTGGACCCGAGCAGCGAACGGACAAGAAGCCCATGGTGTCCGACCTTCGCGAGTCGGGTTCGCTCGAGCAGGATGCGGACATGGTCATCCTGCTGCACCGCCCCGACGCGTTCGAACGCGACGACCCGCGCGGCGGCGAGGCCGACCTGATCCTGGGCAAGCACCGCAACGGTCCGACAGCCACCATCACCGTTGCGCACCAGCTGCATCTGTCCAAGTTCGTGGACATGGCGCGGGGGTAGTCGCCGGCGGTCGACTTGCAGTGAAGATTAGCGAGATGCGCCGCCTGATTGACCAGGCCGTGCCTGGGGTCGCAGTTATCGGGGGCGATCACAGTGCTCACACGATGGAATAGGACGCTGGTAGCGCCGTCCGGCCGGTTAAGGCCATCAGCACGGTCGCGCCGTCTCCGATCGCCACCGCGATTCGCGCCGCCAACACGGTTGTCTCAGCGAGGACATCGTCGGGAAGTGCGAAGGGGACGTCCGCGGCAGCCGCAATGTCGAGACTGTGGACGGCAAGCTCGAAGGTCCGGGTGGGCAGATAGGAATGCAGCCGTATTCCTAGGTCTCCGATCACGCGAATCAGACGATCCTCACCAGCACCAAGCTGATCGAGCACGACCCTCACCAGAGCGTCGACGGACGCCGCGGGGTCGGCACCGAGATCGACACCGGCCTGGCGGCCGCGTTCGAGCACCTCGGCCGGGTCGACAGCTGACGCCGAAGCCTTCACACGGGCGTAGTACTGTTCCGGGCTCGCGATGTCTGCGGCCCCGGCCGAGCTGTCCAGATACACCCCGACCGTCATCAACGCGCGCGACGCGTGACCGACCAGCGATCGAAGATCCCACTCACCCAAACCTGTTCCGTCCCAACGTTCCTCCGGGATCGTATGAACCAACGCCGAAAAGCTGCGCGCCGCTGACACATAGGTTGCCACCGATGTCTCCATTGATCCTCCACAGGTCGAACACACCCGGCCAGCGACCGGCTTGCAAGCACGCACTTTGACGGACGCCTCCGACATACCCGACTTTTATCCAAATACGGTGGCGCGTCCAGTCCATCTTCGTTGCATCTCGACAGCGTGTAGGTCCCGGATCGGCTGAATGCCGACGACAGATGAAACTGGTTCTGACCCCCGGACGGCAGGGCAATCTTGCCGGGGTGGTCGCACGGGCGGAGTGGACGGACGTGCGCTCGACGCCGCGTTGGGCCGCCGATGACCGGCGTGGGCCTAACTGGGAGGCTTGCGGCCTGTCGCATTCGGGTATATACGTATATGTATGCGTATGGCTGGGGCGGGGTTTACGATGTGGTCGTGCCGAATAAGACGATCTACGTGTCCGACGGTGACCTGCCGCTCTTTCAGCGGGCCCAGGAACTCACCGGAGGCAGCCTTTCGGCGGCGATCGTCCAGGCGCTGCGTCGACTCGTCGATATCGAGGAAGCCAAGCGCGAGGGTTTCGAGGAGATCACCGTCCGCGTCGGACCAGGCAAGGGCCGCAGACAGCGGTTCGTCGGTGTGCTTCTCGTCGAGTGGGGTCACTCGACCAATGACCGCGTCGAACGGTTCCGGGTGTACCGCGGCCGCAGCGGCAAGTTCGTGGTGCACATCGAGCGGTCGCCGGAGACCTCCTGGACCGCGGGTCCCGACGGCACCGCGCGCGGTTGGCGTAAGCATCTCAGCAGCGATCAGCAGTGGAGTACTACGGCCGCGACCGCCACCGTGGA
>NZ_JBAQEO010000740.1:0-3015 GCF_049286785.1 Rhodococcus sp. (in: high G+C Gram-positive bacteria) | reverse complement strand
CTAAGCCTGATTCCACCGAAGGATCAGCTGCGTAGCAGCGTGTCGAACTGAAGAAAGTGCCCCCTGAACTGGGAAGATTGGAGTTCTCACACAACAAATCCACCAGTTCACGAAAGGCACTTCCGGTGAAAGTGTCCCACAAGTTCATCGACGGCTCAGCCGTGTTCGACGAGGACAACCTCGTCTCGTGCGCCGGACTGGTCCCGGTGATGACCTTGGCCGAACACACCCACCTGTCGGACCTGCTCTCGGAGAAGGTTTCGATCACCACCACCAAGGTCGCCTCCGGAGCGGCGAACCCGGCACCGAAACTGCTCACCCTGATCGCCGGGATGTGCGCAGGCGCCGACAGCATCGACGATATCGACCTGCTGCGCTCGGGCGGCATGACACATCTGTTCGGCAACGTCTACGCACCCTCGACTGTGGGAACGCTACTGCGCGAGTTCAGTTTCGGTCATGCTCGTCAGCTCGAATCCGTGCTCCGCGAACACCTGATCGCACTCACCGGCCGGGTCGAGATCCTGCCCGGTCTCGCCGAGCGGGCGTTCATCGACATCGACTCGCTGCTGCGTCCGGTCTACGGCCACGCCAAGCAAGGCGCCTCCTACGGACACACGAAGATCGCCGGCAAACAGATCCTGCGCAAAGGCCTGTCCCCGCTGGCGACGACGCTCAGCACCGCGGACTCCGCGCCGATCATCGCCGGCATGCGACTGCGCGCCGGGAAAGCCGGCTCCGGTAAAGGTGCAGGTCGGATGGTTACTCAGGCCATCGTCACCGCCCGGGCGGCGGGCGCAACCGGTGCCCTCGTGGTCCGCGGGGATTCCGCGTACGGCACCCGTGCGGTCATCTCGGCGTGCCTGCGCGCGAAAGTGTGCTTCTCGCTCGTCCTGGCCAAGAACACCGCGGTCCAACGCGCGATCGACTCGATTGCCGACGAGGCGTGGACCCCGGTGAAATACCCCGGTGCGGTCCGCGACCCCGACACCGGAGCGTGGATCTCCGACGCCGAGGTCGCCGAAACCACCTACACCGCTTTCGCTTCGACCAAGACTCCGGTCACCGCCCGGTTGATCGTGCGCCGCGTCAAAGACGCCCGCTACCCTGACGCATTGTTCCCGGTGTGGCGATTTCACCCGTTCTTTACCAACACCACCGCCCCGGCCGCCGACGCCGATGTCACCCATCGCCGGCACGCGATCATCGAAACCGTCTTCGCCGACCTCATCGACGGGCCCCTGGCACACATGCCGTCGGGGAAGTTCGGGGCAAACTCCGCCTGGGTGCTCTGCGCGGCGATCGCCCACAATCTGCTGCGCGCCACCGGCGTTCTTGCAGGTGGTGGGCATTCGCGCGCCCGTGGGGCGACGCTACGGCGCAAGATCGTCAACCTCCCCGCCCGATTGTGTCGACCGCAACGAAAACCGATCTTGCGACTACCCACGCACTGGCCCTGGTCGGCCGCCTGGCTTCGACTGTGGGCCAACACCATCGGCCACAGCCCACCCTCGACCACCTGAACATTGACCGACCCGCCGAGACGGCACGACCGGAACCGAACCGTGGAAAAGCTGGGCAGACCAGCGGTCACCGCATGCCCGCAACTGCCCCCACATCCACTCGCCCGGCCGGAACGGGCTTCGGCATCACGTCGGTGAATTCAGGCTAAGATCGTCGCTGCGATCCGGGAGTCGAAGGACACGCGGCCAAGTTCCGTCACAAGCACCTGGGCACCCTCGGCCGCTATGGCAAGCTCGGCGAGGAGACCTCGGCCCGGATCACCGCCGAGAACGACGAACACAACGCCGACGTCAACGCTGACGCCCCACATGGCCTACAGGTGGCGTCCTGGCTGTTCGGGCATGCCTCGTCCAGGGGGCCTCGGTCCGCATGCTCACCGCATTGGTTGCAGGCGCACGACGGCAGAGCCTTCGGGAGTCAGTGCTGTTGCGGTGCAGTCGGTCTGTTTCTCGCGAAGACCAGTCGCAGTGCGCTCACGCCGAGGACGCAGCCGGCGATGAGCGCCAGGGTGGTGGGTTCGTGGACGGCGAGCTGGGCCATGAGCACGATGATGGCGATAACGCATGCGGCTGCCCCCAGGTGTCCGAGCACCCGCTCCCGAGCGCGGTCGGTGGTGCGGGCGTGGAGGTGGTTGATGAGCCCGAAGACGCCGAGGAAGGTGGCCGATCCGAAGGCGAGGAGTTCGTTGATGCCGGGCAGCATGGCGAAGACGGCGCCGAGCAGGGCGAGCATCCACATGGCGTTGGCGGGCACTCCTGCGGGTGTCCGGCCCAGGAAGGGCGGCAGTTCGCGGGCGTCGCTGAGGTCGCGGACGAGCCTGGCGGTGGAGAACAGGGTGGCGTTGATGGCCGACGAGGTGGCCAGCACCGCGGCCCCGGTCGCCAGCCATCGCCCGAAGGTGCCGAGCGCTTCCTGGCCGACGGTCGCGAAGGCCACCTCGCGCTGGGCGACGACGAGCTGGTCCGAGACCAGCATCTGTGAACTCAGCGTCACGGCCACGTAGACGGCGATGACCACGAGCACCGACAGGTAGAGCGCCCTGGGTAGCGTCCGGGTGGGCTGCTCGATGGCGTCGTAGTCGTAGGAGAGCAGTTCGAAGCCCTCGTAGGCGATGAAGATGGAGGCGGCTCCCACGAACACGCCCAGGTAGCCGGTGTCGGTGAGTGGGCTGAGCCGGTGCGGCGTCCACGCGAACAGCCCGATACCGGCGATGGCCGCCAGGATGGCGAGTTTGGCCAGCACCACGGAGTCCTCGGTGAGGCGCGACGCGCCGATGCCCCGAATGTTGATCATCAGGAAAGCCCCGAGAACAACGACGGCCGCGGCCCTGGCGACGAGGTCTCCGGTACCGAAGACGCGGGCGACGTAGTGGCCGAAAGTAAAGGCGTAGACCGCCAGGGCGAGGACGTAGCCGAAGACGAGGTACCAGCTGGTGATCGCCGCGAAGCGCGGGTGGCCTGCCTTGCACAGGTAGGCGTACGGGCCGCCTGA
>NZ_JBAQEO010000739.1:0-2015 GCF_049286785.1 Rhodococcus sp. (in: high G+C Gram-positive bacteria) | reverse complement strand
ACCAGGGATGGGGCGTCGCGAATGGTGCACTCGGGCACGAACGTACGCTGCTCTGGCTGAGTTTCGCCGATCGCCTGCAGGATCTCGTCGAGGACTTCCGCCCTGTCACGGTGCTCGATCGAGATCGTTATGCCACTCTCGCCATGGATTTGCAGGCACTTCGCTTGCTCGGTTCCGGGGCGCTCGCCCGCGCCGCTCGTGGTGATCAGGACGTGGCCGCGCTCTCGGTGCTGAAACTTCTGGGATCCGAAGGCGTGCAGAAGGCCTCGGAGCACGCGTTGGACGCGGCCGGGTCGAACGGTCTCGTGCATCCCGCGTTGACGGCACCGTACACGCCTTGGAACAACGATCATTTCGCGTGCGGATGGTTCGAACGCTATGCGCGTAGCTTCGCCGGCACAATCGCCGGCGGAACGTCCGAGATCCAGCGCACCATCGTGGCCGAGCGCGTACTCGGTCTACCCCGGAGTTGAGGACTGCCGTGTACATTCTCTACGAAGTTGCCGACAAGATCGCCACCATCACTCTGAATCGTCCCGAGGCTGCCAATGCCCAGAACGCAGAGCTTCTCGACGAACTCGATGCAGCCTGGACCCGGGCGGCAGCCGACGTGGACGTGGCGGTGATCGTTCTGCGCGCCGAGGGCAAGCACTTCTCGGCGGGACACGACCTGAGGGGTCAGGGCCCCGTGCCCGAGAAGATCACCCTGGAGATGATCTACCAGGGTGAGAGCCGCCGCTATCTGGAGTACTCACTGCGGTGGCGTAATGTGCCGAAGCCGACCATCGCCGCCGTCCAGGGACGGTGCATCGCGGGTGGATTGCTGCTGGCCTGGCCCTGCGACCTGATCATTGCCGCCGAGGATGCTTTGTTCTCCGACCCGGTCGTCATGATGGGTATCGGCGGTGTCGAATACCACGGTCACACATGGGAACTCGGTGCACGCAAGGCGAAGGAGATCCTCTTCACCGGCCGTCCGGTGACGGCCGAGGAGGCCCGGCAAGTCGGCATGGTGAACAAGGTGGTGCCTCGCGAAGACCTGGACGCCGAGACGAGGGCTCTCGCCGAGCACATCGCCACGATGCCGTCGTTCGGGCTCCGCCAAGCCAAGCGCGCGGTCAACCAGACCCTGGATGTGCAGGGCTTCTATGCCGCGATCCAGTCGGTGTTCGACGTCCATCAGACCGGTCACGGCAATGCCTTGAGCGTCGGCGGCTATCCGATCCTCGTGAATCTGGACGATATGAAGGAAAGGATCGAATAACCTGCGTGTGTGCAGGTACGCTTACGGCGGGCTGGTTGATGACCGGAATGTACTGTCGGAGAACCGGACTCGATGGTCCGAATACATTCCTTCCGTAGCGGGATCGGCCATACACCACTCCGAGAGTCCCGGAGAAGTTCGAAACAGAAATTGGTGGACGGAACTCGTCCGTCCACCGGAGAGGATCCTTCATGCGCAAGTCATTTACCCGTCGAGGCCTGGCTGCCTTCGGTCTCGTGGCCGTCCTGGCTGCCACCGTCACCGGCTGCAGCGATGATTCCGACGACAGTTCCAGCGACAGCACGACGACGGCTGCCACCACATCGGCGTCGGAAAAGACCACGGCCGCTGCGGCAACGGCCGACGCGGCGACGACCAAGGAGATCACCGACGCCTTCGTGACCTTCTTCAACGGGACCACCCCGCCCGCCGACCGCGCCGCGCTCGTCGAGAACGGCGATGTGTTCCTGCCGACTCTCGAAGGGATGACTGCGAATCCGCAGGCCATGGCCACCACCGCAACGGTGGAGGGCGTCACACTCACCGACCCGGCGAACGCCGCCGTCAAGTGGACGCTTCTCATGGGTGGCAACCCGGTGCTGCCGGACCAATCCGGAGAGGCTCTCGAGCAGGCCGGCAAGTGGAAGGTCTCTGCCAACACTTTCTGCTCGCTGATGGCCATCCAGGGTGGCGGTGCGCCTGTACCGGGCTGCTAGAGCGTCACCGCGCAGTCCCGCGCCGTCGGGGGGGG